>NZ_JBXENY010000007.1:0-472121 GCF_059383875.1 Paenibacillus sp. JT22N7
CCATCTCCAGTATTAGGAAATGAGGTTACCGTTAGTTTCTGGGCTTGTCGTCCTTCGGCTACCCCTGCAGTGATGATTTCGTAAGTTCCCGTGACCCCTGACGCCATATATCGATCCCAGCCATCTGCTGCATTCTCGGAACTCGAATAATTCTCAAACCCAGAATTAGATAATAGATTATCGATCATAGATTTACTCAGTAAATTCCCATTTTCATCGTATTTCATCTCAATTGTACCGTTCGAATCAGTTAATTCAACTAGTTGTCCATTTTTGTTATAAATATAATTTGTTCCTGATTTCGCTCCTACAACTGGAATAACTAATATAAAAACTATTATTACGTAAATAAACAAAAAGGCTGATTTTCTTAGCATCATTTTTCTCCTACATTCTAAAATTCGTAATTTTTCAAATGTTTCACTCTACCTTGGTAGTTATTAAATTTCCGTTCTCGTCATAATAGTATCTAATCACTTGATTATCCGCCAATCTAATTTGAACTAATCTTCCATTATCATCATATTGATAAGTTGTTAATTGTTGAATGATTATATCATCTATGGAGAGTGCACCCATCCCATGAATTCCCCAAAACAAATAGTAATTATCTTGATCCCCCGTTGTGAAGGTTACCGTTTTCATTCCTTTGGTGCCTGTGACATCATTCCATATAGTCCAGCCTTTCATTTCAGTATTATCCATTCCCCGGGCACTAAAATAAAAATAACGATTATTATCATTAGGCTGCATATCTACTGCTTTATAAGCAAAGCTCACGGTGTAGGTCGTATTACGCTGAAATTTCACTTTGTTAGTATCCGTGCTCGCGAAGTCTTTTCCTCCATGGGCTGCAGTATTACTTAAGAATGCAGAGTATGACCCGCTGACTACTTTTGCAGGATCGCTAGTAATTATTCCGGAAACCGGAAAAAAGTTAGTTGCGCTGTAAGATCCTTGCTCAAAGGATTCACTAACTTTTTCAATTTTGATATCATCCAACGATAGAGCCCCGCCCTGATGTATCCCCCAGATTAAATAGTAGTTTGCTTTACTGCCTGTTGTGAACGTAACCGTCTTCTTGCCTTTGTTTCCCGTAGAATCCTTCCAAGTCATCCATCCCTTATCTTCCAAATTATCAGTACTTCTAGCCAAAAAGTAGAAAAAACGATCGTTATCCGAAGCATCCATATCTATAGATTTATAGGAAAATGTCACTGTATACGTTGTATTTCCTTCAAACTTGAATTTATCAGAATCAGTATAGGAGAATTCTTTCCATACCTCACCTGTCTGGGATTCAAGATAAGCGGAATATTGACCTGTAATCACTTTCGCAGGATCATTTGTAATGATGCCGCCATGACCCGCAGTAAAAATTGTATTAGTATAAGTACCGCTTTCAAAAGATTCATTCATCTTAGTAATCTCTATATCATCTAATGAAAGTGCTCCTCCTCTATAAATACCCCAAATTAAATAGTAATTTTCTTTGTTTCCCGTGGTAAACGTTACTGTTTTACTCCCCTTATTCCCACTGACTTCGTTCCATGTTGTCCATCCCTTATCTTCTTTATTATCCGTACTCCTTGCCAGAAAATAAAAACTGCGATCTGCTCCTGCTGCCTCCATATCAATCGACTTATAAGAAAAGGTGATTTTATATTTAGTGTTTTTTTCAAATTTGACTTTATTCGTGTCTGTGTATGAGAACTCCTTCCAGTCTTCCGTCCGCTTTGAACTGAGATACGCTGAGTATTGTCCACTCACTACTTGGGCTGGATCATTTGTAATCACACCATCGCCTGCCAAAAAATTAGTGGAGGCAAAAGAACCGTTTTCGAAAGATTCGCTGCCGGCAGAAGTGGTTTTTACAATCTGAATATCATCAATGGAAAGTGCTCCTCCAGCGTGGATCCCCCATATTAAATAGTAATTCTCTTTATTTCCTATAGTAAAAGTCATCGTTCTGATCCCGCTATTCCCGACTTCATCCGTCCAAGTGATATATCCTTTGTCCTCCTGAGTATCATTATCAGTGCTTCGAGCTAGAAAGTAGAAAAAGCGATTAGCATCGGAGGGGTTCATCTCGATTGATTTATAGGAGAAAGTAACAGAATAGGTTGTATTCTTCTCAAATTTAATTTTACTAGAATTTGTATAATTAAATTCTTTCCAGACTTCTGACGGAGGAGAACTTAATAACGCTGAATATCTCCCATTCACTATTTTTTGCGGGTCACTGGTAATCGTTCCATCAATCGGAATGTAGCTGGTGCCAGCATAAGCCCCACTTTCGAATGTTTCTTTAGGCGTGATAATATTTTCTGCTGCAAATGCTTTACTATGACTAATACTAAGCATAAAAATAAAAAAAACGGTCTGTAGCAAATAAATTAGTATTTTAGTTCTTTTCAATACGTTCACACTCCTGAGGTTATTTAGGTAATCTGAGGACAATTAGCAGATACCGCATTTTTACTGTTTTGAATTTCAAACTCTTTGGGGTGCCATATATAAGCGCTCTAACTTATGGAAACAATAACTTCCTCAACAATCATAAGTCACCATCTCATCTTTTGAAATGGTGGTATTTTGTCGATTAATAAGATTATTTGTCGATAATTAATCTATTTTGTCGATTAAAACCAAAAAAATTTAATTACACAATAGAATTAAATGATTTAAGAGTTAATGCGAAATGTCCCCAACTTTCTAATAAATTATTATAGCTACATAGGTAGATGACGAATTGTAATATGAAGTGCGACACATAAAAATGACCCATGACCGATTCGTGTGTAAAATGAAGTTCCACACTACCCCTACACAGGAGAATCAGCCATGAGTTACCAATATTTTACTACAAGAGAGAGAAGTCAGCTAGAAGTACTCCGTCAATTGGGATGGTTCGCTAGAGCGATTACACGTAAGCTTGGGCGTCATCACTCCAACCTATCCCGCAAGCTCAAACGTCAAGGAACAGAAGAGCCATAGCTAACCCCTCAATTATAAAGATTCACTTCTAAAATCGGCTCATAACTTCATATTAGAATAACTCGACGTAATAACCGCAGCGTTCCCTTCTTCCTTCAACACATGCTAATAACTCTTTCAGCGATTTTTCGGGCTGCCCAATTCATGATTCAATTCATTCACCGTTTCCTCCCAAGTTCGTTCCATCCTCATATTATATAAAGGATCAACTTTACAATCGGATGGCAAATAAGTAGCGGGACCAAACCTTTTGCCAAAACGGCTTAAATCCTTACGTAGTCGATTTTGCAACCGTTCATCTTCTAAGAGGGTATACCTAGGTCCATTTCCAAATCTCTTGAGCATGTGATGTATCTAGCATTATCTCAGTGAGCTTTTTGCAAGCAAGCCCCAAGTCAGATCCCTGATTTTGAAAAATCGCTGTAAATGTTGATCCCATATATCCTCCTTAAGTGTTTCTAAACTCATATGTGGTTGATTGAACAACTTAAAATTATATCTCTTCACTAAATGGCAGCGGTATCAAGTCCTTCTTCTCTTTTCTCCACCAAAATGAGTTTACCCCATAATAAATATCATTTGCCCATTCTTCAGGCAGCATATGAAACAACAAACTCTCATCATCGAAACGATTCCCGGACCAATGTCTATTTACCCGACCCAAGGCCTCCTTGTTTGAAATATTAAATAGTTTTACCATTTCATTAATTACTTCATCACAGTACTGTTCAGCATTAATTGAGACCTGAAAATGATACTTATTCAAAGTTTTATCCACTCTCCTTCACCAATCTAATGGTAGATTGACCGAGAATTAGATAGTAATTTCTATCTTTTTTTAGAAATCTGATTCAGATGTAGAAGGGAGGATTGAAGCTATTTGTTATTAGACAGTGCAGTGCCGTAGACAGGGAGAACCTAGCAGTAGATAAAATTAACCTATCCAAATTTGAGAGAAACGACATTTAAAAAAGTAAATGGGCTATACGTATGGAGTTGTTACACACGCAAATTCCCTGTCCTAGGACTTCAACCTATATATATTTTATTATTTGTCTATTAAATATCCTACTCCATCCAGTCTATCACGTTCTTCTAAATCCCAAGGCTCTATCGTTTTTACTGCACTCAATGGAATTAATAGCCTTGTATCATCTTCAGCGTCTGAAGGTAATATGACTAAGACATTGTTAAAGTAATAATAATTAAGATATATCCCTATTACATATAAGTTATCGAGAAAAGTTATTTTTATGCCTCGATTTAGATACCTCTTCATAAATATCTCTTGATTTTCCATGGTATATACCCCCTCCTATTTATAACTAAACTCTGAAAAATAATTATTATATCTTACCATTCATTCCTGACTGAATACGAACGTAATATCAAAAAGCAGCTTTATTCTCTTGATTTAATTTTTCTCCTTTATGGGTAGAGATATTATTATCAATTCACCTCTACAAACAAACCCATATTTTCAATTGAGGGAATAATGGATTCTATCGATTTTAATGTGTGAACTCCCATTAGAAAATCGTATCCAATAAATACTTTGACCTTGTCTTCATAGAAAACTACCATACCTACATCTTCCCTCAACAACAGTCTAATAATAGGATCAATTTGTTGAGCCGTATACTTTGTTCCATTTTTTAAAATATAATAGGTGTCTTTAATATCTTTACTGCTATAATGCTTACTATATCTGTTTGCCGTACGTTCAAAGACAGTATCATTAAAACTCTTCCGAATATGATTAACTGTAAGGTACGGTATTTGTATATATTCCATAATCATCAGTAAGGCGTTCACGTAACTATCTTCTACTGACGTGTAACGTTCATTAGTTAAAATTTCACCATTAAATGCTTTCCCTATATCGCTAATTGCAATCCAGTCCTCAGGTGTATACCTTCCTGCACTGTCCCTTAAATTTGGATCATACTTTGAAATTTGATAATTTCTCATCCTATCATCAATCCTATTCCACATCAATTGTTCCATACTACGTTAATTTAATCATATCGTCATACAACAAATGTTGATGCTCTGGCAGCTCTTGATTATGATGAAAATGACCAAAAAACCATTTTTCATACTCAAGCTTACCTTTGATTTCATTGAAATAGTCATGCATTTGATCATTGTCTACGTGATTTAACTTCTCAAAGTTCAAGGATAGCCACTTCAAAGCATCAGCTGAACATGTATGGGTAATGACATAGTCCACCTTCCATGAGCTTTGATCCAGGTTATGGAGACCCTCTTCATATTCCCCATAAGATGGCATTTCCCTAGCCCACCAAGAGATGTCAACCTTGCGGTATTGTTTGTCATGTGAAGCTGCTCCGCCAAATGTAAAAAGCTTTTTCCCTTCGAGCTCAAAGATCTGGCCTCTCATCAAATGAATAATGCTTGGCGTAATTTTATGAACCTTGCCGCCCTTCCATTCCTCAACCGGATAGGCTTCAAGAAGATTGAAATTTTCATGGTTCCCATCTATAAATAATGTAGTCCAAGGTTTATTCGTTAGCCACTTCAGCCAATACCAGTCTTCTCGATTCCCCGCCCATAGCAAACCAAAATCACCAGCAATAATGACATAATCATTTTTGGTCAGCGTTTTTCCGACAGGAAAATTTTTAGAGTTAAAACGTTTCCCAACGCTGATTGATCCGTGAATATCGCCCGTTATGTATATAGCCATCCTACCCATCCCTTTCAAAAAAATCAGTTTCACCAACACATCGACCACTAGTTTTTTTGCATATAAGCAAACCATTAAATCATTGTTCTTCCTTTCTGGAATAGGGCTAGCTTTATTTTCCTGTCACGTTCAGATGCCGTAGGCTCTTTGAATTCCTTTAGCCCATTTTCAGATATAGCTCCATGATCCAGTGCAAAATCTAAAGCATGGTATGCTCGTAAATGGATTAGATTCACGACTTGATTGGCGCCGAGCTTCTCCCCCGACCTCACCTTTTCTCTACATTTGAAGGCCTCTGCTTCCTTATGAAAAGCATTCCCGCTTAAAAATTGCTCCAGTTCCATCACTTGAGCCAAACTTAAGCTGTCTTTTTTCATTTCGGTAATTAGAATACTCTCTAAGCCAATGAACCCATTCGCTTTATATTCATACAGGATTTCATTAAAAAGCAGCTTATCGATTTGCCCCTGCTCCACTATTTTTCCACTAAAATAGGCGAAAGCAATATGCTCCTTCACATGAGGGTGCATTTCAACCTTATCCCTAGCATTGTAAATGTTACTTAAGGCTTTAGGTGACAGCAATCCATGAAGCTCCAGTTGTTCATCTAGATCTATTTTTGCAAGTAATATATTAATGGATTCGATTGATTGATTGTCTTCAATATTATTCTCTAGAGGGGTTGCTTCTAAATATTCAATCACATTTTTCACAGCTTCTAATTCTTCAGCAGAAAATATATTCTCACATAGGCTTATAAATTGTTCTAACGCCTGCTTCTCTGGAGCCATAGATATCCCTCCACGTCTGCTATTTTATTTTTCTGATTAGGAATGTTCCATTAACAATAAAAGATCCTCATTTCGAATATTCACTCTTTTATATGATTAGTCGCCTTCTAGCCAATCCATATTTCTTCTCTATCTAATGACATCATATGATCTGTTTTCATTGACCAATATTCTTCTAGGCATACATTTATTTTGGAGGATTCATCTAAAATAAACATCCCAATAAGTCCTGCTAAAGTATCATGAGCTACCAGCAGCAACTCATCTTCTTCAGAGATTATTTTTATGCCGACATCATTTCTTATATTATTGACGGAATATCTTCTCTCAACCTTTCCATTACTTCCATTTTAGTAGGTTTTGGAATTTACATAAACTATTTCACAGAATCAAAAAAATGACCTTAGGTTTTCCCCAGGTCAAAGTTCTTTATTTATTTCGTAATATTTATTCTTTGGAGTTGTTCCTTTAGACTCCAGTGCTGCGGTTTTTTCCTGCTATTACTAAACCATACAGCACCTTCTCTAATCCATAAATCCCTAAATTCTTCAATAGTCATTGGTTCGTTCATAGCATCATCATGAAAACCTGATTGAAATCCGCAACAAGGACAGATACATTGTGCTGCATATCCAAGTTCATCCCTTTGCGGATAATCCAATCCATCATACCCGCAAACTATACATATATACATTTTTCCATTCTCCTTAATGCTCCGTTTAATCTCATTTAATAAAGTTACACGAAAATAATCTCTGTTCGTAAAACCTAAATAATATTCATAGTCCTCCTCATCCATAGAGGAATAATATTCTTGGTGAAATAAGACATTGGAATATTGTTTAAATTCAGCACCTTGCTTTACAACAACACTTCTAAATAAATGATCCATTTCGATTGCTTTAATCATTTCCTCTTTTTGCGTTACTGAGAACCATATTAGGATCGGCGGAGTCTTATTTGGATCATCCCAATGCGGTATAGATTCCTTCCACGGCAATACCCATTCAGAATTTTTGAATACACACCTGTTTAAAATAAATTTTTGTGTACCTTCATCGTACAAATGCAGATTTCTTTCATAAAAAGAGAAAAGTAACATTGCTCCGTCTTCAAGGAAAAATTGTAACAATTCGGCGATATCCTCATCCGACATATTGTGCTTAATTATACCAAAAGTCGGCTTAAAAATGATTTTCACTCTAATCATTCCATTCTGGACTATGATGGTAGGACACTCCAGGGAAACACCCATTCATTATTTGAATATCGCAACCTTGACTTATAAACCCCATCTGTTGAGAAGTACAGCGGTTCTTAAAATGGCTTTCTGTAAGGCAAAAAAGTATTTCGTAGTTCCTCTTAAAAAGCCAAGCATTAACATAATCCTATTCACTGGGCCTCTCTAGCCCTACATAAATAATCCTATATTTCTGCTTTCAAAATCTTCATTCCAATTTACTGTCAACATTCTGTAAACTCACTTCTATTTCGGCGTGGTCACCTATTGCATGCGGAACCTCAACACTAATTCCTATCGCATCCTTTGTTAAATAGCTGTACGTACCGGATGAGAATGAATCTGCGTTTAAAAGCATTTGTAACCATTCCTCATCTGTAAGGTTATCCAATTCCTCTTGAGCTTCAGTAATAGGGGACTGAAGCTTGCCTTCTTTCAGAGCAGAGATGAATCCATTATCTATCTGTACCATATCTTTTAAAGATAGCTGTTTTTCTGCTTGAATATCTATATTGGTTGTGTAATACATATTAACGGGATGAGCGGCCCTCTCATGATAAGTGTATCCAGAATATTGTATACTTAAATACTTACTGTCTTTTAATGTAATTTCATAATCAATGTCTGCACTCCAATCGCTGATTTCTTCATCAGAATATCTCCCAAGATATCCGTACGCATCATCCTGAATCAAACGATTAATAATATCCTGTTTATTACTATTCTCTAATCCAGATAACTGGGGATAGTGAATAACTACATTTGGTTTAGAAAATACTTTATCAATCATTTCATAATTACCTATTTTATCCAATACAGTTATGTTTCGTTGATCATGTTCTGTTGATGCCGATTTATTACCACATCCAGCTAATAGGGCACTTGTGTAAACAAGAAAAATAATAAAACTTAGATTTTTAAACATTGTAGCACCTCTTCTTTATACATATTTACGCTTTTTCCCCAATGGATTTCTAAGTCCGGTGTGATATTTCGATAGATTGTTTCGAATGATATTGGCTCTTCGCTATACTCCGTGGCTAAATCCACCTTTTCTAGACTGATAGTGCGATTTGACATGGAGCCTCTGCGGGCATGAGTACTCGCGAAAGTCGCGAGGCACAAAGACTTTGCGATGCCAATCAGCATATCATGCCCACCACTCCATATAAAATCATAGTCTATTTACCCATTTCGAGTAGCGAGGAAGCTTTATTCCAGTAAAGCATCGTTCCTATTCTAGTGACTTTGCAATTTGTATATCTGATATATTTCACCTCAGAGCCTTCTCTGCTTAAGGGAATTCTTTAGCATTATTCTACAGATCATGCTGCATATTAGAGGAGTGTCACCTTATCTCATTCGATATAAACCCCAAAAAAGCCAATATTGATGAAAATTTTATGAATCATGGCTGATTCTGTTGTCCTGTAACTTCACTGTAAACACGAATCAGCCATGGGTTATTATAAACGTCGCCGATCATTTTAAAATCGAAATTCAATAATGATGCTTGTTTTCTTATCATTGATTCACTTCAAATTACTTAGTTTATAGATTGTCACTTAATTACCTTTAAAACAAGTTTATATTTTTTTTGTCTATCCTCCCAACCATTTGGTAGTCCTGTACTCCTGTTAAATCCATTTACTTTCTTAGAAACAGCCAACAAAGCAGAAGAACCCTTTTCGGCAATGGGATTAATTTTTTTATATACATCCCAGAAGAATCCCGCTGATTCCCATGCATAGTTTTTGGCAACATACGCATATCCTTCATCTACTATTTTAGGATCTCCCATATAATCTGCAAAAGCTTGATATACGTCTCTACCTGTTAATTGCATATATCCAGCTCCTCTATATTTCGCCCCGTCCCCCTTTTCCGTATTTCCATTTCTACCATCATACATTGAAAAATAGCTTTCAGGATCACCATTGTATTTTTCAATTAAAATTGAACCGCTACCTGTCTCATGTAAAACTTGAGCTAGAAAATGTTGAATTTTTTCTGTTGTATCAATATGAAATGTTGCTAGTGTGTCATTTAGACTATTAACCATACTATCAGTTACATCCTTGAAACCTAGCTGATTTAATTGTTCCTTTGTCACATAAGTTTCATTTAGTTTTGGAGAAGGATTACAACTGTCTGCCCCTTCACAAACTCTAAGAGGTGTAAGTATTGGCACCTGTAATCCACCTTGATTTCCAATACTAGATCCTAACACACCTTTTTTCTCGAAGTTTCCTGCAAAAATGGAATTATCATGTAATTCAGGACTTTCTATAGAATACTTTCTATAAGATTGTGAATCTTGTTGTTTAAATTCCAAAACACCCTTGCCTTCAGTAATATTTGTCCAACTTTCTTTATTAAAATATTTATTCGTCGTTAAATAAGTACTAGCGGATTGAGCAATTGATAATGTTTCTGAACCATGTTTCGGACTTGATGCTGTTGAATTTTTATTGTCGTTTTTACGTATGTCTTCTGCTTGTTGATGAATCGCCGCCCTATCTTCTTTGGTTTGAGCTGCATAGTACTGAGTAGTCAAATCAACAATTTCCGCTTGAGAATCTTGACTCAGTTTTTGATCTCCTTCCGCCCAATGCCCCGTCGGATCCCAATATATCAACGGATTATTAAGAACATACGTATACCGATTCAGCGACAACGGCTCATTTGCCCGCCCTTTATACGTATCCTCGGATATAAACCGCCCCACATACGGATCGTAATAGCGCGCTCTCAGGTAATACAACCCTACTTCCGCATCGTAAAACTCTCCCGAGTAGCGAATGGTGCTTTCATACAGCTCAATTGTTAGGGTCGGGCTACCAAATACATCATAGTCATATTGGTTCTCAATTGTTCCCTGCTCATCCACCGTCTGAACAACGTCCCCATGGCCGTTGAATAGGAAATACGACAGCTTGTCCGTCTGATCGATTCGGGCGATATAGTTAATGCCCTTCACATAGCGCACACTGATCGCGTCCACTTTATCCGTCTCCAAAATGACGTATTGACGGTCATACAAGTAGTTCGTGACTTGCTCTGCGTAGCCGTCGACCGAGCTGCGCACCGTTTTCTGCGTCCGAAGATCGTCCCCGTCATAGGTGTATTCCACCGTCGAGCGCTCTCCGCCCTGAACATTGATCGCTTGTGTCAGACGGTTGAAGCCGTCAAAGGTGTTATTCACCTTCTCCAGAAGGCTGCTTATTTCTTCGTTCTGCTCATCCCCATAGGGATTCGCTCCCGTTACCTGATTCATCCCTCGGCTATGCGGACGCAAATAGCTGGTCTGCTGACGCACTTCATTCCCGTTGTTGTCAAACAAGGAAATGACCTTCTTCTCCAGCACCTCTTCGCCCGCTGCATCCTTCATTTGCTCTGTCAGTTGCAGCAGCTCGTTCGCATTCGAATATAGATATTCGCTGCGCTTCACGATATATGTCAGCTCCGCTTTACTGATCGGATCGGTATAGCCTGTCGGCTGCTCCGACGTATACGTCTCCAGCATCGACTCCCGATTGCCACTGCGGTCATACGTGTAGACCGTCGTTTTGCCCGGGGCTTCCGCTTTTACGATACGGCCGACTTCATCATACCCATAATTCGTCGCACCGTAGCTGTCCGTTTTCGTGAGTTGGTTGCCCGACAAGTCATACGTATAGCTGTATTCAGATAATACGGCTCCGTCCACCTTCGTATTGACCAGCTTCAACAACTGGCTGTTACGATCGAACGTGTAGCTTTCCTTCACGCCACCCGCATAAGTGATAGACGCACGGTTTCCGTTCTCATCATAGCTGTAGGACGTCGTTTTCC
The DNA here is from genome assembly GCF_059383875.1 of Paenibacillus sp. JT22N7. Classification (NCBI taxonomy): domain Bacteria; kingdom Bacillati; phylum Bacillota; class Bacilli; order Caryophanales; family Paenibacillaceae; genus Paenibacillus; species Paenibacillus sp. JT22N7. Next base: position 11,573 of record NZ_JBXENY010000007.1, read on the forward strand.
CTTGTGCCGTTACCGTACTCATTCTGCTCGATTTGTCATACGTATAGCTGGTGATAAAGCCTGTTTTATCCTTCAAGCTCCTCACATTACCTACCGCATCATACGTATACGTGAGCTGGGTCTTACCGTCCTTCGCAACTTCCAGCAAACGATTGTTTCCATCATACACGTAGCTGCTTTGACCGCTGCCATCGCTCATGGAAGCACGGTTACCAACTTCGTCATACGTATATTGAATGCGATCCTCGGTTGCTGCCACCGCTTTTTCAACCAAAAGTCCCCGATTGTCATAGCTATATCGCGTGTGATTCCCATTACGATCCGTCAGCTCTGCCGTTTGCAGCGCCAAATCATAGCGGTAGGACATCGCTTGATTGTTTGGATTGATGACCTGCGTCACCAGACTAAATGCCCCATAGCGATAGCGAGTGACTTTCCCTCTACCGTCCGTCATATCTAGCTGGTTGCCTAGTAAATCGTAACCATAGGTCACGCTGACGCCAAGCGGATCGGTTACGCTCAGCAAGCGTCCCGCTTGATCATAGGCATACGTATGGGTAAACCCTAGCGCATTCGTGTCGGAGATTCGATCTCCTGCTGCATTGTATTGATACTTATTCATTTTATTTTGCAAAGCGGCTTCTGGCTCTGCCTGAGCAATCAGGCGGTTCGCCAAGTCATAGCTGTATACCGTTCCATAGCGCTGCGCATCCGTTGCTGCCGATGCATAGCCTTTCGCATCGATCATTTTAACCAAATTGTCTGCTGCATCATACACATTTCGCGTCACAATGATGTTGTACGGGTCTTTGACCGTCACCAGACGGTTAAGCTTGTCGTACGCATAGGTCATGCGATGGCCGCTCGCATTCGCTTCCGCTATTTTGTTGCCTGCGAGGTCATAGGTGAAGGTCGCCTTATGCCCTTCTCCATCCGTAACGGCCGCTACGCGGTTAAGCTCATCATAGGCGTATTTCGTCACAAAGCCGCGCTCATTCGTTTCTTCCGCTACATTCCCATTTTCATCATACGCAAAACGTTTGACCGCATCCTGCCCGTTCACCTTGCGGCTCGTCTGTACCAGACGATTCATCGCATCATACGTATGCGTTGTCGTGTATTGGCTTCTGCCCGCTGTATCTGTTGAAGCAAACATAAAGGCTCTCGGATCTAGCTCTTTCACCACATTGCCGAGCACATCATACACATATCCCGTTATGATTTGCAGCTTACCCGGATTTTCTTGATCTTGCAGAAGCTCCGTATGAGCCGAGCTATCTAAATACATATGCTGAGCATCGACCAGCTTCACGCTTTGCGTCACTCGATCCTGACTGTCGTACACGAAACGCTCCACATCATAAACCGATGTATCCCGCAGCGTTGAAGTTTCCGTCACATTGCCGTTCTTATCATATTCATGAATCGTCAATGCCCCGCTGTTGTCCGATTCGCGTTTCAGCAAGTCATGTTAGATGTGTTATTGGTTGAATGAGGAGTACATTCGACATTAGCCCTCCTCTGACTCGGAATAAAGCAAAACGGTTATCCAATATGGATAACCGTCAATATCTTATGAGTCTTTGCTGACTAGACGCTCCTACCTATATCTCGGTCAGCTTCTATTTGAAGTTCTATCGTTTTAGATCCCATGTATTTTCTTGCAGTCTCGAGAATCGTTCTGTCATTTCCAAGTATTTCTAGTACCGTAACTGAAAAATTGTTCTTTAATTGAATATCTTCGCAATTAGATACTTCTTCAAAATAATTAAATATACTTTCTAACAGATTGATGTTTCTTTCCTCTTTTAGTAGTTTAATGATTTCAGGCATGAAAATGTCCTCAATTATGATAGTTTCTAGCACCTCATCGTAATACTCGACTGATTCTTTATACGCAGCCTCAGTCGACGGTAAGAAATGCAACATCTTTCTAAAGAATTCTTCCGATTTCTCACTCATATCTACCAACTCCTCTAGTTAAAAAGTCTTATTGCATTTTCTAAATCATCTACTAAAGCATCGATAATATCTAGATCATTAAGACCAACTTTCCCAGATTTAGAAAGATCTTTTAACTCCTTTACCCGGTTCTGAGCTTTTTGTAGATGTTTTGAAGAACCCACATAAAACTCCTGTATTAGTGCATCAGCAGTTCCGCCATCTCCAACTTCTGCAGTTTCTCTATAAAGTTCATTTATTACTTTTTTTAATTTCTCATTCTGAACAGCAGCTAGCAATTTTTCTCTAGTAGTACCAGTAAATTCAGGCATTGTGTCTAAAAGTTTAGTAACATTATTTTCACTACAATAGGTATTATGCACCCAAATCCCAATATCCGTCACATAATACGTATGGTAGTCTGCTACCGTGAAGTTATACACTGTCACTGGCTTATCCAGTTTCACGTACTCGATCTGTCCGATCGTGAGGGTGCTTCCGTCCGCCTTTTGGAGTTGATCTCCCACCTCAAGCTCGTTGGCATACACCCACCCCTTACCTTCTACCCAAAATGGATGGTTATCTGTCGTCTCGATTAGTTGATCCCCAACATGTAGCTTAATAATATCATCGCGCTGGTTTCGGTACAAGGCTGTAACTTCTTTGTAGGCTAATTCTCCATCCGGGTTATTCTCATCTTTGGCAAGAACCCTATCTCCGACTTCAATGTCTTCAATATTTTTCTCACCTTCATCTGTTAAGACCCTAGTTCCTGCCGTAAAACAGTTACATCCAGTAACGTTACTTTTACTCTGAACTTTTACCGGATCTTTTTGTTTCTTAGGATTTATTTTCAATCCACTTGTCACTGCACCAGAAACCATCATATCTAGTGCTGCCTCTACCATTTTTTTCTTTTGGGCGTCAAACGCAGCTTGTGCTTGTGCAACCGTCATTCCTTTCAGACTCAATTCGTAGGCTGTTATCAGATGCTTATCCGTACTGTCGAATCCCCAAAGATGACTGCTTGCTTTTAGACCATAAGAATTTAATTCCTTATTCGTTACCTTTCCGCCATTTAGTATCAATAAATCTAAGGCTACTAATGATTCTTCCAGTGTATACGAGCTATCCGTTGCCATGGAAGTTAGGAAAGCCATTTCATTGGCCGTTACATTGTAAGATAAACCAATATTCGCCGTTGATATATTCGTTACTTCGTGGGTCTTACTGTCTGACTTATAGTAATACTTTGAACTCACCGTTAAATTCGTTCGCCCGATTACTGTTGTGGTTACCGTAGATATCCCTTGCATACTCGCATATCCTGAACTAGTTGAGTAAATGCCAACTTTATTGATAGTCGCCGTCCACTGCTCACTCGTCATATAGTTTCCTTTGGAAACTGCGGTGGCAACCACCTTTTCTATTTCCGCGGTTTGGAAGACCAGGGGGGTCGTTACGCTATTTTTAGCTTCTTTACTTCCTCGTATTTCCTCTGCTTGTTCTTTAATGGCTTTTCGCTCATACGATGTCTGAGCATTATAATAAGCACTCGTTAACGCAATAATTTTAGCCTGCGCTTCAACATTTAACTTACTATCCCCCTGCTCCCAATGCCCTGTCGGGTCCCAATAAATCAACGGATTATTCAGCACATACGTATACCGATTCAGCGACAACGGCTCATTTGCCCGCCCTTTATACGTATCCTCAGATATAAACCGTCCTACATACGGATCATAATAACGTGCCCGCAGGTAATACAAGCCTACTTCCGCATCGTAAAACTCTCCTGAGTAGCGGATTGTGCTTTCATAAAGCTCAATCGTCAGTGTCGGACTGCCAAATACATCGTAGTCATATTGGTTCTCAATCGTTCCCTGCTCATCCACTGTCTGCACAACGTCGCCATGGCCGTTGAACAGGAAATACGACAGCTTGTCCGCTTGGTCGATTCGGGCGATATAGTTTATGCCCTTCACATAACGCACACTGACCGCGTCCGCTTTATCCGTCTCCAAAATGACGTATTGACGGTCATACAAGTAGTTCGTGACCTGCTCTGCATATCCGTCTGCTGAGCTGCGCACCGTTTTCTGCGTCCGAAGATCGTCCCCATCATACGCGTATTCCACAGTAGAGCGCTCTCCACCTTGTACATTGATGGCTTGCGTCAGGCGATTGAAGCCGTCAAAGGTGTTGTTTACCTTCTCCAACAGGCTGCTAATTTCCTCGGTCTGCTCATCTCCGTAGGGATTTGCTCCCGTTACCTGATTCATCCCTCGGCTGTGCGGTCTCAAATAGCTCGTCTGCTGGCGCACTTCATTTCCGTTGTTGTCAAACAGCGAGATAACCTTCTTCTCCAGCACCTCTTCGCCCGCTGCATCCTTCATTTGCTCCGTCAGTTGCAACAGCTCGTTCGCATTCGAATACATATATTCGCTGCGCTTCACGATATAGGTCAGCTCGGTTTTGCTGATCGGATCGGTATAGCCCGTCGGCTGCTCCGACGTATACGTCTCCAGCATCGACTCCCGATTGCCACTGCGGTCATACGTGAACACCGTCGTTTTACCTGGCGCTTCCGCTTTTACGATACGACCGACTTCATCATACCCATAATTCGTCGCACCGTAGCTGTCCGTTTTCGTCAGCTGGTTGCCCGATAAGTCATACGTATAGCTGTATTCAGATAATACAGCACCGTCCGCCTTCGTATTCACCAGCTTTAGCAGTTGGCTGTTGCGGTCGAACGTGTAGCTTTCCTTCACGCCGCCTGCATAAGCAATGGACGTACGGTTCCCGTTCTCATCATAGCTGTAGGACGTCGTTTTCCCTTGCGCCGTTACGGTGCTCATCCGGCTCGATTTGTCATACGTGTAGCTGGTCGTAAAGCCCGTTTTATCCTTCAGGCTCTTCACATTGCCTATCGCATCATACGTATACGTGAGCTGGGTCTTTCCGTCCTTCGAAACTTCCAGCAAACGATTGTTGCCATCATAAGCGTAGCTGCTTTGACCGCTGCCATCGCTCATGGAAGCACGGTTACCAACTTCGTCATACGTATATTGAATGCGGTCTTCGGTTTCTGCCACCGCTTTTTCAACCAGTTGTCCCCGATTGTCGTAGCTATATCGCGTGTGGTTGCCATTTCGATCCGTTAGTTCTGCGGTTTGCAGCGCCAGATCGTAACGGTAGGACATCGCTTGATTGGACGGGTTGATGACCTGCGTCACCAGACCAAATGCTCCATAACGATAGCGGGTAACCTTCCCTCTACCATCCGTCATATCTAGCTGGTTGCCGAGTAAATCGTAGCCATACGTCACACTGACGCCGAGCGGATCGGTTACGCTCAGCAAGCGTCCCGCTTGATCGTACGCATACGTATAGGTAACCCCTAGCGCATTCGTGTCGGAGATTCTATCTCCTGCTGCATTGTATTGATACTTATTGAATTTATTTTGCAACGCAGCTTCTGGCTCTGCCTGGGCAATCAGGCGGTTCGCCAAGTCATAGCTGTACACCGTTCCATAACGCTGTGCATCCGTTGCTGCCGATGCATAGCCTTTGGCATCGATGACTTTAACCAAGTTGTCTGCTGCATCATACACATTTCGCGTCACGATAATGTTGTACGGGTCCTTAACCGTCACCAGACGGTTAAGCTTGTCGTACGCATAGGTCATGCGATGGCCGCTCGCATTTGCTTCCGCTATTTTGTTGCCTGCCAAGTCATAGCTGAAGGTCGCCTTCTGCCCTTCTCCATCCGTTACCGCTGCTACGCGGCCCAGCTCATCATAGGCGTATTTCGTCACGTAGCCGCGCTCATTCGTTTCTTCCGCTACATTCCCATTTTCATCATACGCAAATCGTTTGATCGCATCCTGTCCGTTCACCTTGCGGCTCGTCTGCACCAGACGATTCATCGCATCATACATATGCGTGGTCGTGTATTGGCTTCTTCCCGCCGTATCGGTTGCCGCATACATAAAGGCTCTCGGATCAATTTCCTGTACCACATTGCCAAGCACATCATACACGTATCCCGTTATGATTTGCAGCTTGCCTGGGTTTTCCTCATCTTGCAAAAGCTCCGTATGAGCCGAGCTATCTAAATACATATGCTGGGCATCCACCAGCTTCACGCTTTGCGTCACTCTGTCCTGACTGTCGTACACATAACGCTCCACATCATAAACCGATGTATCACGAAGCGTTGCCGTTTCCGTCACATTGCCGTTCTTATCGTATTCATGAACCGTCAATGCCCCGCTGTTATCCGATTCGCTTTTCAGCAAATTATTCAGGTAATAGGCATAGGTTTTCTCGCGTAAAAAAGCTTCATCCTTCGAGCTGCTTAGGCTCTCTTTAATCAGATTGCCTGCCGCATCGTAAGCATAGCTCTCTACGGCGTATACGACATTGCCGCTGCTGTCTTGCTCCAACGGCGTTTTCGTTTCAATCAGCTTCTTGTTCGCATCGTAGGTATACAGCGACACGCTTCCTCGCTTATCTTTAAGCGACACCAGATTGCCTGCCAGATCGTATTTCGACTCCGTACGCTGAAGCAGCGCGTCCGTCACCAGCTTCACTTGCCCAAAGGCATTATACGCTGTCGTCGTCTTATTGCCGAGCTGATTCGTTTCCGCAGTCACGCGTCCCAGCTTGTCATATTCATAGGACGTCTCTCCGCCATTAGCAAAGGTTATCAAGCGAACTAAGCTATCTGGATAATAAGCATATTCCGTTATCATGCCTCTGGCATCCGTCGATTTCGTTACATTTCCAAGCACATTGTAAACAAACGTAGTCGAATGCTGCAGCACATCCGTCTGCTTGATCAATTGGCCTAGCCCATCATAAACATAGCTCATGCCCAAAGAGGCAGCTAAATCCCCTGTATACTGCAAGCCATCGACCGTTTTGCTTATTCGACCATTCACATCGTAGGCGATGTATTCCATCCCCTTACCTTCTGGCGAGGTCGTAGAAGTAAGGCGATTCATCGCATCATACGTATACGATAGCCCCTTCATGGACTTGACTGTGCCATCACGATCCAGAGAAGCCGTATACTGATTCGGCAAAATCTCTTTGATTACATTGCCGTTCGCATCATAGAGATAACGGGTAACAGCTTCCATTCCATCCGCCGCTGGCTGCTTTTTGCGAATGACCCGATCCAGCTCATCATAGTCATAGCGAGTAAGCAGACCGAGCGGATTTTTTTCTTCAACTAAATTGCCCTTCTCATCATAGGTATAGGTGGTTGCTGCTCCAAGCGGATTGATTTGCTTCACGATGCGGTTATCCAAGTCGTAAGCCAGCTTGGTTACATAACCTTTCGGGTCTGTCTGGCTCACGACATTGCCGGATTTATCGTAGGCATACACCGTTGTCGCCAGCACACGATCGTAGTAGGTATCATCGACCCCGGCATCTGCAAGCTCAGCCTGCACTAGCTCATCCATTTTCACCAAGAGCGACTCCGACAGCTTACGGGATTGTATATCATACGCATAACGCGTGATGTCATAGTCGCCGCTTGCTACCTTCATCCGCTTCAGCGTAATATTCCCAGCCTCGTCATATTGCTGGAGCGTTTCCCGGCCATTTGGCCCGCTAACGCTAAGCACACGCCCCGCTTTATCGTAGCTATTCGTGATTTTATCACCAGCTGAAGCCTTCGTTCCTTCCGCCCCAGACTTCGGCTGTTTAAAGCTGAAGGTTTCACTGCTGAGCAGGCGATTCGCTTCATCATACTGATGCTCCGTCAGCTTATACTGAGTGGAAGTCGAATTAGACGAGATGTAAGCCTGCTCAGCCACTAAATTGCTGCTGGAATCATAGCGATAATAAGAGGCTTGCCCCGCCTGATCCACCTTCTCGATTAATTCACCTTTAGCAGAATAAGACATGCTTTCGACTGTTCCATCCGGATGCTCGATCCGGTAAGGCTTCTCAAACACATTGCTCCTTACGGTCGTTACATGGCCGCTTTGATCCTTCTTGCTAACGAGCGTCTTGCCCGTAAGGTCATAATTGTAGCTTTCCTTGCTTCCATCCGGATAGACTTTCTCCTTCAATAGCCCATTTAAATAATAGCTGTACGACGTTTTACGCCCCAAGGCATCCGTTTCTGAAATGACATTTCCCAAAGCATCATACACATATTGGTTGGTGTAATACGATGTGCCTTTGCTCTCATTGTCCGCGCCAGTCTGTGCAGAAATGACAGCAATAACTCTATCATTTGCATCATATTGATAGGCCGTTCCATACGATTTCGATGGATTTGCCGCCTGATAGCCTTCGCCTTTCCCTTCCTTAATGACGTTGCCGCGCTCATCGTATTGCTTAAACATCACGACCTCTTTGACTTTTCCGTCAAAGGAGCTGGCGGTTGTCATGCGGTTCAGCGCATCATACTCATAAAGTGTTCCCGGCGCATCTTCGAGAGCCAAGGCAGAATATCTGCCGTCACTTTCTTTGATCACTTTACCGTTTGCATCATAAGCATACCGGCTTCGATTGCCAAGAGCATCGCTCTTCGTTGCCATACGGCCAAGTCCATCATAAGTCATCGTTTGCGTAAGGTCAGTTCCTTGCACCGTTAGTGTTTCTGTTAAAAGCTGGCCAAGCTTGTCATAGCGATAAACGGTACGTTTTCCATTGGACTTGCCGCCGTAAGGCTCAACCTTCTCGATGACCTGATTGCGGTAATTATACGTAAACAGTATCGTATCGTAGCCGTCTCCATTAAATACCTGCTGCTTGATGACATTGCCAGCAAGATCCCTATTATAGAACACGCGGTAGCTTCCATGCTCTTCTGTTTTACTGCCATTTTTCTCTTTAAAAACGCCTTCTTCCTTCGTCACCTGACCAGCAAAATTATAGGTGAACAACTGCTGCTTAAAGCTGGTTTCAGCTGCATCCGTATAATACGTCCCGGTAAGCTTATTGCCGTTAAGATCATAGGCATACCGAACATGTGCCGTTCTCGAGCCATCAAGCTTGGCGTATTCATCCGTCACCCGGTTCATCGCATCGTAGGTATAGCTTACATCGCTAGCTACGACACCCGCCGTTCCCGTTAATTTGCCCATTCTCGTTCGAATTGGATTTCCCGCTAAATCGTAATTATGGCGGGTATACGTATAATCCGCTTCACCCTTGGTATAAATACGCTGCTCCGCTACACGTCCAAGAGCATCATAAATAACCTCCGTAACCTTTTTCCCCGGATCTTGCTGGAGCTTTAATTGATCAAGCGCATTGTAGGCATATGAAGTCTCATTGCCTAATGCATCCTTCTTCTCTATTAACCGCCCCATATTGTCATAGCTATACGCTGTCAAACCGTTTTTGCCATCGGTTTCACGCAGCAAATTGCCCATAAAATCATATTCATAGCTAGTTGTATACACCTGCTTATGATCTGGCGTCGTTTCTACCTTAACTGGACGATTTAATAGATCATAATAGAACGTAGTTGAATAGCCCTCCTCATTCGTCAAAATAACGATAAGCGGGGCAGCGCTATTGCCCGTGTACTTATATTGAAGCGTCAGCTCCCCTTTATTGACCTTATCCTGTTCATAAGAGGAACGTTTAGTCAGGCGGAAATTACTATCATATTCAAGGCGGAAGCAATTGCCGTTTGCATCGACTTCCTTCGTTTTTAATCCGAGAGCATCATACTCATAAGCTTGTAAAACATGCCACTCCCCGCTGTCCTCCACAGCTGCTTTAAGCAAATTACCCATGATGTCATATTCATATTGGAATCGATTTTTATTCGGATCGGTATATTGAATGCTTAAATTGGCGTAAGGATTTTCTAAATAGCTGTAGCCTTTTATGCCTTTATCCGGCTCGATCGTTTGAGTAACCCGTCCCAGCTTGTCATAGGTATAGCTTGTTTGCTCCTTATTAGGATTAACATCAAGCTTGCGGTTGCCCGTATTAAAGTCATACGCATACGATTTGGCTGCAATGTCGCCATCTGCGCTGCCATATTGCTTGGTAACATAGGCTCCCTTCATATCCAAGCCGCTCGCATCCACCCCATACTCAAACTGGGTTACGAAGCTTTGTCCCCCAGCGCTTGATGCCTGACGCGTCATATTGCCGTACGAGTCATATTGATAGTCCGTCACGGTCCAGCTATCCTCTGACTGGGCATTCATCTTCGTTTCCCTTGTCACATTTCCTTTCGGATCGATTGCATACTGGATTTGGCTTACGGAATTTTTATCCTTCTTCCATGTCTTTGATGCCAATACATGAAACTTGTCATAAGCATACGCATAAACAACCAAATGATCATTGTTTACAGGATAGCCCTGACTATCGCGCTCTGCTTCCGGGCCAGTGTAATTCGTCAGGTTGCCATATTCATCGTACCGGTAGTTTTCAACGCGCTTAACAGGAGTGTCATTCGATTGACCATTCGTTGTCTGGTAAATCAACGTTTCCTGCTTTTTCACCAGCTTCAGCTCGTCGCGCTCGCTCGATACGACCTCCTTATGATCCTTCCCGGTATTTTCGGTTAAAATCAGCTGATGCAAGCCATCAAAGGTATATTTCATTTTATTTCCAATCGCATCGGTCGTTTCCGTGTAATAGCGAAACTTATCCTTCAAATACGTATTGTCATTTGGGTTATAGTTATCGGTTTTGTAGCCGTCAGCCTCGTTCGTGTAGCTGTATACCGTTTTATTTTTCACCTCGGTGGTAAAACGATCCTCAAACTTGGCTTTGGATGCATCGTAATCCTTCTTAATCAGCTCGCGCTTCTCAAAAATTTTACGGTACTGCATGCTGCCCTCGCTAAGGCCCTTCGTAAACGTATTGTAGATGTAGCGAGTGATATGATTGGTAGGAACATAATCCACCTGCATTAAATTTTCATAGCGATTGTAGACGCCATAATTGGTGCCATTTACAAACGTAAAGCCAAGCTCAGGCTGCTCATACCAAAAATGATATTTCGGGCTGCCGTCCACATCAAATACGCGCTGCAGTCTTGTCCGCACCACATGCTTGGAATCATTGACCAGCACAGCCGATTTATCATAAACGAGCTTATTGTCTCCAGGCAGGTTTACGATTACCTGAAACTGCCCTTGCAGGTCGCCGGAATCCACATTATTCGGATTTTGCGTTGCTTTGTAGGTTTCATTTTTCCCATACGCCTGGTTCGTGATTGCCCCTACTTTATATTGATCGTTTTCTTTATAATCAATGGTCGTAATACGTCCAACGGTATCGACGATTTTGGAAATCAATTTTTTATGCGTCGTTTTGCCATCTACCGTATAGTCTAGTATTTTGTGCTGGAACGTAATTGTATTGCCATAACGATCGACAATGCCGAGAATTGCGCCATCTTCTGCGAAAAATGTTTTTTTGCCTTCCTTATCGGTCATCACATATTTGGAGCTGCCATCCGTTTGCCCATTATTGAACTCCGTCGTTTCCCGAATGACGACATCTTTTACCGTCTGACCTTCCGGCAGCATGACGGGAAGACCATCCTGCGAAGCATTTTTCAAACGGTAAATGTCTCCGCTCTCGGTATGTAGAAATTTATGGCTCGTACCATCTTCATTTTTGCGAATTTCCATGCTCGGGAACGAGAAACGCATTCCAATCCCCAGATTATAGCGATCCTCATAGAAAGAAGAGGATTCATCGACTGGCTCCACATAGTCTACCCATGCGCCATTTACATACTTGACATTCATTTGCTGCACATTGGAAATGCCGCTCTGATAAATCCGTTTAATTTCCAAATCCAATCCATTGCGCCCAGGGAGCACATAATCGGTCTGTGTTAAGCTCAGCTCTCCACTTTGCGGGTTGATGTATTCGGCACTTTTATTGTTGTTCAAATAAACAGGGGACAGCATCGTATTGTAATTTTTCTGCGGTCCTATTAAATTGTTCATCTGCTCTTCCAATGTTTCCGCATAGGCTAATGGAGCAGGAAGCATAGATATAAATAAGATAAATAAGGACGTCTTAAGCCAACGTTTCACCCTTGCACCTCCAAGAAGTTTAACTGCATTTGTAGATTGTTATGCTTGCGAAAACGATTAATTGTATTTGTCTGTGTACGCTTTCGCCATAATCGCTTCATCAGAGGTTCCTGCTTTTTTCTTCGCAATGACGGACTCCGGGGTTAACCCAAGCTTCTGAGCTAATACAAAGGCTTCTGCTACCTGCTGCTCTGTAAACTTTCCTTTTTGAACATATTTGCTCAGCTGCTCCTTCGTAATTTGCAGGCGCGGCAAGCTGAGTGAGCCATTCAAAATATCAAGAGCTGCTGAAATTTCCTGCCAGCCTTTGTTTGCCTCAAGCTTTTCCTTCAAAATATCTTCCATCGCTGCCCCGGATACAAAAGAAAGTGTATCTGCAATCATAATGTCATCTGAGCTAAGCTTGGGATTGCTCATCCATTGCTCCAGCTCATCTGCCCCAAATGCTCTGGGAACGAAAGCTTTATGGCTGGAGTGATACCGATTCATAATGGTCTCCCAATCATTCCCCTTCGAGCGCTCTAAAGCTAGCTGCTCCAAATCTTGCATTTTGCCATAGTTTTGGTATAAAAACTCGTAAGCAACAAGCAAATCAGGCAGGCTGCTGCCCGCTGCTACCAGACGGTCAAGCTCCTTTTGGAATTTTTCATCCACTTGCAGCGTCTTAACCATGCTTTCATAGTTAGCAAGGTTGCGAGCATAAGCCGTCTCATCCGCTTCTTTGATTTGATCCAATGCCGTTTGCGATAGCGACAGGGTCGCAGCACTTTGGAAGATTTTATTTGTGTTGACTGTCGTTTTTTGATCAGTCAAAGCATTTTTCGCAAGCACGCTTCCTAGCTGCAGCACCGTGCCAAGGGCAAGTATGACAACTAAGGATTTTGTCATTTTATTAAATTTATATTTCATTGGTAGTCCGCCTTTACGGTCGATTTGGGTTAATGGCCTCTATTTCCTTCATGACATCAGCCGCTGGGTTGCCAGGCCTAATATCCTCTACAACAGGCAAAGGAACATCCGGTAAAATGTTCTCCCCTTTGCTGTCTTTTACATCTATCGATGCTGTAGTCCCCTGCGTCGTTGTCGTCAAATTATCTTTTATACGCGTGTTGCTTTTCTGAATTTGCTCCAGCAGCGCAAGCTCAATGCCAGACATCGTAATCATTTCATGGGAAGGGCTGCTCATCCGCTTCTCATCTCTCGCTTTTGTATAAGCCTCTTGATCGGAGATATATAGGTTCAAATCCAATTCCAATTGAAGCGCGACCAAATATTCATCCAAAACAGCCTCTGCGCTTCCTACCTTGTCTTCCAGCAAAAGCATGAAATACACAGCGTCGGCAACATTGAACTGTTGAAGCAGCTTCTCATAGCGCTCCTGCTGATCTTCCTCTTTCTTGTCTATGCTTGCCGTAGGAACTTGAACAGCAGGGGCAGGCTGATTGCCGCCCCCCAGCTCTTTCAGTTGGAATTGCAATCGTTCTGCGAGCATTTTCGCCTCTAAAATATCCTCATTCTGATAGCCTTGTGCCTGAAGCTTGCTTGTCACTTCATCCATTCCTGACTCTGCAAGCAGCCCGCTGCGCTTGCTCCGGTCCTCGTCATTTCCCGCAAGCTTGGTTGACTTCAACTGCTCAAGCACCTCGTTCCAAGAAAGCCCCGTGTCTTTCAGCTTTATAATTTCCTCTGCCTTGACACCTGTCATATTGGAAATATCCGCGGCCATCATGCTGTCGCTCTTCATTTCAACGGCAGCTTCTTCTTTATTTGGATTGATTAAATTGTTATCTAGCAGCAATACAAAGGTTTCTGTGATTAAAGCGATGACAACAACAATCGCTACCCATTTGTAATGCTTTTTGAGAAAATGCCTCACATACTCAGCTCCATTTCCGTTTCCATTTCAGTTTCCTGTTAAACCTTTACGTCAATCGTCGTTTGACCTGTTATTTTAGATTTGAAGATGATCGTCGTTACTTCACCGGACCAGGATGTGCCCGGCACAATGTTTTGGCTTTTCTTAAAGGTGATACGTCCCGGTGTGTAGGTGACTTCCAGATTGGAGCCTGCTATTTTGCCGGACTGCTGGTCCAGTGCTGGCGTGAAATCATACAAATCTACAACCTCCAGCGCCGATGCATCATACGTAACGACATACGTTAACTCGCTGAAATCCTGCACATTGCTGCCCAGCAGCGACAAATCAAACGTCTTCCCTTTTACACCATTGACAATATACGAAGGGCTCGTTGTACTCTTCACAATTGCCGGGCTCCATACCGTCACGCCTGCTTCGTTCTTCGCGCGCACCCGGTACGTATGCGAGGTACCAGACTCCAAGCCTGTATCCGTATAGGTTGTTGATGTACCCGTTGATGCTACGGTCTGACCATCCACCTCAATGTCGTAACCGCTAGCTCCCTCTACCTGATCCCAGCGCAGCTCGATGCTGTTGTTATTCGCTATTGCATTCACTTCAATATTCCCTTGGAGGGAGTCAGGAAGGGTAGACAACGACAACACGGCGATCCAGTTTGCTGGCGTCCCTTCTTGTTTCAAGCGGATCTTGTACGTATGAAATTCATTCGCCCCGAGCCCGCCATGATGATAGATCGTGTCCAGCCCGTTATCGGTTAGGACTCCGTCCACTTCCACCTCATAATGCGCATCTATTGCTACCGTTTCCCAAGATACGGTGATTGATCGATTTGTCACGACAGCTGCTACATTCGTTAGCGCCAAATCTGATGCTTGTTGATTAGGCAGAGCTGTGAGCGTAACCTTGCTGCCCCATTCGCTATATCCGCTTATGTTCACCGCACGTACCCGGTAAGCGTAGGCTTTATTTGGAACGAGTCCCGTATGTGTGTATTGATTAGTGGTTACATTCATAATCGTAGAACCATCAATCTCAATCTCGTAGCTTTCCGCATGCGGTACTTTATACCATGTCAGCGTGTTGCCATCCGCTTCAGCTGTTGCGATGAGATTTGTTGGTATGGCGGGCTTTTCAGGATGCGTGACCGTTTCAAGCGGCTCGCTCCACGCGCTTTTCCCTCCCGCATTCGTCGCTCTTATGCGGTACGTATGAGGGCTTAGCGCCGCCAGTTCTTTATGGAGGTAGCTCGTGCGATTGGCATTATCCAAAATTAAGCCGTCTACCTCAATTTCATATCCTGTTGCTCCTGCAACGGGCTCCCAGCTCACCGCCATCTCATGTATCGCCGGCTCTGCTGTTAAAGTGGCTGGCTTTTGTGGAGGATAAGGCAGCGTTTGTGAGGTGACCAAGGCGCTCCATTCGCTGATCCCACCTGTATTTTTTGCCCGTATCCGGTACGTATGCTGTGTTTCTGGTTCAAGTCCAGCATGTACATAACGCTGACCACTTCCAGCATCTTTTACAACTCCATCGACTTCAATGTCGTAGCTCTCTGCTCGAGCCACGATTCCCCAAGTAATCGTCTGCTCCTTCTGGGATGGTGCAACCTCTATTTCCAGCGGAACCGTAGGCGGTTCTGGCAGTGTAAAGGCAGCGAGCAGCGGGCTCCAGCTTCCAGCTCCACTCCCATTTTTCACTCGCACCCGATACGCATGTCTCGTATTTGGCGTGAGCGAGCTATGGAGATACGTGTTTGATGCGCCATTGTTAACGATCGCTCCATCGACTTCAATCTCATATGTGACGGTGCCGCCCGTTGCGGGCCATGAAATGCGCAAGTAGCGCTGCGAAGCTTCTAGCGTTAGTGTCGTCGGTGGGCTTGCCAAGGTTTCTCCGTTCCTTGTGCTGCTCCAACCTGTTTCCTCTCCTAGTGCATTTTTAGCTTTTGCCTGGTACACGAGCGTTGTATTGGATGCTAATCCAGTGACTCGTATTTTCTTGTTCGTCGGGGTAAACCATACGGCCGTGCTGCTTAATCCTCCTGAACCATTCACATACTGAGCTCCAGCTTTCAATTGGTACTGTGTTCCAGCCGGATTTCCATCTTGAAACGTGACCTCAAGACTGCTGTCATTTGCTTGTCCTAGCACGAAAGATGGGCTTTGCGCCTTTGTTTGAACGCTTTTCGTTTGTGATCCAATATGTCCTACTGCATCTCTTGCTTCAAATTTCACGGTGTAATTCGTATTCGGGATAAGACTCGTCGCAGTATGCGCACCTGCGGCCAGCCAATCCGTTGCGCTTGTCCCTATCGTGAAACGATGTGGCAGAGCATGCAATCCTGATACCGTATCCATTGCTGTGCCCGCTACTTGGATAGTCGTATCCGTTGCTGTTGCCTGAAATACGCCAACTGCTGGAGCATTCTTATCCACTTGGAAAGCTACCGTATCTTGAATTTTTTGTGCCCCATCGTTCACCGTAAATTTCATCGTATGCGGGCCCTCACTCAATGATTGGACATTGAGCGCATTAAAGTTTACTTGCTGTGCTGTCGCTGTATTAGAGATGACTTTTGTATCTCTTGGTGTGCTCTCGTTATCTACATAATAGGACAGGGTCAGATTCCCACTTGCTGCCCCTGTAAGCCTGACTGATGGAACAAAGACAGACAGATCACTTACTATTTGTCCTGCTGTAGGAGAGAGAATTTCTTGCTTGGTAGGAGTTGCTATAGTAAAAGGACCCGCATACGCGTATCGTCCCCATAACCCTTTATCCTGCGATCGCATTCTTATATAAGCATTGGTTGTATTAGGCATAGCTGAAATATCAATTAAATAATCAGTTACTCTATGATTAAACTCGCCCCAGTCGGTAAAACCTCTATCAACAATTGAAGTCCAATTTGATCCCCCATCTAGAGATAGTTCAAGGCTGTAGTAATCTGGCTTCCTATGCTGTCTAGGATAATAACCTCTATAGATCCATGTCACTGGTAATTGATTAGTAAAACTAGACCCGGCTATAGGAGCAATAATAAGAGGGGGCTCGTTCAAGCTTCTGGAGATTCTATAGAGTTCGAAATCCGCAGAACTATAAGCTTTTGTACAATCCTTATTAAAATAAACAAGATAATCAGAAACGTAGTCTTCGCTTAATATTATCTCGTAATCGTAACTTTCATATTTATAA
This sequence comes from Paenibacillus sp. JT22N7, assembly GCF_059383875.1. Lineage (NCBI taxonomy): Bacteria > Bacillati > Bacillota > Bacilli > Caryophanales > Paenibacillaceae > Paenibacillus > Paenibacillus sp. JT22N7. Next base: position 28,640 of record NZ_JBXENY010000007.1, read on the forward strand.
TAACTCCATTGATTATCGACCCCATCTTTCAAATAACTAACATTAAATTTACAAGTTGGACTTATTTTGTTCGTTGGAAAAACAAGCTTGTAGTCATACTCATAATAGGTACTCGGATAAATTTGCGGCGGAGAAACCCTAACATTCACAAAGTAGCGTTCAAAACGATTGTCATCCTTAAAAGTCCTTACCAATTCCCAATTACCAACATGCACTGGCTCTGCACTATATACAGGAACCAATTCAGTAAACATGGATAAAAGAACAATAATAGCTATCATATTTTTCCGTAAAATGCTTCTCATCATGACGCTCCCCCACATATGCTATTCCACAATATAAGTAATTTTTGAGTAGTCATTTGTTTTCGCCAGAAACTCAATGCTGTTCACTATCGTTTTGTCGGCATTAATAACCTCAAACACGATTTCTCCAGGCACGAATTTCCGTACGATCATATTAGTACCTTGAATTAAACCAGTGCCCAGCTCGATTTCTGGCGTCATTCCACTGAGATCTAGAACCTCTACTTCAGAAGGCTGATAAGTTACCGTAATCGTTCTCTGTGTGACACCCTGCTTCTTAGGAGCAGCAACGACTACATTGAACTTATTGTCCTTGCCTGGGTTTACAATAATTTCAGGTATTGTATTTTTCTCTACTTTTTCAGACCATTCGCTAGAGCTGCTCGCCGAATGGGATCTAACCCGATAAACATGTCGTGTATTGGATTTCAGCCCCTGATGAACATAGCTGACCCCTGAAATACCTTCAATAAGTACACCATCGACTTCAAGGTCATAGCTTGCAGCTCCTGATACCGAGGTCCATTCGACAGTTATTTGATTTGTTTTTGCTACAGTAGAAATGATTTCCGGTACCCCTGCCGAGCTTATAGCTGTGACCGCTTGACTCCACTCGCCTATGGCGCTGCTCGATTTTGCTCGCACCCGATACACATGCTTTGATCCCGGAGCAAGCTGTGCGTGTACATATCGGGTCAGATTGCCGTTATCTACAATCCTTCCATCTACTTCAACGTCATAACCATTTGCACCGACAACGCTGTCCCACTCTATGGTAATACTCGTACTTGCGGAGAGAACTTTATGAATAACTGGAATGCCCAGCCCCGTACTTGCTCTAACCGTGTCGCTCCAATCGCCAGTCAAATCATTATTTTTCGCCCTTACACGGTAAACATGCAGCGAATTAGGCGCTAGCCCTGCATGTTTATAGCTAGTCCCCGTTGAAACCTCTACTAGCACCCCATCAACAGCGATTTCATAGCTAGTAGCTCCACTGACACTATCCCAAGAAATTGTGATTGTATCATTTGTTGATGCTGTCTTAACGTTTTGCACCTTACCAAGTGAAGTTGCTTGTGTAATGATCTCGCTCCAGGGACCGTTCCCCCCAGTATTTCTAGCTCTGATGCGGTAGGTATGCTCCGTAAATGGCAGTAAATCCTTATGCACATACGTTAAATTCAAGCCATTATTTACGATTAGCCCGTCCACTTCAATATCATAACCAACTGCCCCTATGACTTGATCCCAGGTTACGGTGATAGCTGTGCCTGTAGCTGTAGCGCGTATATTGGAAGGCACTCCCGAAAGTGTTGTGCGTGTAATGGAATGGCTCCATTGTCCAATAACGCCATTATTTTTGGCGCGTACCCGGTACGTGTGCTCACCGTTCTGCTCTAAATTGGAATGCAAATAGCTCGTATTCAAGCCATTATCTAAAACATTCCCATCCACCTCGATGTCGTAGCCAGTTGCCCCAGAAACCTCATCCCACTCGACTGAAATACTGGAGGTACCAGCTGCTGCATGGAGATTTTTCGGGACGGAAGGCACTGTAGTCGCCGTAACTTTCTCGCTCCAATTACTTGCTCCATTGCTATTTTTCGAACGAATTCGATACGTATGTGTTGTATTAGGCTCTAACTGATCATGCAAATATTCCGTTCCCGTTATATTGCTTTTAACTGCGCCATCCACCTCAAGATCATAGAAATCCGCCCCAGAAATAGAATCCCAAGTAATAAGAATCGATTTATCCGTTGCTGTTGTATTCAGCACACCAGAGGTTCCTGGAAGCGTAGATTTCACAAGTATTGGGCTCCATTGCCCTGGACCGCTTGTATTCACCGCTCTTATTCGATAGGTTCGCTGAATGTTTGAATTCAGATTTTCTTCAAAATAGCGATTCACATTGCCGATGTTAACGACCGTATTGTAGGTTTCCACCTCGTAGCCGGTAGCGCCCCTCACATTCTCCCAAGTCAAGGTCACTGAATCGCTTGTCGATTGCAGTTTAATATTCTCGGGGACATCCGGCAAAGTCCAAACCTCCGATACAGAAGACCATTCGCCCTTTAAATCGCCGCTCGTCGCTCTGACTCTGTAATAATGCACCGTGCCTGATGGCAGCAGCTCATGAATAAATTCATTAAGAATGCCCAGTGGATAAATGCTGCCATCCATTTCAACCTCATACCCATCTGCATTAAATGCAGTAGTCCAACCGACCTTCACCGCATTTTCAGATGGAATAGTCTGAATGGCAGGAGTTGCAAACGGAGATAGCTGACTAGCTGGTACAACCTCTTTCGCTCCTGAAGCGCTTTGCCATGATAAAATGGCTTTAGGCGATCCATTACGACTAACGTATTCCATTTGAATGTCAACCTTTTGACCAGCTTCTAAGGCAATAGAGCCAGTAAATAATTTATTTCCTTGCGCTGCCCACTCATCAATAATTAGAGTTCCATTCACATATAGTTTGACTCCGCCATTAACATCAGCCTCGAACGTATAATTTTCAGCGTAATAAGGCTGTATTTGTCCAGACCATCTAACAGAAAACCGTCCATCATTTAGGCCTGTCGAAGATACAGGAGCCTTGCCTTGCAAAGCGGGCTGCTCCAGCACCGTCGTTTTTTCACCATCCAAATTTTCCTCTGTAAAATATTCCGCCTTTAACCCTGCTGCCAAATATTTCAGCTTCGTTTCCCCTTCAGTACCGACACCGATGTTAATAATCGGTTTCTGATTAGCTGTAATACCGCCTCCGATGGCAACGATGCCTCCGGTCTCAATATTCAAGTGATTGTTGACATGCATATCGCCTTGAATAAATAAATCTCCACGTTTCACAGAAATATTGGCCTGCTGATTATTGGAAACCAAGCTGCCAACTACCATTTCCTCATCAATATTCATAGTTACATTTGTATTGATATGAAGACTTCCAGGTACAATGACTCTTCCTGCTTGTACATTAAGCAGACCACTGTTATAAGTAAGGCTCCCAGCTATGAAATTGTCCGCAATCGAGACACTAGAATTATTATTCAAGTGCAAGGAACCTTTAACCCACAGATTCCCTCCCATTGTCCGAGTCGAATCGTTAGGTTTTTTAATATCAATAGTCAGCTCAGTGTTCGCATTCATGCTCCCATTGACGACCAAAGTTCCATAAACCGTAATGGTGAGCTTATTATTCGTATTGATGCCCTCTGCGATAACATAAACCGGTTTCGTAGGAGAGCCCAATGTCAGTGAGGAATCTAAATTTAAATGGCCCACCGTCACAGCTACCATATCGCTGCTGCTGTTATTAATTGCTGCCTCCAGGCCTGAGGCACTGCAATTATTACAGGAAATAAATGAAGGATTGGATGCCGCCAGTTTGCTTTCCAAAGACGCCATTTCTGCATTCATGTAGCGGCTAATTTCCGGATTTAAATCGCCTACCCGGATAAAGGGAAGCGCATTATGCTCATTATTTTGATTGCCGGAAATAATAATTTTATTGCCCTGAAGCTTGTTTTGCTCCGCTGGCTTCCCAATTTGCGGTTTTGGAATCGTTTGGATGACAGGCTCCAGAGATTTAATTTCGATATATTGAATAGCTGTTGTATCTCCACTGCTGCCCGCATTGAGCGTCAGTTTCCCGTCAGCAATGACAACCCCCTTCTGAAAAGTTACTTGTCCACCAGCAGGCAGCTCCGTATTTTCCCAAAAAGTGTTGCCCTCTACATAAAGCGTATTATTGCTTTCATATACAGAGTTCCCGACACTGACCTTCACGTTATACCTGCCATTCGGCAGCTCAATCTCCCATTCACCGCCTTCTTGCACTTGAATAGAAGAGTTTAGAAGCGGCGCATCGTAGGTGCTTCCTGTAACCGTAGACTGCGCATGATCCATATTCCAACCGTAGAAGTATCCATTGTGTGGACCATACTCATCGCCATGGTCGGCCAAATAGCCATCTGCTGCTAAAGCATCAGTTGCTTTAAACTGAACATTAACACCTCGAAATGACGCGGCAGCCTCCGTGGAATTGCTCCAGATGGAAGGAAGGAACATTTGAATAATTAAAGATAAACATAATACTCTTATTACACCTTGCTTAATCTGACTAAAATACATTTGAATATCCCCCTCTATTAAGAAAAACGTCTGGCGGCGTCCTTTCTATTAGACGCCATCGTTTTGGCAAAACGTATAGAGAAAGTATGAGAAAATTCATATCCTTTCCTATACGTCAAGCGTAAACGGCTATCGCTGCTCTCTGGCGGCAAAGCTACCGTTTAGCGTATGAAATATAAGCCGTTTATAAGGATGAAACTTATAAATTCTTATATTTGCATAAAAAAAGCCCATTTACTTTTGGCGGCCCGGCTGTCATACGGCAACCATAATTATGGTTTTCCGTGAAGACCCGCGGCTTTGCGTCCCTGTCTTTCGATCAGGTTTGCCTTTATCAATTTCAATGGGCTTGTTGATTCTTAAACCTACATTTCTAGTAGTCTCCACGAAGACCCTCGACTTTACTCCCCCGCCTTTCGAACGAGTCTACCTTTCAGTTCAATTGATCTAATAGTTCTTTGTACTTAGTATATCGGTTGGATATTTGAAATTTTATACTACATAAGTCATGAAAATAAATATTTTTATTTGGCATGTCATTCCTCATTAACAGTGGACTCCTTATATTTAGTAAATTCTAGATCATACAACAGGAAGTTAATCCTATTTGAACTATTAAAAATCTTCCTATTTATCTCCTTGCAAATTATTAGTCGTATGATCAACAAAAAAATGCCCAACCCGCTAAACCACGGGCTGGACCTATCATTTCATATTTAAGTTCACTTTTTAAAACTCACATTACTATTAATTTAGGCAATATGGCCTACTACTTCAACCCAAAAGCCTGCTCCAGCTCCGCAATCCTCGACTGCTCCATATGCACAATAGCTCCAATGTTTTTCGCTGAAATGGTCGCTTTCGCGCTGTATTCGGCGACCTCCAGGCGGTCGAAGGCGTTCAGCAGGCTTTGCCCGGTGACGATGACGCAGTCATTTTCGGCAATGACGATGGGCGTGTTCTCCTGAAAAAGCTGCGCCGCCTCCTGCGGCTTCGTATACAAATCCCCATAAGGAAGCTTAGGAATATTCCGCAGCAAAATATAGCTTTCCGGAATCGTCCGCGAATCCAGCAGCTCCTCTGTCACCGCAAACGCCATAATATTAGGCGGATGCGTAATAATAATCGAGTTCACATGAGGCTGCGTCTCATAAATATGCTGATGAAACTGTACAGAGCGGCTTGGTACCTTGCCCGCCTCTTTCTTCCCGCCGTCAATCCGCACGAGATCCGCCGGCTCCACATATTTACGGTCCTGATCATACGGTGTAATAATGAAGGAATTTTCACCGACCCGATGGGAAAACGTGCCCTGCGTGCTCGTAAACAGCCGCTGATCGTAAGAACGCTTAATGAGCTTGCACATCTCCCAGCGTGCTTCCTTCTCCTCACTGCTGTAAAAATCCGGTACAAACTCCTCCAACAGCACCTCGCGCGTATCCGCCAGCTGATCGCCCCGCAGCGTTACTGGCGTCCCAATCCGGTTCGCCTGTATTTCCATCCGCGCACAATATTCCAGCGTCTCGAATCTTTGAAAAGCTTCAAATAAATCTCGGCCGCCTACGACGACACCGTGATTTTCCAGCATAATCGTGTTCAGCCCTTCGCTGAATACGTCCGCTATATTTTCACCCAGCTCCGCGCTTCCTGGCAAGCCGTATTTCGCCATGCCTACCTCGCCACAGATCAAATAGTCATTCGGAAGCAAGCGGACATTAGGCACTTTACGCACCATGCTGAATGCCACAAGCGCCGGAGGATGTGCATGAACAACCGCCCGAATGTCCGGCCTTCTGCGATAAATCATCTGATGAAACGGGTATTCGCTTGATGGTCGGTGATTGCCCGCGATTGTACCGTCCGCCTTCACACAAACGATGTCCTGCCGCGTCAGCTCCCCCTTGTCGATGCCCGCAGGCGTAATCCATAAATCACCGTTATCGTCCAAAATCGATAAATTGCCGCCTGAAGTCGTCGTCATGCCATAACCGTAAATGCGCTCCATCATCATGACCAGCTGATCGGAAGGATGTAATAAAGTAAATTCCATTTGTGTGTCCCCCTTTTTTGCGTTCAGTATCTTTGTTTATATTGTATTACTTTTGTTTGTTTTTGAAAGTGACTTTTCTTACATTTCTTTTAACCTTTTCGCGCAAAAATAAAGCGGCGTCCAGCAGCTTATCATCTTGCTATACACAAAAAAAAGAATGCCTCGGGTACATAACCTCGAAGCATTCCCATTTCAATCTATATAAGTCGAACTCTTGATTAGCATAGAACGATGGTCGTCACTGCGAGAAAAGCCGGACCTCCGTCCGCTGTTGTTTTCTGATTTCTTGCTTTAATGCTTCCTTTTTACGCCAATTTCAAACTACAGCTTGCGCTCCCGTCTGCGGGCAACTCCCGAAGCATAAGCTGCTTCAATGACCGCCTCTTTGACGCGATCCGCCACATGCGGATTGAATATGCTCGGTATGATGTAATATTCATTCAGCTCATCCTCGGTAACAACCGCAGCAATCGCTTGGGCGGCAGCGAGCTTCATTTCCTCCGTCACCCGTGAAGCCCGGCAGTCCAATACGCCACGGAATAATCCGGGGAAGCATAATACATTATTGATCTGATTTGGATAATCCGACCGTCCCGTCGCAATGACGCGCACAAGGCCTTCCACTTCCTCTGGCGTTATTTCCGGTGTTGGATTCGCCATCGCGAACACAATGGCATCCTTCGCCATTTTGCGAACATCCTCCGCCTTCAGCACGCCCGGCCCTGATACGCCGATAAAAATATCTGCGCCCGCAATGACTTCGCTCAGCTTGCCCTGCTCCCGGCTTGGATTCGTATGCTCCGCATACCATCTCCATGCTTCATGCTCGTAGCTGCTGCCAGCGACAAGTGCGCCATCACGGTCAACCCCGATGATGTTCCGCACACCTGCCGCGAGCAAAATCTTCGTGCAGGCAATTCCTGCTGCGCCAACGCCGCATAGCACGATCTTGCAATCTGCAAGCTGCTTGCCTGCCAGCTTGACCGCATTAATAAGGCCTGCAAGCAGCACCACCGCTGTGCCATGCTGATCATCGTGGAACACCGGAATGTCCAGTTCCTCAATAAGACGCCTTTCAATTTCAAAGCAGCGCGGCGACGAAATATCCTCAAGATTAATACCGCCGAATGTAGGGGCAATGCGTTTAATCGTCGCAATAATCTCTTCCGTATCCTGTGTATCGAGACAGATCGGGAAAGCATCAACTCCTGCGAGCTGCTTGAACAGCATCGCCTTGCCCTCCATGACCGGCATCGCCGCGAGCGGCCCGATATTGCCGAGCCCTAATACGGCGGTTCCGTCCGATACGACGGCTATCGTATTTCTTTTTATCGTGAGCGAGTGGGCCCGCTTCGGGCTTTCATGTATCGCCATGCAAATATTGGCGACGCCCGGCGTGTATACCCGTGACAGATCATCGCGCGTTTTAATCGTCATTTTTGGCGTGACTTCGATTTTGCCGCCCAGATGCATAAGGAAGGTCTGGTCCGATACTTGAAGCACCTTTACGCCTGGCGACTTATTTAATACGCTTACAATTAGCTCTTTGCGCTGCGTATCCGTTATATTGACCGTCACATCGCGAATCGTTGATGTTTTGCTTGTCCCGCTGACGTCAACCGCTACAATGTCGCCGCCCGCTTCGCCAATTGCCGTAGCAATCCGCCCGAAGGTTGACGTTTCCTTGTCCATTTCCAAACGCAATACGATATTCGTGCTTCCCGTTGCCGGCACTGCCACCCTGACCACACTCCCATCAAACGCTTGAGCGCTTGCTATTTGCCTTCATGTTAACGGTTACATGAAAACGTGGGAAGCTTTTGGCCATATTGTTGATTTTGGTCATTTTGGTCTTTGCTGCAATACGTAGCGATTGACCGGGCGTCCTACCCCGCCATAGTTGATTTCCAGCTTCACATAACCGCTCTTCTCCAAAAAATCCAAGTAGCGCCTTGCCGTTACTCTGGCAATGCCGATGCCCTCGGCTGCTTCCTCCGCCGATACCCCGCCCTCCAAGCGATGCATGGCCTCGACAATTTGCCGCAATGTGGCCGCATTCAGCCCTTTCGGCAGGCTGCTTTGCTGACCATCGAGCCCAGCAAATGAGGCTTGTTCTGCTGGCCCAGTTTCCTGCTCCCCATAACCCAGCTTCTGTCCTTGCGCCCAGTTTTCCCCACTGAGCAGCATGCGATCCAGCTCATCCTGAGTCACGGCCTTTTCTGCTGCCAACAAGCTTTCGTGGCGATCGCGATAACGCTCTAGTGTCTGGCGAATCCGTTCCAGCTTGAACGGCTTAATAATATAATCCATCGCGCCCCCGCGCAGCATTTCGCGAATCGTCTCCGGATCCTTCGCCGCTGTTACCACAATAACATCAACGGGCATTGCCGCTGAACGCAGCTCCCGAAGCGCAGCCATTCCGTCCAGCGCTGGCATAAAAACATCAAGAAACACCAAATCCGGCGCAAGCTCACGAATGAGACGCAAGCCTTCTTCTCCGTTCCCCGCAATGCCTACAACCTGAAAGCCGTCTACTTGCTCGACAAACTGGCGGTTAACCTCCTGCACCATGGGATCATCTTCGATTAGCACCACTTTAAAAAAACGTCCATCCTGCACCTTGTCCTTGTTCTCCGCCTTCACGTTCATCCGCCAGCTCCTCCCATCGGAAATGTTAGCTCTATAGCCGTGCCGCTTCCTAGCTCCGACTGAATGCGCAGCTCCCCATCGCCCTTATCGACGATGCTGCCTACCAAATACAGTCCAATGCCGCGATTATCGCTGCCTTTCGTCGTAAAGCCCCGCTCCAGCACACGCGACTGCACCTCTTCCGTCATGCCGCAGCCATTGTCTTCCACTAGAATGGACAGCAGCTCTTCATCCTGCTCCATACTAACATAAATTTCCTTATTTGTTCGATCCGCTTTTGCCAGCGCGTCAAAAGCATTTTCAATCAAATTGCCGATAAGCAGCACCATATCATGCTGATCCAGCATAACGGGAAACTGCTTTACCTCCATATGAGGATCAAGCTTGACCTGAATGCCCAGCTCCTTGCCCCGGCTGATTTTGCCAAGCAGCAGGCCTGCCAGGCTATCATTCGCAATATGCTGATGCAGAAACTGCGTCAGCTCCTCCTGCTGTCCGGAAATATCGTATACGTATTGCAGTGCCTGTTCTTTTTTATCCAGTTGAAGCAGTCCCGCAATCGTATGCAGCTTGTTGCTATGCTCATGATTTTGCACCCGCAGCGCATCGACGAACTCCTGCACACCCGTCAATTCCTCTGCCATTCGCGCCACCTCGGTCCGATCTTGAAAAATCGCGATGGCCCCGATCATTTTTCCCTGCTCACGAATTGGAATGCGGTTGCTCCAGATCAGCGCATTGCCCACTCGCAGCTCCTGATTGAACACGGGCCGCTCCAGCTCCATAATTTCCGGCAGCCGCGTATCCGGCAGCACTTCCCGGATTGGCAAGCCCACTACGTCGCGGGATACGCTGAAAATCTGCTTTGCCCGCTCATTAAAAATCGTAATCCGCTCAAGGCGGTCAATCGCAATGACCCCTTCATGCATCGCCTGAAAAGCCGCCGAGCGTTCCCCATACATGCGGGCAATTTCATGCGGCTCCAAATTGTACATTTGCCGCTTAATATGGCGGGCAAGCAGCGCAGACCCGAAAATCCCAAACAATAAAGCGATCAGCAGCGTGAGCACAATCGAGCTTTTCTGCTCCTCAATAAGCTTCGCTAGCCCGGGCAGCAGTCCACCCGCTACGACGATACCTACCTGCTCATGCGCCTCATTCATAATCGGGACATAAGCGCGCAGCGCAACGCCCGCTTCCCCTTTCACCTTGGACATATACGTGTGCTCGGCAAACGCCGCGTCCGCATCCGCCGATTCAAACTTGCCGCCGATCCTCGCCGCCAATGGATGCGATAGCCTCGTCCGGTTCATGTCCAGCACGACGACATACGCCACATTGTTGATGATGCGGATATTGTCCGCCACAGGCGCAATCCAGCTTGCGCTATCCGGTTCATTGATTTGATTTTTAATGCTCGGCAGCTCGGCAACGGTGCGGGCCGTAATCAGCAGCCGCTGCTTAAGCTCGTCCTCCTTCATGCGGGTGACACTCCCAATCACAACAATGCCACCGATAAGCAGCGAGAGGAGAACGAGTCCGAATGACAGCAAAATCATTTTCCAATAAATTCGCAGGCGGCTAAGCATTGCTTCTCCTCCGTATTTTACGTTTTTTCTCTATTGTGAAATAATGAGGGTAAAATAGCAACTGCGGCAAACGCTGCTAAACTGGCCAAAGGGAGGTGGGTCAAAAATGAAAACCGCAATCGGCATGATCAGCTTTATTGCTGTTGGTTTGCTGGCGGCCATTTTGTTCGGCTTTCGTCCCGAGGCGACTCGTTCCCTGCCCTTTGACGAAGAACAGACGGGACTGAAAGAGCGGTTCGTCATTAAATTCAGCCATGTGGTCGCGGAAAATACACCGAAAGGGCTGGCGGCAAGCCATTTCGCCAAGCTCGTGAAAGAAAAGACCAATGACACCGTCGAAATTCAAGTATTTCCGAACGGCATGCTGTATACCGAGGATACGGAGGTCGCGGCACTCAAACGTGGTGATATCCAAATGATTGCACCAGCCTACTCCAATCTCAGCGTCATTGACCCCGCTTGGCTCATTATGGACCTGCCGTTTGCTTTCGCTGATCAGCATGCCGTCGATTCGGCGCTTGATGGCACATTAGGCGAGCTTTTATTTGCCTCAATGGAGCGGCATCATATAAAGGGTGCTGCCTTCTGGAGCAACGGCTTCAAGCAAATGACCGACAGCGTCCGTCCACTGCGGGTTCCCGAGGATTTTAAAGGGCTGAATTTTCGCATATTGCCAAGCGACGTGCTGGTCAGCCAGTTTCAGGCACTAGATGCCACTACAAGCAAAATTCCCTTCAACGAAGTATTTGCAAGCTTAAAGAAAGGCACTGTAGATGGACAGGAAAATACGATTTCCAACATTTTTACGAAGCAGCTTTACCAGACCCAGCATTATATGACGATTAGCAATCACGGCTATCTCGGCTATGGCGTCATGTTTAACGAAAGCTTCTGGGACGGGCTCCCCCCGGGCATTCAGGCCGAGCTGCAGAGCGCGCTTGCAGAAACAACCGAGTGGATGAAGCAAAACACAGCAGCCATGCAGGAGCAGCAGCTTCGCCAGCTCAAGCCATTGAAGGATATTGACATTCATACGCTAACCCCGCAGGAGCGTGAGCAATGGGTGCAGGCTTTTCTGCCGATTTATGACCAATACCGCGAGATTATCGGGGAACCGCTGATGAATGAAATCGCGCGACCAAAATAACCAAAACGAACAATATGACCGTATGCTTGTGACAGGGGCTCTCCTTCTTTTACAATGGGGACGCAAACAAAAGTAAAGCGTTTTCATTTTGATAAAAGAAAGTGGGGACCTCCTCATGAAGCTGAAATTCAACCTGAAAAACCTAACCGTCCAAGTCGTGTGTGCTATTGTTGTTGGTATTTTATTCGGCCATTTCTTCCCGGAGTTTGGCGAGAAAATGAAAGTGCTTGCTGATGGATTCATTAAGCTGATCAAAATGGTTATTGCGCCCATCGTCTTTTTCACCGTCGTAAACGGCATTGCCAATATGGGCGATATGAAAAAAGTCGGCCGCATCGGCGGCAAGGCGCTGCTCTATTTTGAAATTGTGACGACGGTGGCGCTTGCGATCGGTCTCCTCGTCGTCAATATCGTGAAGCCGGGCGCAGGCATTGATGCCAGCAAGGCGAGCGGCGACATTACGAAGTACACCGACGCAGCTGCCCAGTCCAGCCACAGCATGGTTGATTTTATTCTCGGCATTATTCCGGATAACGTCATTTCGGCCATGGCTGGCGGCGATTTGCTGCCGATTCTCCTATTCGCAATTTTGTTCGGCTTGTCGCTAACGGCGATGGGCGAGTCGGCAAAACCCGTTATCCAGCTGTTTGACAAGCTGTCGCATGGCTTTTTCGGCATCGTCAATATGATTATGAAGCTTTCGCCGCTTGCGGCTTTCGGCGCTATGTCCTACACCATCGGCAAGTTCGGCATTGGCTCACTGACCTCGCTGGGCAAGCTGATGGGCTCCGTCTATATTACGATGGCGCTGTTCATTATTATTGTGCTTGGCTCGATTGCCCGTTTTTATGGCTTTAGCATTTTCAGCTTTATCCGTTATATCAAGGATGAAATCTTCCTCGTGCTTGGCACTTCATCCTCCGAATCGGCGCTGCCGCGCATGATGGATAAGCTTGAAAAATACGGCTGCTCCAAGCCGGTCGTCGGGCTCGTCGTTCCAACCGGCTACTCGTTCAACCTTGACGGTACGGCGATTTATTTGTCCATGGCCGCAATGTTCGTCGCCCAAGCCTCCGGCGTTGAGATGTCGCTGTGGCAGCAAATTACGCTGCTCGGCATACTGATGCTAACGTCTAAGGGAGCCGCAGGCGTTACGGGCTCCGGTTTTATTACGCTGGCAGCAACGCTTGCCGCATTCCCGAGCATTCCCGTCGCTGGCATGGCGCTGCTGCTCGGCGTTGACCGCTTCATGTCCGAAGCCCGTGCCATCACGAACCTGATCGGCAACGGCGTCGCAACCGTCGTCGTCGCCAAAATGGAAAATGAATTTCATCCAGGCGGCGCGCCGGAAGCGCCTGTAGCCGCGAAAGTTGAGCCTACTACTGCAAGCACAAGTCTCGCTGGTAAGTTGGTGAAGCCTGCTGCGGAGCAGTCTTAAGCTGGTCCCCAACTAACTTGCTCACAAAAGCATAAAAAAGCGCAGCGTCCTGCAAATACAGGGAAACTGCGCTTTTTTTAGATAGTAGAAACAATCAATATACATATAGCTCGGTTTATCATTTCAATTTCATATTCATGTTGCTGGAAAATCCAATCCGTTCATTATTTTATGATCAAGATCATTTCTAGATATTCTTCACCAAGTTCATCTAATGGGCCAAAAATAAACCTTGCTCCGTTTATAGAATACTCATCTTCTATAACGTCGTAGACTAACTCCCTAGAATAAATTCGTTTTAATTCCGTAAGCGTTGAGCCTAATCCAATTCCGTTAGATAGCTTACCACTGAAATTCTTTTCAACAGAGATGCAGATAAGTTCCTCTTGATCAATTGAAAACCATAATGTAATGGATTCAGATTCATAAGCAATATAATCATGATAAGTAACGATGGAATATTGAAATTCAACATAGGAATCGACTATAGCTTTATGATTCCCTAATTGAAACGGTCCAATTCCAACTTTGGGGTATGTATCATAATGCAAATAGTAATTCAAACTGAACATCATCTAACCTCCCCAATATGTGCTAACCTCTCTTCAAATTCATGGCGGATTGTCAATCTAAGTGCGACACTTCAACCCTAAAAGCTTCGTATGGTGTTTTCCATCCCAGACATTTTCGTAGTCGATTATTCAGGAGAAACAAAGCGCACGTTAAGTCCTCTTCTGAAACATCTACAAAACCAAAGCCTTTGGCAAACACTCTCTTAGCAGTCAGTCTGCATTTTCATTTGTACTTCGCTGCTAGGATGAATACGGATCAGCAAAATAAATCTTTATGCCTTGTAGAGCGGTTAAGCGCTCTACAAGGCATACGCTCTAGCCGACCATCCCAATTGATGCAGCAATTCTAGCTGACTTCGCTCTCTTGTGGTAAGATGTTGATAGCTCATGGCTGATACTCCTGTGTAGGGTTTATGTGGTAACTTCATCCTCCACCCCTCCCCAAGACAATATTGAAACTTCAAACCGTATTTTTAATTTTGCTAAATCGTTTAAAACACTGGGCTGTAATTCAAAATACATTTGAGCCAAATCAGATTGTAGATATAACCGAATACAAATATTTTCGAAGGATGTTTCGGAGATATATTTTTCAGATTGCTGTAACTCTGAAACAAGTTTATGCAGAATAGTGTTTGGAGACTCGTTATTTTCAATTTCTATCTTATAACTCCAAACGTCCTTAGGTGCTTTGTATTTTGTCTTGTTGATAGTTTGTCCTTTGAACGTATAATTTGATGGATTGATATTCAATCCTTCGGAAATACTTTCTTTGTTTAGGTTCTCGCCTCTAATTATTAATGAGCAAGCTCCAGAAATAAAACTCAATAGTTACACCCTCCTTATTTTTCGACAAATTGTCTAGCTATCTCCTGAAGTTCTTTTCATGTGAAGTTATCATCCCCACGTTTTCCAACTTCACCTTTCAGATTCAATCGTGAGAAAAGATGAAATATCGAGCAATTCTATGCAATAAATCGAATAAGAAGTGCAGTATCTGATATTATAAACAAAAAGAAACCACACGGAGCTTACACTCGCATGTGGTCGGATTATTTCATGTGAAATTATCTTAGAATATTATAATCAAACACATAATAATGAGAGTGGTAATTTAGCTGAATGTCATTCTATCGATTTCCATATTACCATATACTCTAAAAACCTCTCACCCTGTTCATTTTTTAATGAAAAGCAAAATGTAAGACCTTGCATATTATATTCGTTTTCCATTGAATCATACTCTAAATCTACTATATCTAAATCCTCTAAATCCATTAATGTTGAACCTATGCAAATCTTACTTAAGTATTTCCCTTTATAATCACCAAATACAGTTATCGTTGATAATTCTCCCGTTTTTTTCGATACAAAGAAGTGAATATTATCTATATCTATATTTATTGTATTCGAGCTCTCTGATATGACATAAGGAGATTCAATCACTTCAAGTAATTCCTCCAAACTACTCCCCAATTTATACTTCCCTACTCGCTCGCCTGCAACTATGTCACCGAAATTAACATTCATATTCCCCGACCTTTACTATAAGTATTATTTAACTGCAATGCTGACCGTCATAAGGATGGCTGTATAAAAATGACGAGTAGTATTCGCATTATCGTAGCTATTTCTCCAGTCCGCCATAGTCCCAAATGCCTTCTGTGCGGCGGCAGTCGGAGCAATTGAAACATGTCCGTTACCATCAAAAACGACGCTAAATAACCCCGTTGCAGTAATAGCTTCTGCAGTAGATACCCAACCAGGCAACATCATATTAGTCGACCAAGATAATGCCTTATCATCCTTACCTTTTGCTTGCAATACTCCTCTCCTCATTTTCAGAACATCTCTATGTTCTGCTGTCATACTTTGAGAATCGGTATTGTCAGATCTCCTATAAATGAAGGTTACATCATCGTCCATAGATTTAACAAACATTTTTATTATTGACTTTGATGCATTCTTTATGGCACTCCTTGGGTTAGGTATGGAATCAGCAATTGCCTCAACAAAATCATCATTTAGCTTCGCCCTAGTTTGATTAGCTACGTTTATAAAGTGATCTATCCTAAGATTTTGAGCTGCTTGACTTAAATTTGCTTGTAAATCTTTATTGCCTTTGGCCTTATACCAATCAGAAGTAAGTTGCCTTATTTTAGTCTGATCCGATACTGATAATTGATTATCAATACCTTCAATCCAATGACCTAGAGAGTCAACCCAGTTAAGAGGATTATTATGCACATACGTATAAAGGTTTTGACTTAAAGGATTCGTCAGATCCCCTTCATACGTATCCTCATTAATAAACCTTCCCATCCCTGGATCATACCAACGAGCGCGAAGATACTGTAAATCTGTCGTATCATCCCAGTACTCGCCGGAATAACGGAAAGAATTTGTCACACTCTCGGTTGCTTTGAGCGAATTTCCCCAAAGATCATATTCGTATTCATTTAATATTGCACCAGTTGTATCCCGTATTGATACTACATCACCATGCCCGTTTTGCGAATAGTATCCTTTTGCTCCTGTAACATTCTCCTGCATGATAAGTCCGTTCCCACGTAAATAACTCACTTTTTCCTTGACTGTCCCATTTGATTGTAAACTACCCTCTGCAATCAAATAATTACCATCATAATAATAACGAGTCGTTACGGCATTTTCCTGCCGCTCCACCATTAGATTATCTCCGTTATAACGATAAGTCACATTCTTCCCATCAGCCTTAACGACTTTCTTTAAGCGGTCTCACTCATCATACTCATAGGAAACATTATCTGTAAGCCCTACTTCACTGTCACTAGATAGAGTTTTCCTATTTCCCCGACTGTCATAGGTGTACGATTCATTTAACTTCGTAGATGTCTTAATACGGTTTAATATATCGTATGTGAAAAGGCTATCCACTTCTGGCTTATCTGAACCCTGCTCATTAATGCTTGTGATGTTGTTGTTCGCATCATACTGGTAACTATAATTAGATGAAATCCCACCATCCATTTTCAACTGCTTCAAGTTCGTCAGTTTTAAATCGGTATAACTATATTCTGTCAATAGCCCATTCGCCTGCTGCTTCCTGGCAAGTTGACCGCCTGCATCATAGGTGTAGCTTTCCTGAACGGCCCCATTCCACGAAACAAGGTTTAGTTGATTGTTATTGGTATAGCTATAAGATGCAGTATCCCCAAATGGTGTGGTTACACTCGCTACTTGACCACGTATATCATAACCATATTCTAGCTTCTTCCCGTCTGGATAGATTACGGAAGCCAACTCCGCTGTATATGGCTTATACGTATATTGAGTCGTCCCCGTGCTATCCGTCATCGTTTTTCGTGAACCATTATCGGTATAAGTAAAGGAAATCGTTTCACTTGGTCCTTGCTTAGACAACAACAAATTTCGGTTAGTATAAGAATATTGAAATACCTTACCTGTTTTATCAATCACTTTGCTTCGATTACCATTGGCATCATAATAGAATTTTTCACTATTCTGCTGTGCATCGGTACTACGAATAACGCGTCCAAGTTCATCATAAGCCTTCGTTTGCACATTTGCATCAGGAAAGATTGTTTTTATCAAATTACCTGCATGATCATATTCATAACGCGTCATTTCATTCTTCGTATTCGTAACCGAAGCAAGCTGTCCCAATATTGTATACGTAAACGTCGTAACTTGCTGCTTAGCATCCAACTGCTGCACGATTTGTCCATTAATTGGGTGATACGTGTTTTTAAGCAATGGAGTAATAATTCCTGTCGCTTGTGCCTGTTCTTCTGCTTTCTCCAATCGGCCAAACTTATCATAGGTTTCAATGTTTCTATTGCCTAGTGGATTAGTTGTCATCTTTCTATGCAGGCTATCATCATAAGTTGCTGTCGTTTCTGATCCATTCGGCAAAATAGTTTTGGTTGATCGCTTCCAATTTATCAAATTCATAGCGAGTCCGATATCCTAAAGCATCTTCCGACCATTCCACACGTCCATAGGCATCATAATCGTTTCTGGCTTTCATCTCATAACCAGCTTGATTGATTATACCGGATTCTATTTCCCAACCTAAACCATTCCAACTTCTCTGTGTTTGATATCCTCCTTCATCTGTAACAAGCAAGGTATTCCGAACATCATTATATGCCGCCCGCAGCAATTTCCCATCGGGATGAGTGACTTGTTTAATACGCCCAAGTTTATCATACTGATAAGCCGTACGTGCATTTTTCCCATCTGTGGAGGCAATCATCATACCAGTGCCTAAGTCGTACTCCGCTTTCGTCACTATGGTACTCTTTTGATTGCTGGCATCCGTTACCGTCACTCCTTGGCTCGTTGGGAATGCAAATTGATAGGCGCTATCATATGCTACTGTCATTTGCAGCGTCTTATCCCCATAGGAGATCGTACGAAGGGTCACATTACCGTATATCATTATTTTAATATTATTATATAGGGTTGAATGGTCACTATTAAATTTGTGAATCTCCATAAGTTCAAATATATTTTTCAGATGAAGACCGCCCATAAAGGCTGGTCTTCTATTTTTTGAGCAAAAAGAAACCACCTGGAGTTGTTAGACTCACATGTGGAATATTAGTTCAATCCGTTTTACATAAGTTGGATGTGTTATTGGTTGAATAATGGATTAATTCGGCACTGGGTGGGGGTAAAAGAAAGACCTTGAGGATGACATCCCCAAGGTCACTAAGACTATTTTTCCTTTAGTTTGCTTCGAAACATATATTCCGAGTATGCTTCTTGTATCTTTTTTTTGCAAACCTCTCTCCAGAGTTCCTTTAACTCCACATCTTTAATTTCAGAATAAATTTCCGGCTCCATGTCCCCACCAAATCCAATCCAAGCGTCATCCTCTACTTCTCCGTTGTCATCTGAAAAAGCTATTTCATGTGGAGCAGGAGCGTGCCCAACATAAGGACAATTGTTTTTCAAGCAATGATAACCTGGATTTTTAACTCCGTATCTGCAGTACTCAGGAATAGTCCCATGTTCCTCACTCTCAACTAAACCATACAAACAGTGCACTTCAACAATAACATGATTAAATGGAATAACAATCTCCACTCTTTCCTATTTATTATTTCATATGTTTCAAATCAATTTCAGTAATAGTTATTTTACCATTTTCCATTTTGAAGTAAATCCTCGCATTTCCGCGCCCTCCTCCAAAACCTTTGAAATCCGCTGACCATAGCCCTTTTTTATCTGCAGTTAATAGGTGAACATTTAATCCTGAATGGTCTCCGCTTGCTAGCATTGTTACTATATTGTCAAAACTTTCCTGTTGTTTCGCACTTAAACTCTTTAACTGATTAGTTACACTCTTCTCCTCTACAACCGTCATCCAAGAACAATTTGTATTATGAACCCAAATGCCCAAATCCGTTACATAATACGTATGTAAGTCAGCAACCGTAAAGTTGTAAACCGTTACTGGCTTATCCAGTTTAACGAACTCAACCTTATCGATCATCAGATTGCTTCCGTCTGCCTTTTCGAGTTTATTGC
The DNA here is from genome assembly GCF_059383875.1 of Paenibacillus sp. JT22N7. Taxonomy (NCBI): domain Bacteria; kingdom Bacillati; phylum Bacillota; class Bacilli; order Caryophanales; family Paenibacillaceae; genus Paenibacillus; species Paenibacillus sp. JT22N7. The sequence continues at coordinate 48,068 of NZ_JBXENY010000007.1, forward strand.
CAACCTGGAGGTCGTCTGCGAAGACCCACCCTTTACCTTCTACCCAAAACGGATGGTTATCTGTCGTTTCGATTATTTGCTTCCCAACATGTAACTTTATAATATCATCACGTTGGTTGCGCTATAAAGCCAATACTTCTTTGTAAGCTAATTCTCCATTAGGGTTATTCTCATCCTTGGCAAGAACCTTATCTCCGACCTCAATGTCTTCGATATTTTTCTCCCCTTCGTTAGTTATAAACTTGATTCAGGGAAGAATGAAGGCGGCAACTGTTTCAGCTACCACCATTATATCTCAACTTGCCAATGGTTCGGGTAAAGAAGCAAGCCTATATTCTGTCTTGTACTTCATCATGCTGTAAAGGATGTTCACAAGCCTTCTCATAATGCAAATGATTGCCTGTTTCTTCTTTTTGCCTTCATTCAATCGCTTCTCATAGTGGATTGTCAACAGTAAATCAGACAACTTTTTTAAGGGCTTCTTGGCGATACTGAACAGGCGTCATATAGTCTAAGGTTCCATGGATGCGATGCTTGTTGAACCAGTTGACGTAATCGTATAGTTCGAGTTCCAAGTGACGAAGGCTCTGGAAGTTCATCTGGTTCACAAACTCTGTTTTCATGATCTTGTAGGTGGCTTCAGCCACAGCGTTGTCGTACGGACAGCCTTTCATACTTAACGATCGACCGATTTCAAACGTCTCCAGAAGCTCGTCCATCTTTTGATTTTTGAACTCACCGCCACGGTCGGTATGAAACCATTGAATCTGATGTAGATCACCCTTAACGGTCGCGAAGGCACGAGTAATCAGAGCAGTGTCCTTGTTCGGGCCTGCACTATGACCAATGATTTCTCGATTAAACAGATCCACCAGCACACAAATGTAATGCCATCGGTCCTGGACTTTCACATACGTCAAATCACTGACGACGAAGCGTTTAGCTTCCGTTTGCTCAAACTCCCGCTTTAAAACATTCGCCGTCGTTGCTTCGTTACATGCCGTTTTATGGGGCTTATATTGTGCCACCGTGTAGGTGGAAACGAGCCCTTGCTCTTTCATGATGCGGCCAATGCGACGTCTGGAGACGATCACCCCACGCTCATGAAGCTTCACTTTGATCTTGCGTGTGCCGTAGGCTTTTCGATTCTTGTGAAAGATATCCACAATAGCTTCGGTGACATCGTCTTTAGTGGCTCGTTCTTGGGCGTCATAATAAAATGTACTTCTTGCGATTTGTAGGACGTCACACATTGCTGATACCGAGTATTTATCCCGATTATTCTGGATGATAGCTACTTTCGTCCCATGATCAGCGCGGCTTGCTTTAAAATATCCACTTCCATTTTCAGACGCTGGTTCTCTTTTTGCAAAGCGATCAGCTCATTTTCTTCAGATGAGCGATTGTCCTTCTCTTTGAAGGAACCCGTCGCCTGAGCTTGTTTGATCCAGCGGTCTAAAGCTGAGGCTGTGAGGCCATATTCCTCCACAAGGGCTGCTCTGGATTTCCCATTTTCATAGAGTCCCACCATTTGTTTTTTGAATTCTGTTGTAAAGGTACGTCGTTGTTGTTTTGGCATTGTAGGGATTTGCTCCTTAACATGATAGGTTTATTCTACAAGCCCTTATTTTTTCTGTCCAACTTAGTGTAGTCGATCCAGTCACCAAATTGCTTTTGCACAGTAACTATCGGAGTAAATGGACAAATCGTTGCAGATGAAAATCCTCGAATTTCCTTACCCTCGCTATAGTGGTCGAGTTCTCTCATTGCAGAGTTGCGGCTTAATCGGTAAAACAGCAAGGATTTCTTACATTTTCATTGGATTTTGAGAAAGCTGTGAGAAAACAAAGGTAAGGTTTTGACATTCAAATACGGTGGTATCTGACGATTTTAAGGCTATAACGGGAATGCAGATTTAGACAAAGGGGTTATATTATCAAGCATTTTGTGTGTGCGTACAGTTGTTTCGGAGAAATATCATACGGAGGTGATGAGGGTTAAGTTCTTCCTGTATATGCCACCCGATTCACTCGGCACTGAGTGGGGGCAAAAGAAAGACCTTAAGGGTTGCCGCCCTTAAGGTCTTCAGATTAACTATTCTATTAATAAGACCTCGAATCTCTTTTTAATCTCATCCAATGAATTAGCAAGAAACAAATCCTTATTTGTAAAACCTAAATAATAATCGTAATCTTCCTCATCAATAGAAGAATAATATTCCTGATGAAATAACACAGTAGAATATTGTTCAAATATTGCCCCCTTCTTAATAACAATACATCTAAATAAGTTATCAATTTTGATTGCTTGAATTATATCTTCTTTTTGTAATACCGAAAACCATATGATTTTCGGCGGTGTTTGATTGGGTTCATCCCAATGTGGTGGAGTTTCACTCCATGGTAATACCCATTCAGAATTCTCAAAAACACATCTCTTCCAGATAAAATCCTGTGTACTTGCGTCAAATAACTCCATATTCCTTTCATAAAAGGAAAACAATAATATCGAATCATTTACGGTGAGTAAACTTAACAAGTCTGCAATTTGTTCTGTTGACATATTGTGCTTAATCACACCATAAGTTCTTTTAAGATTTATTTCCAAATTCATCATCCTATTCATTTGAAATAATAATGTTGCGATGCGGTTAGACGAACGTGACATATCTCAACGCCAGTTAGCCGCAATGGTCAATATGCGTCCGGGTACGATTAATGCTCTATGTAGAGAAACAACCGACAGAATCTACATCAGCACCTTGGAGCAGATTTGCAACGTATTGGATATTCATATCCATGAACTGATTGTCATGGAGGATGACTAGCCTTACTATGCGACAGGGACTTTGCTGATTACGCCGCCCAAAATGGCACATGGAATGGTTATTGCTTCTTGCCATTGTTCCACCGCTACCGTATTGAAGTCAAGAACAGTACGTTTGCTCATCTCTGCTTTTATCTGACTCCGATAATAGTAAGTCACGTCCTTCTGCTCCAGTTCACCACGCATCATGCCTTGAACCTGCCGCAACAACTTTGGCTTTACTTGTTCAAGTTCAGTTGCATGGGCGCATAGATATAACCTACCGAACTCAGGTGAATGCTGAACAAGCTTGTCCATCGGTATCTTGTCATCCGGCTTATACACGATTTCAAACCTCGTTAATTCTCCTTCAATGGCTATTCCTCGCCTTTGTAACAGTTCCAACCTTTTGTCATACACCCTGCAATATCCGGCAACTTGCCGTTGATAACGCTCGTTTGAGTAATACGTTCCCTTTCTTTTCTTCATGTTCCGCCCAGTCAACGACAGAACGAACAGTTCAGATAAAGACAATGGGATGTCAAAAGCCACCTCGGAACGAACATGCATAATGTCTGTCGCGTGATTCCCAATCTCAGAAATCCACGAACGAAAGTGAATGAGCGATTCCGGCGGACATTCTAGCCGAAGCGTATGCTTCCTTGCCATTTTTGCATAGACGAGCTGATAAGAAAGATGCACCCAATATCTGCCTTCCCTCACTCTTACATGATACTTAAATCCTCTATCTTTCACGTAGAATGCGGCATTGCAGTAATGACATAGTCTTTGACGAAGTGGATTAAAGAACGTCCACTGTACATTCATAAAATCCACAACAATACGGTCTATTGATACTTTCACGCCTTCCATGTTCAGCCCCCATCGGAAATTTTTAATGAATTTCCGTCTATAATTAGAGGGCAAGGCGGCTAGCCTGAACGTTACCTTACCTGTATATGTAAACTGGTCGTCACCAAATTGCTTTTGCACAGTAACTATCGGAGTAAATGGACAAATCGTTGCAGATGAAAATCCTCGAATTTCCTTACCCTCGCTATAGTGGTCGAGTTCTCTCATTGCAGAGTTGCGGCTTAATCGGTAAAACAGCAAGGATTTCTTACATTTTCATTGGATTTTGAGAAAGCTGTGAGAAAACAAAGGTAAGGTTTTGACATTCAAATACGGTGGTATCTGACGATTTTAAGGCTATAACGGGAATGCAGATTTAGACAAAGGGGTTATATTATCAAGCATTTTGTGTGTGCGTACAGTTGTTTCGGAGAAATATCATACGGAGGTGATGAGGGTTAAGTTCTTTCATGACGTACCGCCCAATTCATTCGGCACTGGGTAGGGGTAAAAGCAAGACCTTGAGGATTGCCGCCCTCAAGGTCAAAAATCAAAACAACTTTTCAGTTAAATCTGTAAATGAATCGCTGATATCAACAACATTGTTCTCACCAGTATCGCTTGGTCTGCATATTGATATTACAGGCGGTTCACCTAAACGATAATTAAAACAAAATAGATAACTATCCGACCCTAACCCAAATGGTATTAATCCTGATGGAATATTTTTTTTTAATGAATTGTACACATCGAGAATATCAAGCTCATCAAAAGCTAAGAACGTCAATAAGCAACTAAACTGTACAATTGTATTCTCATCCACCATGATGTTACATAGAGATGGTTTACCACCTTGATATTTAAGTACACACTCTAAATAGTCCTTTGGGAACTCAAGAGACAGCCGTTCCTCAACAATTTTTATGTTCTCCAACTGTGCTTCATCGTACTCTGTATTCCAAATGACCATTCCTCACCTACCTTTTTACAATATAATCAAATTTACTTTAACCATTTAATATCACTTGACGACCAATAGGTACCCCAATTCGGGTCATTAACGTCACTAGCTTGGATAATTTCTCCCGTATCGTTCCTCCTAGCTACGTAACCACCATTTTTGTGATAGTATACTGTGACTGGTGCATTATTCATGCCTTTTCTTTGATCTGTCCAATTTACAATACCTGCAGGATTATCTATTGCTTCGCCAATACGTTTATCATTCCAACCTCTTTCAGATATTTGGTCTGCTATACTCTTTCCACCTTTTTTGACAGGTTGATGACTATAGCTGAATGAAGTTCCGGCAGATGTACAATTCGTATTATGCACCCAAATGCCCAAATCCGTTACATAATACGTATGGTAGTCCGCAACAGTAAAGTTATACACGGTAACAGGCTCATCCAGTTTAATATACTCAACCTTATCAATCGTCAGGTTGCTTCCGTCCGCCTTTTGGAGTTTGTCCCCCACTTGAAGTTCATCTGCGAAGAGCCACCCTTTGCCTTCAACCCAAAACGGATGGTTATCGGTTGTCTCGATGACTCGCTCCCCGACATGTAACTTAATAATATCATCACGTTGGTTGCGATATAAAGCAGTTACTTCCTTATAAGCTGTTTTTCCATTAGGATTATTCTCATCCTTGGCGAGAACCTTATCTCCGACCTCAATGTCTTCGATATTTTTCTCCCCTTCATCTGTTAATACCTTTGTTCCGGATGTAAAACAATTACAACCTTTATTTTTGTTATTTTTACCTGTTTTACCAAATCTGCCTATTGTAACGCCTGCTATGAAGTATTCCAGTGCCATACCATTTTTAAAAACTTCGGAAAATGCAGAACTTTTTAATATTTGCTGCAGCTCTGCAGGAGCATTCCGGTAAACAGCGTCTCCATAAGTACTCCAATCATTGTATATAGATCCCATTTGAGTTTCTGTGTAATAATTATATGTTCTCAATGGTCCCATGAAGTTTTTCCCGTTTTTTACTGATTTTCCGTTGTTTTGGTAGTCGGGACTCTCTTTTGAAGAAGAACTGTTACACGAACCTGGATGAGACCACGTCTTATCTTTAGATTCACACCAATTCCCCGTAGGATCAAAATATATTAAAGGGTTATTATGCACATAAGTATAGAGATTCTGACTTAATGGGCTGGATAACTGCCCTTCATACGTATCCTCATTAATAAACCTTCCCATCCCTGGATCATACCAACGAGCACGAAGATACTGTAAGTCTGTTGTATCATCCCAATACTCGCCGGAATAACGGAAAGAATTGGCTACACTCTCGGTCGCCTTGACCGAATTTCCCCAAATATCATATTCGTATTCATTTAATATAGCACCTATTGTATCCCGTATTGAAATGATATCACCATGACCATTTTGCGAGTAGTATCCTTTGGTTCCTGTCGAATTTTCCTGCATAACCAGGCTATTTCCACGCAAATAGCTCACTTTTTCCCTAACGGTTCCATCGGATTGTACGATACCTTCCGCAATTATTTGATCACCGTAATAATAATAGCGAGTCGTTACGCCATTCGCCTGTCGCTCCACCATCAAGTTATCTCCGTTATAACGATACGTTACATTGTTCCCATCGGCTTTAACGACTTTCTTTAGGCGATCCCGCTCATCATACTCATAGGATAGATTATCTGTAGGCCCTGCCTCATTATCACTTGATAACGTATTCCTATTCCCCCGATTGTCATAGGAATAAGACTCATTGAATGGAGTAGCTGTCTCGACTCGATCCAATACATCATACGTGAACAGTTTATCAACCTCTGATTGATCGTTATTCTGTTCATTAATACTCGTAATATTGTTGCTCACATCATATTGGTAACTATAATTTAATGTTATACCACCGTCCAATTTCAACTGCTTCAAGTTCGTTAGGTTTAAATCGGTATAACTATATTCAGTCAATAGCCCATTCGCCTGCTGCTTCATTGCAAGCTGACCACCTGCATCATAGGTATAGCTTTCCTGAACAGAACCATTCCACATAACATTATTTAGTTGACTGTTCTTAGTGTAGCTATAAGCTGCAGTATCCCCAAATGGTGTCGTTACACTTGCTATTTGACCTCGTATATCATAACCGTATTCAATCTTCTTACCGTCTGGATAGATAACGGAAGCCAGCTCCGCAGTATATGGCTTATAAGTATATTGAGTTGTCCCCATGCTATCCTTCATCGTTTTTCGTGAACCGTTATCGGTATACGTAAAGGAAATGGTTTCACTCGGTCCTTGCTTCGACAACAACAAGTTACGGTTACTATAAGTATACTGGAATACCTGACCTGTTTTATCAATCAATTTGCTTCGATTACCATTGGCATCATAGTAGATTTTTTCACTATTTTGCTGTGCATCCGTGCTGCGAATAACGCGTCCAAGTTCATCATAACCCTTCGTTTGCACATTCGCATCAGGAAAAATGGTTTTCGTCAGATTACCTGCCTGATCATATTCATAATGCGTCATTTCATTTTTCGCATTCGTAACGGAAGCTAGCTGTCCTAGCATGGTGTACGTAAACGTCGTAGCTTGCTGCTTTGCATTCAGTTGCTGCACAATTTGTCCATTAACCGGGTGATACGTATTTTTAATGATTGGGGTAAGGATTCCTGTCGCTTGGGCCTGTTCTTCTACTTTTTCCAATCGGCCAAACTTATCATAGGTTTCGATATTCTTATAACCAAGTGGGTCACTTGTTATCTGCTTACGCAAACGATCATCGTAGTTTACTACAATTTCTGAACCATTCGGTAAAATCGTTTTGGTTGATCGCTTCCAATTGTCATATTCATAGCGAGCCCGGTTTCCTAAAGCATCCTCCGACCATTCCACACGCCCGTAGGCATCATAATCGTTTCTGGCTTTCATTTCATAGCCAGATTGATTGATTATACCTGATTCTACTTCCCATCCTAGACCATTCCAGCTTGTCTGTGTTTGATATCCTCCCTCATCTGTAACAAGCAGAGTATTCTGAACATCATTATACGCCGCTCTCAGCAATTTACCATCAGGATGCGTAACTTGCTTAATACGGCCCAGTTTGTCATACTGATAAGCCGTACGTGCATTTTTCCCATCTGTGGAGGCAGTCATCATACCCGTGCTAAAGTCATACTCCGCTTTCGTCACTATGGTGCTCTTCTGATTGTCAGCATCTGTCACCACCACTGCTTGGCTAGTAGGAAATGCAAATTGATAGGCACTGTCATAGGCTACCGTCATTTGTAGTGTCTTATTCCCATAAGAAATTGTACGGAAGGTCACATTACCATATGCATCGATATTTTTGTTGTTAATCTGCTGGATAACTTCTCCAGACGCATTATTTTTACGTATTGTGGTTTCAATGATATCCCCTTGCGCATTACGACCAAAGGAAGTGTACAAGAAAGTACCCGTATCAACAGGCGTCGTCTCGCTGACTTGCCATTTTTTCACACTGTCATAGCCGTACGTAGTAGTTAATCCCGCCGCATCCGTTGCTTGCAGCACATTACCATAATCATCATACTGAGCGCTCATGATTAACGTAGAACTAGACATATTATCACTTAAAACGGTTTTTGTTGGAACTGGGACTGGGTAACTTCGACTACCAACATTTTTGCCATACGTATATGCCGTTGTCTTCTGGAGAGTCCCACCCTTTTCCACCTGCTGCTCCAGGTAATACTTTGCCCCGGTAGCTTCATCAATATAATCCTTCTTATAGCTAAAGGTAGTTTGCGTCAATCCAAAATCAATTTGTGTGGAGAAGGACATGTCCTGTCCATAAAGACCGCTGAAATCATTTGTATAGAACATAGACTGTCTATTAAAAATCTCGGTTGTTCCATTTTCATAGGTCAACTTGTCCCGGCGCTCTGACACGCGATAAGCTTGATTGGTTGAGCTTTCACCCAAATAACGAGTCACTGCACTCGGCTCATATACATATTCACTCAATGCGCCTGTCGGATGCTGCACACTCGTTAACAAAGCATACGGATTGGAGCGTGCCCGCTCTGGATAAGCCCCCATTAAATTGAATTTCGCTTCACTTAGCAGATAAGAATAGGACGTTTTTCTTCCTTCTGCATCGGTTACGGAATCCAGCAATTCTATGCCTGAGGCGGCATCTTTACGCTTCTGGTAAGTCACGCTTTGGTTTCCTTTTGTCACTACAACTTCGGATGCACTATATGAGATCGTTATGGTGTTTCCAATCGCATCCTTAACCTGAGAAAGCAGTTTTCGACCGTAAGTAGTATTTTGAGCATACAGAAACTGAAGCGTATTTCCATAGGCATCCGAAATACGAATTAAACTTCCATCCGCATTAAAATGCTGTTTCATTGTACCATCTACAGACGATATGACATACTGAGAGGATTCTCCGTTGACTTGAACGGTTGTATCCGTAGAAAATAAGAGCCCTTCCCAATCCATTCCTTTTATCGTATTGCCCGCTACTTCATAACGTCCGCCATCTGCCGGATAAAAATATTGCTTATTGTTCTCTGTCACTATATGTGGCAATTGCCATGACCAGCCTTTTCCAATTGGATACCACTGTTCATTTAATGGCTTTGAAATATCATTGAAATAAGATACCGTCGTATAAGAACCAACTTGGTAACTCATAACAGTCGCTTGCGGCGCATAGGAAATATAGTAGTTATATCCGTCTTCGGTTTTCAGATATATACCTGTATTGCTAGTAACACTATTTTTAAGCTGCGTTGCCTCAGAACTGCTCTCATACAAATTAGAGGTCATAGGAACCTCGCGACCAGCACCCTCATATAGCTCTGTATCTACATATAAGGCTCCCTTAGGGGCATATGCATATCTCCATCTTTTACTTCCATTAGGCATCCATTCGCTAAAGTTTGTATTACTAACATAGCTCGGCTTCGTTACTGTACCTCTATAGTTCTGCTCCCATGTTCTTGTATCAGAACCAGGTTTCGTTACGGTACCCGAATAATTAGCCCGAAACTGTTTTGTGCACACATAGTTTTTTGTCCCATTAGTCGGGCAGCTTTTAATAATATCTGGCGCTCCCGACAATCTATATAGCGCGCCTTTAAAGCCGCCACTATCATAGATTTTATAATCTGGACAATCCACACCTGATGAAGTAGCTTGCCAAACCCCATTATTATTATATACACCCGGAATATTGTTATAGCATTCCGCCTTTTCTATTCGAGAGGCAGCAGGCGTTTCGCTTCCGGAAATTGCAGTGGCACTTCCCGTAGGATAAAGTGTCCCACTATAACCATTTTGATTATAAAGAATATACGTATTTGCAAAATTATTCGTTGTGCTCGTCTTTTTTGCTGTCTCAGTACGTGAATCTGCTGGTATCGTATAGCTAATCCCAGCTGCCTTTACTTGATTCGCTTGTGCCTGATCCGCATAGGTTCCTTTTGTCTTAATCTCCTCTCTCATCACTTCCGTATTTAGATCTGGTATTCCATCCCCATTACTATCTTCTTGCACCCATGTTTTCTCCACATATCTCACATGATATTGGGTAAGCAGTTGTTTGCGTGTGGCATTAAATTGGACATAGTATTTATATACACCTTGATTATAATAATTCGCCCCAAACTCTGGTTCATAGAACTGAGAATCATTTGAATCATATTGCCGAGTTAAAGCAAACGACAATCCGTTTCTGCCAGGCAGCGTCATATCTGCTTGGTTCAAGGAAAGGCTGCCCGACAAACTGGAAATGGATTCATTATTCCCACCTACGCTATAAGGCGCCTCATTCATTGAAGTTTTAGAATAAACAGGTGGCTTTTCCATAACAGGTGCAGGGGTATCGGCTAAGGCTTGCATCGCCATTAAGTTGCCTTTTTCAGAAGCACTATTTTTCCCAGCACCAAAATCTTCTTCGTACACACTATCTGTGACCGCAGCATCAGGATCGTAAACACTTCCAGCTACAGATGATTCGCTGAGATCTACCACTGTCGTATTTCTAAAAACAGGATCAATTAAATCGTCGTATACACTTCCTGTAACGGTAGAGGATACGTTTACCTCTGCTGGATACATGGCTTGAACAGCTTCCTCGTAAGAAATACTTTCAAGCTCCGCCTTAAATAGCGCTGAATATACTTGGCTAAGCGTAAAACCAGCATCCAACTGTTGCTGTACAAAAGATTCCGTTACAGCAAATCGGTCTATTACGGTTTGCATTGTAAAATCAATATTCTCTTCTTGCTCTTGCGCGCTTACGGTCTGTCTTTCATAGCCGCCTACGGTTCCTACTAAGAACGAAAGAATAAGTATGATGGCTAGGTTGCGCATCAAATGCTGGAATTTCAACGATGATCTCTCCCATGACTTAACAGAATAGGTTTTGTTATTTAATAGTTAATCTAGATCTCATGTATCTTCCTAATTTTTTATTACTTCGTAATAATGAAATCATCGACATAGAACCCGCCCGTTCCATTTACACTTTCCACATACAAGGAAAGAGAAGCCGCGGTACCGCTATACTCATAATTCCCTTCCATATAGACCCATTCGCCATCCGTAACCGCAGTAGCGCTCACATTGTCATAATCATTAACACCGCTCTGAGACTGGCGATTAATTGTCATCAATAAATCGGTCGAAGGAACACCTTGCTGCAAGCGGAACGCCGCTTTAACTTTATATTTGGTATTAGGAAGCAATTTGCCTGTTAAATTGAGCAATGGTCCCTGCCACTGTGCCGTACGGTTGCTCACTTTCAAGCTGCGCAATCCACTGTTGGCTGTCTCTCCTACATTGGTCAAGACGACTCCATCTCCTTGCGCATTCCAGCCCTGAAGGGTCTCATCTTCAAAATCTGTTTTCACAACTGGAGGTGGAACGACATACTTCTCAACCTTAAACTCATCCAAATAGAAGCTTGCAGAGGCATTAGCACTTTCCATATAGATGTTCAAACTAGCGACTGGTCCTGTGAAGGTGTACTTCCCTTCAAAAGCAACCCAGCCGTCCACGGTTACATGATTTGCACTCACATTGTCATAATAATGCAAACCGCTGCCATCACCGCGATTCATGGTTAATAGAATATCTGAAGCTGCTACTCCTTGTGGTAAACGAAGCTTGCCAGAAATCGTATATGTTAATCCTTTTTTCATATAGCTAGTTAGATCTAGGGCTGGACCTTGCCAAGTGGCTGTCCTATTACTGATTTTTAAGCTGTTGCTTCCACTGCTTGCAGCTTCTTGCGTATTGGTTACCATTACGCCTTCACCTAGCGGGTACCAGCCTTGCGTAGTGCCATCTTCGAAATCATGAACCAGCGGTGCTGGCTCTGGCGTATAGGCTTCAATGCTAAAGTTATCTATAAAAAATGAAGCATTAGGGCTAGCGCTTTCCACATATAGATATAGGCTGCTTGCCGCGTCATTCAATTGATAAATGCCTTCAAGGACAGTCCAATCACCAGACGTTGCTGTTTTTGTATTAATATTATCGTAGGAGTTGCTGCCATCTGGCATCGTCCGGCGGATTGTCATCATCATCAAGGAAGCAGGAGTACCTTGAGGTAAACGTATGAATGCTTTAATCCGATAGCTTTGTTTCGGAGCAATTTGATTTTTCACATTCAAGATCGGCCCCTGCCATGTAGCGGTTCGATTGGAAACCTTCATACTTCGCATGCCTCCGTAGGCAACTTCTTGCGAATTGGAAAGTAAAACTCCGTCCCCTTGGCCTATCCACTCATAAACACCTTCATTTTCAAAATCTTGGTATAAATCAGGCCCCACTTCAACTGGAGGTTCTGTCGATGGTTCTTCCGTTGTTTTGGTGACCGCAGCGGTTAACCTATTCCCATTAGCATCATAGGTGAACTCCACATGATCCCCATTCGAATACTCAATTTTGGTCAAACGATTTAATGAGTCATACGTATACGTTGCCGCAAAAATCGAGGAACTGGCCAAACAAAAAATAATAACAGCAAGCATACCGATTTTCACGATAAATGCCCTGTTATTACCCTTAAAAATCTGTTCTCTTTTTAACTTTCCCTCTCTTGCCAACCCTTATCACCCTTTTGACTTCGAATTATGTACAAACATTACTATATGTTAATGTTTATTATTTTTCCTTAGCTTTTTTGTCGAATTAACAATTAATTTGTCGAATTCATAAAATATTTTACTTGATTCGACATTTCACTTATGCTCGCTACTAAAACCACCCTAACAATAGTAAAAAATCACAGTTTCTCTACCCATATAGGGGCTTTGCGCTTTTCCTATTGCATACACACAAGTTAGAGATGCCTCAGCCCATCCGCCATTTTTCAACCGCCGTACATAGAATTATCCCTTCCAACCGTGGTATAGTGATAGCAGCAGTGAACAAGCAGGGGGTATTTAAGCATGTCTAGGAAACAAAATGAAGGCGGCAAGCCGCGTAAAGCCGCGCAGGCCAAGCAATTCACGGTCAACGAGCCGTCGGAGCTGCTGGCTTTTTTATTGATCCACTTGGCCAGCATGGGACGCAATTCGGTAAAATCAGTTTTGGCGCGTGGGCAAGTATCGGTCGATAAGCGCGTACAAACGAAATATAATTTTCTGCTCGAAGTCGGTCAGACGGTTAGCATAAATACGGAAAAAGCGGTAGAAGCGCCGCCGCTGATGGGACTCACCATTTTGCATGAGGACGATGCCATTATCGTCGTGCAGAAGGATGCGGGACTGCTGTCCATCGCTTCCTCCAAGGATGAGCAGGAGGTTACCGCTTACCGCCAGCTGACAGCGCATGTTCGAACCTTTGATCCGAAAAATCGGATTTTCGTCGTGCATCGCCTGGACCGTGACACCTCGGGTGTCATGATGTTTGCCAAAACCGAGAAGGTGCAGCAATCGCTCCAAAACAATTGGCAGGAAGCCGTCAAGGAACGCTCCTATGTAGCGCTTGTCGAAGGCAAAGTACGCAAGCCCGAAGGCACGATCCAATCGTGGCTCAAGGAAAGCAGCACGCTGAAAATGTATTCCAGCTCCCATCCGAATGATGGACAGCATGCTGTAACCCACTATAAGATGATTCAGGCCAACGACAGCTTCTCCTTATTGGAAGTGCATCTGGAGACTGGCCGCAAAAATCAGATCCGCGTCCACATGGAGGATATCGGCCATCCGATTACCGGAGACAAAAAATATGGAGCGCGGCTCAAGCCAATCGGCAGACTCGGCCTGCATGCGCGCGTGCTTGCTTTCGAGCATCCGCACACCGGCAAGCTGCTCCGTTTTGATACGGGCATTCCCAAGCTGTTCCTTAATCCGTTTAAAAATGCTGCTCCAGCCCCGCAGGCTGGGCAAGCACCGAGAAAACAGCGCTAAAGCTGCATAAGCAGCTTTATGCCTGCTTATAAAAAAGGGAGCATCCGCAGATGCCCCCTTTTTTTTCCATTCCATCGCTTTATTTTCAAAATAAATACGCTCGCTTGCTATGATTGCTTAATCCTCATCATAATGATCATCGTCATCGTAGTCATCATCATCGTGGTAATCTTTATCCACGGACAGCACTTTTCCCGTTGCTGCATCGACTTCTACTTCAGCTTTACCGCCAGTAATGCGCAAATCGACCTCGTAAATGATTTTGCCATCTTCACGATCGCGTTCAACCTTAACTACCGTTCCTCCAACTTTAGCAACCGCAATGGCTCCGGCTTGCTCAGCCGTCTTTAAAGCTGCCGTTCCCGTACTTGTTGATGGGCTCGCTGCTGGCTGATTCACTGTCCCTGCGTTCGACGCTGTTCCTGCTCCAGTTGTCGCTTGATCTGCACGGCGATCGTCGTCATCATCGTCGCTGTCATAAATGCCTAGCAGCTTGCCGCTGTAAGCATCGATATGCACATCGACTTCATTCTTATAGGCTCCGCGCTCGACTTCCACCTCGTAAAAGATGCCTGTTTGATTCCGCTCCAGGTCTACACCGTCAATACGGCCGTCTACATGCTTCAAGGCGATTTTTTTGGCTTCGGCTTTGCCGATCAAGGTTTTCGTATTTGAAGCAGCCGTTGCTGCACCGCCCATTGCGCCGAGCGCCAAAGTAACCGATACAACGCCTATCCAGATTTTTTTATTCATCATCATCATGTTCCTCCCATTCTCAAATGTCTCTCGCTTGTCTCACCTTTACTTTACCTGCGGCAAATGAGATGACCATGACAGCAACATTAGAATTTGATGATAAAAAGCTGAGCTGGCGCTCATTTACACTTAGTCGTCTTCTCGATCGTCATCGTCCTCATCCCATGTGATAGACATAATGGCTCCCGTTACAGCATGTACCTGTACCGTTGCCTCACGGTCGTCTGGCGTGTCGATTTCAACTAAATAATACCGGCTGCGATCGGAGCTTTTCAGCTCAATGTCCTCCACCTTGCCTTTAATTTGCTTGAGCGCAATCGCTTCCGCTTCATCTGGAGATATGCCCTGCTTGGCAGGGGATGCTGCTGGTGTTTTTCCTCCGTTGCCGTTTCCGTTTCCGTCACTCGGCTTCGGACTTGGTTTGGGGCTTGAATTCGTTGCTGAACTTGAGCTTTGCCCTGGGCTTGAATTTGGTCCCGGACTTAAACTTGTCTCTGGGCTGGGATTTGGCGCTGGACTTGTGCTTGGCTCCGGGCTCGGCGTTGCCACTGGGCTCTGGCCCAGCGTCGGCTCTGCCGCTTGTTCCGAAGCTGAGGGATCAGTTGGCTGATTGGATGAGGAAACGGGCGGTGTTTCCCCAGCAGCAGGCAGCCCGCCATCTATTAGCTTTATTGAAACGATGCCTCCGCCTTTTGCATCGACAGCGACATCATATATGCCTTGATCAGCCTGCAGCTTTACTTCATAGACGTTATCGCCCAGCTTAGCGCTAACGATTTTCCCAACATATTGCTGAAGAACCTGCTCGCTCGCTTGCTCCTCCGTAATGGAAGGCCGCGCGTCAGCAACGGATTGCCACCATAATCCTCCCGCAATACAGATAATGACCACACAAGCTATCGTTAAACCAAGCATCAGTTTCTTTCGCTGTTGTCCCATCGTTACACCCCATTTAGATCAGAAACATGCCTTTCAAGCTCATAGCTCGAAAGGCATGCTGTATTACAACCTATTATATAACCTGTGGATTAGAATTTGGTGAGAACTACAACCTAGTCCATGCTGTTTACAAATCCAGATCGGTTACCGCGCCTTTTGAAGCGGAGGATACGAGCCGGGCATATTTGCCGAGCACGCCTGTTCTTACTTTGAGCGGCGGCTGCACCCACTTCGCAAGTCTCGACTCAAATTCCTGCGACGAAATTTCCATGTTCATTTCCTGCGTCTCGCTGTCGATCGTAATGATATCGCCCTCTTGCAGCAAGCCGATTGGCCCGCCAACCTGGGCCTCAGGCGTGACGTGTCCGACAACAAAGCCGTGCGAGCCGCCCGAGAAGCGGCCATCAGTCATAAGCGCAACTTCGCCGCCGAGCCCTTTTCCGCTAATCATCGCCGTAATGGAGAGCATTTCCGGCATGCCGGGTCCGCCCTTCGGCCCGACATAACGAATGACGAGCACATCGCCTTTTTTGATGTCATCACGCGCAATCGCATCGGCAGCCTCCTGCTCGCTGTCGTATACTCGGGCGGGGCCGCTAAAACGCATCTTTTTAAGGCCCGACATTTTAGCCACTGCCCCTTCAGGCGCCAAATTGCCTTTCAAAACAACCAAAGGTCCTGTCGGCTTTAATGGCTGCTCGAAGGAACGAATCACATCCTGTCCGCTGTCCAGCGGATCGGCTTCCGCCAAATTCTCTGCAAGCGTTTTGCCTGTTACGGTCATGCAGTCTCCGTGCAGCAGCCCTTTTTCAAGCAGCAGCTTCATAACGCCCGGCACGCCGCCGATATTGTTCAAATCCTGCATCACATATTTGCCGCTTGGCTTCAAATCGGCCAGATGGGGAACGCGGCTGCGCACCCGTTCAAAATCATCCAGCGTCAGCTTCACGCCAGCCGAATGCGCGATCGCCAGCAGATGAAGCAGCGCATTGGTTGAACCCCCGAGCGCCATCACGACGGTAATCGCATTTTCGAAAGCTTTCAGTGTCATAATGTCGCGGGGCCGAATATTTTTTCTCAGCAGCTCAATAACCGCTTTGCCCGCTTCCGTACATTCCACCGATTTATTCGGGGCAATGGCTGGTGTGGAGGAGGAGCCGGGGAGTGCCATGCCCATCGCTTCTGCCGCCGAAGCCATCGTATTCGCCGTGTACATTCCGCCGCAGGCGCCAGCACCGGGACAAACGCTGCACTCTACCTCATGCAGCTCCTCATCCGTCAGCTGTCCTTCCTGATATTTCCCTACCGCTTCAAAGGCAGTAACGATATCAACATCCTTGCCATGCAGCTTGCCTGGCTGAATCGTTCCGCCATATACATAAACAGACGGAAGGTTCATCCGCCCAATGGCCATCAGGCAAGCCGGAGTATTTTTGTCACAGCCGCCAATCGCCACCAGCCCGTCAAACCGCTCAGCATTAACGACCAGTTCAATGGAATCGGCAATCGTTTCCCGGCTCGGCAGCGAGAACAGCATCCCCTCATGTCCCATCGAAATGCCATCCGACACCGTAATGGTATTAAAAATAAGCGGAGCCCCGCCGTGCTGCTTGACCCCCGCCTTCGCTTCCCGCGCCAGCTGGTCGATATGAATGTTGCAAGGCGTTACTTCGCTCCATGTGCTGGCGACGCCAACCATCGGTTTTTTGAAATCCTCATCCTGAAACCCTACCGCCCGCAGCATGGCCCGGTTCGGCATCCGGTTTACCCCTTCGCTTATATCCTTGCTGCGTCCACGCAAATCTTCCTTCTCGGACATGTCCATCCATCCCCTCATCGTTGGTTAAATAATGGCATAAAGCTCGCGCATAGGGCGCAATAAATTTTGCTTCATCATGGCTGCCGCCCGTTCAGGGTCGCCAGCCTCCATAGCTTCAATAATTGCCTGATGTTCTTCGACTGATACATGCGTCGCCTGAACAGGCTGTTTTAGAAACACATATTTAAAGCGGCGAATATGTACCTGAAGCGAGGCGCTGTAAGAGGCCAGGTATTCATTATCTGCGGCTTCCACGATCACATTATGAAACTGCTCGTCCAGCTCCATCGCCTGAAAGGGCAGCCCCTGTTCAATCGCCGCTGAGAATTCGGCATTCAGCTGCTTCAGCTGCTCAATTTGTTCGGGCACAATGACACTGGCAGCCGTCTCTGCCGCTAAAGCGTGCAAGGAGGCCAGCGTCGAATACATTTTCAAAATATCGGACTTCTCCAAGCTTTTGACCTTCGTATAGTTGCCCGGATACACCTCGACGAGCTTCTGCACTTCAAGAATTTGCAAGGCTTCGCGGACAGGCGTCCTGCTGACCCCTAAAGCTTCCGCCAGCTCTGCATCGCCAATCTTCTCGCCGGGAAGCAAGGTACCATCAATAATCCATCGCTGAATTTGGGAAAGCGCTCGTTCTTTCGCTGAAATTTTAATCGGTGTTGTAAAATGGCTCGGAATAGGCATGCGCATCTTCCTTTCTTGTATGTAATATATCGCATACATATACGTATATCAATCTTTTTTTTATCCATTCCTTTGTTTCCCCGTTTAGACAAGGTGAAACGGCTTTCGCCGTCCTCTGGCGGCGCAGCGCGTTTCAGTCCGAGAAATATAGAGAAAGGATGGAAAAATCATATCCTTCCCTATATTTCAAGGTGAAACGGCTTTCGCCGTCCTCTGGCGGCGCGGCGCGTTTCAATCCGAGAAATATAGAGAGAGGATGAGAAAATCATTTCCTTTCCTATATAAAAAAAGAAAGCAGCCCTCCGGACTGCTTCGGGCTGCTTCTAGCATCGGGTAGCTGTTATTTTCCAGCTTCCGTTCTTTTCACTTTAATCGTCGCCGTCGTTCCGACGCCCTCCTCGCTTGCAAGCGTTAGGCTTGCGCCAATAGCTGCCGCGATTTCCTTCGCCAACGCGAGCCCAAGACCAGCGCCGCCAACGTCCTGGCGGCTTCTTGCCTCATCGACCCGGTAAAAGCGGTCGAATACTTTAGAGAGCGCCGCTTGCGGAATGCCGATTCCCCGGTCAATGACCCGGATCACGCTGTAATCGCCGCTCGCGCCAATTTCCAGCGTAATCGCAGCGCTGCTGTATTTGCGCGCATTATCCAGCAGGATGAACAGCAATTGACGCAGCTTATTCGCATCTGCATACCCGTAAATGCCCGGCTGGCGGCCTTCCACCCCGATCTCCGAAGTGTGCGAATACTCTGCTGCCTCTAAGTCCGCCCCAGCCAGCTTGCCGCCACTGCTGTCGCTGCTTCTGCTGCTTTCATTGCTTGCAAGTCGCACCTGAATATCTCGTCCATACGCCTTCTGGAAGGCTTTGGACGACTCGCCGGCGAGCTGCGCCAGATCAACGCTCTCCATCGTTAAGTTCCACTGCTCCTTGTTGCGAGCCAGCATCAGCAGCTGTTCGGTCATCTCCTTCATTCGCACCGCCTCGGAGTGTATCGCATCGATCGATTCTACGAACAGGTCGGGACGATCCAGCCCCCGGCGCTTCAATAAGCTGGCGTAGCTTTCAATGACCGTAAGCGGCGTTTTTAGCTCATGGGAGGCATTCGAAACAAACTGCTCCTGCTTCTCAAAATTCGTTTCCAGCAAGGCGATCATCTCATTGAAGGTCGCTCCCATTTCCGCAAGCTCATCCTGCGACTGGCCTTCCGGCTGGATTTTGATAAACGTGCCGCTGCGCTGGATTGCCCGCATCGTATGCGTCATATGGGCGATGGGACGCACGATGATGCTTCCGAGCAGACGCCCTGAAGCCACAACAGGAATCATCGCGATGGCCGTTACCGCCAGCAAAACAATTTGCAGCACCTTCAGCTGGTCTGCCGTGCCCTGCACACTTTCCGTCACCTGAATATTGACGACCGCGCCATCCGTCCAAATGACGGGAATCGATACAAGCGCGTAGCTATTCCCCTTGAAATCAATGTTTTCAATCCGCTTCTCCGCTGCATAAACAGCTTCCCGCTCGCTAAGCAGCTGCTCGCCTGGCGCAGTGACCAGCAGCTTGTCCGCCCCTTCGGCTGTCACCATGCGCAGCATGCCATTCAAGGGCACATACGCACGCAGCAAATCTGCGATCGGCACCGTCCCGGCCGACTTCAGCATGCCTTCGGAAATTTTCAGCGCTTCTGCCTCCACCCGCTCCATTTGGCTTGTCATCGTCAATTTGCTGAATAGCGCATAAACGGACAAGTTCATAGCTACGAGCAGAACCGCGAATAAGGCAGAGGAATAAAGATGAATCCGGCTGCGCAGCTTCATTGCGCTTCCTTGAGCACGTAGCCGACTCCGCGCACCGTATGGATGAGCTCGCTGGCAAAGCCTGTATCGACCTTTTTGCGCACATAGCGAATGTACACATCAACGACGTTCGTGTCGCCGTAGTAATCGTAGCCCCAGACTGCCTCAACTATTTGCTCGCGCCCCAGCACTTGGCGCTGATGCTTCAGCAGGTAGCTGAGCAAATCAAATTCGCGCGGCGTCAGCTCGATGCTTTTGCCCGAACGAATAACCTCGCGCGTCGTCTCATTCAGCTTTAAATCGCCAGCCAGCAGCCATGTCCCGTCCACTAATTGTGCGCCGCCTGCCTCTGCGGGAATCAAGCGCTGTCTAAGTGCCGCCCGAATTCTCGCCAGCAGCTCCTCAATTTGAAAAGGCTTCGTCATATAATCGTTAGCGCCCAGATCAAGCCCAGACACCTTGTCCTCTACGGAGCTTTTCGCCGTCAGCAAAATAACAGGCGTAGCAGCATCGGTCGCCCGGATTCGCCGTAAAATTTCGATGCCGCTAATGCCTGGAAGCATAACGTCAAGCAATACTAAATCCCATTCGCCTGTTCGGTACAGCTCAAGCGCCTGCAAGCCGTCATTCGCCTTGGAGACGCGATAACCTTCCGCTTCCAGCTCAATCTCCAGCACCCGGGCGATTTTTTGCTCATCCTCTACAATTAATATGGACTCATTCATTGCTGTCCCTCCCTGTCTCTCCGCTCCTGCCCACATCCTCAATCCAGCATGTGTGATTACGTTTATATTAGGCTATTTGTGGCAGAGGAAGCAACAACCGAGCCAAGCAGCAACCGCGAATACCCAAATGACAAACTGTTATTCCAATAAATTGGAATACTTCTGTTTCAAATTTCGACAACGCGATTAATAATAACTACAAGCTTGTATATGATTATGCGAGGGGGTCCATGTGATGAAGCTCCGCCGTTATTTGGCACAACTTGTAATCGCTATCTCCGTCCTGCCGCCTAAAGGCGACAATACCGACAAAGCACATAAATCGAGCTAATAAATCCAGCTTATACATAGGAAAGCCTGCCTTCGCGAAGCAACTCTGCTATAATGGAGGGAAAACCACATCAAAGGATGATACGATGATAGAAATTTCCAGCTATAGCGTGCAATATATTAAAGACCCTTTCGGCATTTTAACCGGTAAACGCTACGAGTTTATTATCGATATTGAAGCAGCCGAGGACGATGATATTTATTCGCCTAAAGGGCTTTATGTACGTGCTGTATTTGCCAAGGATGGCGACCAAGCCAAAATTGCCAAGCACGAAATCATCGAGCGCGAGACGGAGCGCATTTTGGATTTTGAGCTGGAAGACGAGGAGGAGCAGCTTGTGCTTGCCTTCTGCCAGGAGCATTGGCACGAAGCAGACGAATAAAAGGCTGTTGAAAAATAGGGCTGGCCCGCAAGCATATACATCTGCTTGCGGGCCAGCCCTTCGTTTATTACTCTGTTTTTGCAGCCTGAGCTTGCGAGAATAGCGTATGGAGCCTGTAGATGACGACCGTCGCATCCGCACGGTTGGTCGGATCAATCGCGCCGAAGCTGCCGTCCGGCTTGCCTTTCATTAATCCCGCTTGTGCCACAAGCGCTACAGCGTCCTTCGCATAAGCAGCAATGGTCTGACTATCGGTGAACACAGGCACACTGCCAGCAGGCAGTTCCGGCAGCGTCTGGCCTGTCGCTTTCCAGCCGCTGGCAAGCATTACCGCCATATCCTGCCGTGTAATCGGCTCGTTCGGCTCAAATAAGCTGCCTTCTCCGCCGCTTGCTTGCGCCAGAAGCGCTGTAATGCCCGCTTTCTCAGCTGCGGCAATATAAGGCGCATACCATGCGCTTGCAGCTACATCCGCAAAGCTTGACGTACCCTCTGGCACAAGTCCGAGCGTACCCACCAGCAGCTTGACGAACTCTGCTCTAGTTACCTGCGCACCCGGCTGGAACTCCGTATCATTTTTCCCTGTTATAACGCCCTTGCCATATAAAAAAGCAATCGCTTGCTGCGCTTCCGCGTACACGCCGCTCAAATCCGTGAATTCATAGCTAATGCCATCCTTCAATTCGCCAACGACAATCCCCAGCCCATTCGTCGCCATATACACACGGCCGTAGACCCTTGGATCGCCTGTAATCGCCGTATTAGCCGAACCGAATTGATGCTGGTCATCATTGATGCGAACCCAGTTTTTGCCGAGATCCTTCGAGCGGAAAATGCCATATGTGCCGCCGATCTTCGCGTAGGAATAAAGCGTCATATTTGTTTTTCCCGGTGCCGCTTTGCCAAAACCAATCGTTGCCGCTTCCTCCACGCCTGCAACCTTCGCAAACGTCTTGCCTGCATCGGTCGAATGCCATAAGCCATAGGCACTTTCGACTTTTTTGTTGTCTTTGGCTCCAGCGATCCAAATGTCGCCTTCTTTGCCTGGCATCGCCTTGAAGTTGCTTGTAATCACTTGCGGCAAGCCTGTCGCCTTCGATGCAGTGAACGTCGCTCCGCCATCCTTGCTGACGTAGAACACACCCGCGGCGAAGCCGTAGAAGAGCTTCGGATTTACCCGATCTGCCGATACGCGAGCCTTTTCCGGCAAGCCCTTCGAAGCCGTCCACGTTTTTCCTAAATCGGTGGAGTAGCTGACTGGCCGCGCTGTCTGTTCATCCGCGCTGCTCGGGCTCCATACGATTGTACTGCCGTCTGCGCTTACAGCAGCAAAGCCGCCGCTTGTTTTGTCCTCTTCCGCCGCTGTCCAGGCGTTCGCTGCCGGCGTCCACGTTTTGCCGTTATCTGTGGAAACACCCATTCTTGCTGCTGTCCCTTCCGCATGTCCGACACGTACGACGATATCTGGCTTCAGCTCGGCAAAATCAATATCCGTGCTCGTACCGATATACGGGCTCGTGATCATCTCCGGCGCTTGGTCCAGGCTTTCATGGCGGAAGCCGCCAATATCGCCCATCGCGCTCAGCAATGGCGCCCCTGACGGCGGGCTGATGAGGCCAAGTACAGCTGTTTCTTCAATACCGTCTGCCATGACGGTAATATCGACCTTTTTGTCTTTATCAAAATCCGTTAAGTTGCTCGCGCCGAACAGCGTTGCGCCCGTGCCGTACATCATATTGTCCGAATTAAACGGATCAATTTCCAGATCGCCAATCATCCAGCCAAGCTTCGGCGCGATTTCGGGAAGCTCTTTTTTCTCGCCCCAGTCCAGCCAAGGGGAATCCGCATATTCAATCGTAAAACGATTTTCCCGGTTCGGATTTTTCGAGAAATCGAGCGTCCAGAAAGGCTCCCACGTCGCACCGCCATTTGTACTGCGGTAAATGACATCATCCGGCCACCACTTGTTCATCGTCGCTACCATTAGCGTATTCGGCTGCCGCGCATCTACAGCCAGTCCGCCATACGGATTGTCCGTATTTCCGGTAGGGCTAATATCGGTCCATGCGCCGGTTGCCGTATCCAGCTTCCACACGGCGCCTTTGCCGCCATCATAAGGGCCGACAAATTCATTGTATGTAACGTATAGATGGCCTTTGCCGTCCAGCACCCCATGATGCGGTACAAAACCTTGCTTCGGCTGCCCCGCTACTGCTTCCCATGTTTCCCCGCCGTCCGTGCTGCGGTATATGCTTTGCTCATTGTCAGCCACGCCGACATAAATCGTTTGCGACTTTTTGCCCTTCGAGCCCGTCGCTTGATCGAACGTAATCCAAGCCACGCCAACGATATCGTCAAAATAATCCTTTACGTTGCCGCTCGCTGTAAAGCTGTCCACTTTGCTCCAGGTTTCGCCGTAATCCGTACTGCGCCACAGACCATTGCCGCTGCGCGCCCCGAGATACAAAATTCGATTGTCATTCGGATCGATGACCAGCCGCTCGCCCATCGAGCGCCCCGGCATATTGCCGCCAAGCTTGAACGGGAGCACTGTCCGCTGCCAGCTGTTTCCTTTGTCCGTCGAGCGCAAAATCATGCCCGGCGTATCTGTCCAATCATTCGTGTACGTGCCTACCGCCGCATAAACCCGATTCGTCTCCACAGGGTCCGTCGCGATGCTTTCCACGCCCAGCATGCTCCATTCCTCGAAGCCTACAAAATCCAAGAGCTGAATCCAGCTTTGCGTCGCGGAATCGAAGCGATAAGCGCCGCCAATGTCCGTCCGCGCATAAATCAAATCCTTCTCGGAAGGATTATACACAATGCCGGGAACAAAGCCACCACCCACGACCTTCGCCCTTCCCCAATCATAGGCGGGCTGCTGCCCCGCTGTTTTGCTGCTGTTTTTGTCTGCCGCTGGAGCTGGGGCCGGAGCCGCCGCTGCGCTTCCTACTAGCGAAGCCGTTAATGCCGCTGCTGTCAGCAGACTGCCAAATGTCCGAATAACCATTATAAATTCCACCCTTTCCATCATAAAGTTCCTGTTTCTGTAAGCGCAAACATTTGTGCGAATCGACATTTGCCTGCGCCAGCTTCGTTATCTAAACTATTTTACTCTATTTAAGGCTGGTATTTATACCCTTAAAATTGATTTTTATATCATGGAAAAATCAGGGGGAAGAAAATTGTAAGTTGAACCTTTTCGGCGGTCAGGTGCGATGGTCGCTGCTGCGAGAAAGATTGGGCTTCCGGCCGCTGTTGTTTTCCGATTTCTTTTATTATTCCTCGCTGAGGAAGAAATCCGAAAACAATAGTCCATGCTTACGAAGATGCTTTCCTCCGGAAAGCTTTAGGCGGACACTGAGCATATGCTTACGAAGCAGCTTTCCTTCGGAAAGCTAAGCTTAGCTTTAACTCCTCCAGCTCCAACCTTTCTCTCCGCCGCTCTCTGCACCTTCCCACTCAAACAAAAAGGGAAAAACCATCCATCAGTAACATAAACCTACTGACGGACAGTCTTTCCCTCTTAAAGCTTCAAAAGGTTACGCTTTTGGAATCTAAATACTTTTCACCATAAGCCCTACTAAGCTACTAATTTAGAGTTTTTAGGGCGTATATGCAAACATAAGCAAGCCAGATCCAGATCGAATTTAGCGTCAAAAGCGTTCCCTCTCCTGCTGGGAATATCCGCCTCATGAATAGAATCATATGACCGAAAATATGTACCGGAAGGAAGTCTCATGTTTTTGTTTCAGTGGTTAACTCCCGCGTATAGCTAGACTTGGCGGACACAGCAGCCGCTATTTCAACAAAATCAAGGGTTAAGGCACAGGCTGCGGACTCAGGAGCCGCTAATGAGCTGCTTTTAACCATTTTGACGGGTTTATGAGGACGATAGCGGTTTTCCTGTCCGCTTACGGCCAAAAATCAATTCAAAATCCAGAATAGCGGAAACTCAGTCCTCCAAAAAAAGGGAACACCAATAGCTGTATGCTCTTGGCAGCAATGGCATGCTCCGGTTTGCATATACACCCTAGAGCTATAAGTGCTTCTTCCCGTCTCTGCCCCTAGACCGTCAACTCAGGTGTAGCAAGGTACATCTGAGTTGACGAGCAGTGGGCTTCTCACGCTTTCGAACCCCTTAGCCTGCTACTGGGGCAGGTGAGATTAGCGCTTTGATTTTTTCCAAATCCCAGTCCGTAACGGCGGTGTAGACGCCGTCGCTGCCAATTTCCACTACAGGAACGTGGCGGATGCCGTATTTGGCTTCAAGGACGTCGCGCAAATAATCTTTGCCTTCAATATCGATATTTTCATAGGGCTGGTTGTTTTGTTCCAAAAATTGTTTCACTGTGCCACAATACTGGCAGCCTGTTTTGCTCCATACAATTACCTTTTTTGCTGCGGACATCGTTACAGCCTCCTTTATAAATATTAACCTAATACATAGTGGCAAGCGGCATAATGCTCGCTGCCAATGAGCTGCAGTTCGGGCTCCGCCTCCCTGCAGCGCTCCGTTGCCATAGGGCAGCGCGTATGAAAGCGGCAGCCGGAAGGCGGATTGGCCGGAGAGGGGATTTCTCCTTCAATCGCGCGAAATGTTCGCGTTCGCCCGGGGCCGGGCTGGGGGATGGAAGCAATTAATCCTTGCGTATACGGATGCGCTGGGTGGAGGAACAGTTCCTCGCTGGGCGCAATTTCGACCAGCTTGCCCAAATACATGACGCCGATCCGGTCGGAAATATGTCTGACGATATTCAGCCCATGGGCGATAAACAAATAGGTCAGATTCATTTTTTGCTGCAAATGCTGCATGAGGTTGACGATCTGTGCCTGCACCGACACATCCAGCGCCGATACCGCTTCATCCGCAAGAATAAAGCTTGGATTAAGCGCTATGGCACGGGCAATGCCAATACGCTGGCGCTGCCCGCCGGAAAATTCATGCGGATAGCGGCTGTACCAGTCTGCCTTCAGCCCGACAAGCTCCATGAGCTCCTCTACGCGCGCTTTTCTTTCCTTGCTGCCAGCATGGTCATGGACGCGCAGCGGCTCGCCGATAATGTCGCCGATACGCCAGCGCGGATTAACCGAGCCATACGGATCCTGAAAAACAATTTGCATATCGCGCCGCGCCTGCCGCAGCTCCGAGCTGCTTTGCCCGGTCAGCTCCCTGCCCTGAAACTTAACGCTGCCAGCCGTCGCCTGCTCTAATTGCAAAATGACCCGCCCAAGCGTCGATTTGCCGCTGCCAGACTCCCCGACGAGGCCAAAGGTTTCCCCTTTTCTAATGGAAAACGAAACATTGTCCACCGCTCTGACCTGCGGGCCTGAACGATGCAGCAAGCCTCTCTGGATCGGATAAAATTTGCTTAGCCCGCTTACCTCGAACAGATTTTCGCCTTGCCGGCCAGCTTCTTGGAGAGCCACAATCGGTGACTCAGCGCTTGTTGCATTTGTTAGCTCAGCACTAGCCGTCCACTCCTCGGATTGAACGAGCTGCTCGGCATGCCAGCATGCGCTCAGCCGTTCGCCTATCGCAAGCAGCGGCGGGCTTTCGCTGCGGCATCTATCCGTCGCATAGGAACAGCGAGGGTTAAAACGGCAGCCGGACGGCAGCTCCGACAAGCTCGGGATAGAACCCTCGATGGAATGAAGCTTGACGCTGCGGTCGCTGTCCATCGTCGTAATCGATTGCAGCAGCCCTCTCGTATACGGATGATGCGGCTGCCCGAACAGCTCGGCTGCGGTCGCCTGCTCGACAACCTGCCCGGCATACATAACGATAATGCGATCCGCCATCTCGGCGGCAATGCCCATATCATGGGTCACTAGCAAAATCCCCATATTAAATTCTTCTTTAAGCTCTTGCAGCAAATGTAGAATTTGCGCCTGAATCGTCACATCCAGCGCCGTCGTTGGCTCATCCGCAATCAGCAGCTCTGGCCCGCAAGCGAGCGCCATTGCGATCATAGCCCGCTGCAGCATGCCCCCCGACAGCTCGCCCGGATACTGCTTCATTCGCGCCTCCGGCTCAGGAATGCCGACCCGGCGCAGCAAATGGACAGCCCGTTCCCACGCCTCGCGCTTTTTGCCACGCTGATGGCGCTCAATAACCTCGGTAATTTGGCTTCCAATTGTAAAAATCGGATCAAACGCCGCCATCGGCTCTTGAAAAACCATCGCCATCCGCTTGCCCCGCAGCGCGCGCAGCTCCTTCTCCGGCATCGCGACGAGATCCGCATCTCCCAGCCGCATGCTGCCTCCGGCAATAACGCCGTTCTCATAGTCGATCAGGCGCATAATGGCTTTGGACGTAATCGTTTTGCCGCTGCCGGATTCGCCAACGAGGCATACCGTTTCCCCAGGCGCAATATGAAGCGAAACGTCTGTAATGGCTCTAAGCAAGCCCCGTTTCGTCTTAAAATCAACCGTCAGATGCTCCATCGTGAGCAATTGGCTCATTTACGCTGCCTCCTTCCGCCTTCCTTCTATCAAGCCCGACGTCTATGCTGTCTTATACTGTCTTATGCTCTGCTTTGCTTTGGATCTAATTGATCGCGAACCTTGTCACCCAATATGTTGATGGAGAGAACAAACAGCGTGATGGCAAGGCCCGGGAAGGTGCAAATCCACCAAGCTACGGTCAAATAGCCGCGGCCCTGAGAGAGCAGCGCCCCCCAGTCTGGAATTTCTTTTATCGTGCCAAGTCCTAGAAAGTTAAGGCCTGCTCCGGTCAAAATCGCCGTGCCAATGCCGATTGCCGCCATGACAAACATCGGCGATAAAGAATTCGGCAGCACATGCCTTACAAAGATCGATAGGCTGGACGTTCCAATTGAGCGGGAGGCGGTAATGAAGGGTCGGCCTTTAATGCTCATGATTTGCCCGCGCATCACCCGCGCGTACCCGGGTATCGATGCCGCCGCAACAGCCAGCACGACATTCATCAGGCTTGGCCCCAGCGCCGCTGCAATCGCAAGCGCCAGCAACACGCCCGGAATCGTCATCAGCACGTCGATCAGCCGCATAAATACAGCATCGACTACGCCGCCAATGTATCCCGCTATCGCTCCAATCGCTCCGCCCGTCATACAACCGACAAGCACCGATACGAAACCGATCAACAAGGAATCCCGGCTGCCATGCACGACAACGCTGAATACGTCACGGCCAAAATAATCCGTCCCGAACACATGCTGAAGGCTTGGCGGCTGCATAATTTGCTCCGTATCCATCAACGTAGGCGAATAAGGAGCAATCAAGCTCGGAAATAAAGCACAGCTGATAATAAACAACACGATAACGGCTGCGGCATAAATCAGCAGATCCGCAGGCGCCAGCCTTATTTTTTTGCGGGATTTCGCAGCACCTTCTGTCCTGCTCCCTTGCCATATCTGTTTGCCAATGACGGCTTGCTTCATATGAATCTTTTGCCCCTTTCTACCTGCGCTACTGGGTACGCCTTACGCGCGGATCGATCAACGTATAGGAAATGTCCACAAGCAAATTCACAACAATATACACGATCGCCGAGAAAAAAATAACGCCCTGCACGACTGGCAAATCCTTTGCCATAATCGCGTCAGCAATAATTCGCCCAATGCCTTGGCGTGAGAATACCGTTTCAATAACGACCGTTCCGGCCATCAAATCGCCAATAATAACGCCAACCATCGTCAATGCCGGAATTAGCGCATTTCGCAGCGCATGCTTATACATGATGAACCGCCCTGGCAGCCCCTTCGCCCGCAGCGTGACGATAAACGGCTCATTAATGACCTCAAGCATGCTATTGCGAACCATCCGCACGATAAAGCCTGAGCCAACGAAGCCCAGCGTAATGGCGGGCAGCACCAGCGTGCTGAAGCCATCCGAGCCCATAGCCGGAAACCAGCCCAGCTGCACCGAAAAAATCAGAATAAGCAAAATGCCCGACCAAAATGTCGGCATCGAAATGCCGAACAAACCAACCATTCGCGCGACGATGTCAATCCAGCGATTGCGATGAATGGCCGACAGCACGCCTAGCGTGACGCCGATGATGACCGCAAGAAGCGAGCTTAACGCCGTCAAAGCGAGCGTGGCGGGAAAGTGCTCGACGATCTTCGGCAGTACCGGCTCCGAATTAACGATTGATTTTCCAAAATCGCCCTGCAGCACATGCAGAAAATATTCGCCAAGCCGCTCATAGAACGGCTGGTTTAGCCCAAGCTGCTCCCGCAGGTTAGCAATCATCTCCGGTGTGGCCGAAGACGGATCAAGAATAAGGAGCGCAGGGTCGCCGGGCAGCACATTGACGATACAAAAGACGAGCACCATCGTGCCGACCAGTACCAGCAAGGACGTATAAAGCCGAACGCTTACCGCTTTTAACATACTCCATCTCCGCTCCTTTCCCACTTTTATTATTAAATTACGATATGATTACTTGGTTATATACACATCATTAAAGATCGGATAGCCCAGCGAGTCAAAAGCTAATCCCTGCACCTTTTTCGAGGCGGCTACTGTATAAGGGAACACATAAATCGGAATAATGACGGCCTTATTAATAATAAGCTGCTGTGCTTCCTTATAGATTGCTTCACGTTTCGTCTGGTCCTTCTCGATTGCGCCATCCTCAAGCAGCTTATCCAGCTCAGGATCGGCTAAATTCGGCAAGTTTTGACGGGACCCCGGCGCTGTTGTGTGATAGATGGAATAAAGCGCGTTAGGATCAGAATTGACCTGGCTGTTGCCATAAAGATCATAGTTATTGTTCGCATACACGACGGTTGCGACATCCTTCGTAATTTCCACATCTACCTGAATGCCCAGCGGCTTAAGCTGCTGCTGCACGATAGCGGCAATATCATTGCGCTTCTCGCGGTTCGGCGAGCCATCGACATAATGGAGCGTCAGCTTCTTGCCGTCTTTTTCCCTAATGCCGTCGGCCCCTGCTTTCCAGCCCAGCTCGTCAAGCAACTGCTTCGCTTTCTCGATATCCGGCTTTACGCCGCCCTCCAGCGAAGCGTCATAGCCGAAAATGCCTGGTGAAAGCGGCGACCACGCCTGCTCATACGTTCCGAGATACAGCGTTTTGACAATTGCCTCGACATTGATGCCCAGCTGCAGCGCCTGCCGAGCCTTCAGTTCATTCCATGGCGCCTTGCTATGATTAATGAACAGCGTATAAGGCAGGCCAACGGTATTAGCTTGGTATAGCTGGCTGTTCGCATCATTTTTCAAGGAGAGAATATTTTGCGGGGGTACCGTCTCAGCGGCAAGCACCTGCCCGCTTTGTACGCTTCCAATCCGCGTAGCCTCCTCAGGCACAATTTTGAAAATGATTTTATCCAAATTCGGCGCGCCCTGCTGGCTGACCGTTTCCGGCGCCCAGTTGTAATCGGGGTTTTTCTCTACGACGATTTCCGAATTTTCATCCCATTTTACAAACTTGAAGGGTCCTGTTCCGACGGGGTGCTTAGTGAATTGATCGCCGTCTTTCTTCGCCGCCGTCGGCGACACAATGCTGAGCAGCGCTTGGCTTACATTGCCCAAGAACGCCTGCGACGGCTCGGATAGGTTCAATTTGACCGTATACTCGTCAATAACCTCCGAGGATTCATAGGGCCTAACGAGTGCTAATGCATTCGCCGCTTTTGTCTCCGGGTCAATGATCCGGTCAAAGCTATATTTCACCGCTTCAGCGTTGAAAGGTGTGCCGTCCTGAAACTTTACATCCTGGCGAAGCTTGAACGTATATGCTTTGCCATCCTCCGACACCGACCATTCCGTTGCCAGCCAAGGCTTGATCTCTCCGCCTGGAAGCTGGACGACCAGCGTGTCGTAAAGCGTACGGATGACCCTGACCGCAACGGCAAGGCCGCTGCGATGCGGATCAAGCTGATCGGGAGAGGTCGCAAGGGCATAGCTCAGTTCGCCGCCTAGAGCAGGCGTGCTGCTCTGCTCCGCCGAAGCTGCTGGCGCCTCGCCAGTACTGCTTCCGCCAGTCGCCGCGCTGTTTTTGCCCGTACCCCCGCTGCATCCTGCCAGCACGAGAGTAACCGCTAGCGCCATGCTTGCCATTTTCATCCAAACGACTCGTTTGTTTAATGCTGTGCTCATATCTCTCATCCTCCCTAAACGGTCGTCACCTTGGTTTTGGCATAACGGTTTTCTGGCACAGGCACACCGAGATGTCCGCGCAGCGTGTCATGCTCATATTCCTCGCGGAACAGGCCGCGCTCCTGCAAAATCGGCACAACCTGGTCAACGAACTCCGTCAGACCCGTCGGGATAGATGATCCGACAATAAAGCCGTCTACCGCGCCCTGCTCAAACCATTGCTGGATTTGATCCGCAACTTTAACGGGAGTGCCAATGAACGTCGGCCGCGGCGTCGTTTCTTGGAGCGCCACTTGGCGAAGCGTCAAGCCGCCTTCCTTCGCCTGCCGCTTAATGCGGTCCGTCGTGCTGCGGAAGCTATTTTGACCAATGTCACCAAGCTCAGGGAACGGCTCATCAAGCGGGTATTGCGAAAAGTCATGGTGGTCGAAATACCGTCCCAAATAATCAAGTGCCTTCTCAATATTTACAAGCTGCGCCAGCTCCTGATATTTGCGTTCTGCTTCTTCATCCGTCGCACCAATGATTGGCGCAATGCCTGGCAAAATGGCGACATCCTCCGAAGAGCGTCCATGCGCAGCTGCACGGGCTTTCACATCATCATAAAACTGCTTGCCCTGCTCGATGGATTCAAAATGGGCAAATACCGCATCCGCTACTTTGGAAGCGAAGTTCTTGCCATCCTCCGACGAGCCTGCTTGAAAAATAACCGGATGGCCCTGCTTCGATCTCGAAATGTTCAGCGGTCCCTGTACCGAGAAAAACTCGCCTTTATGATTCAAGGTGTGCAGCTTCTCCGGGTCAAAAAACTGGCCGCTTTCTTTATCGCGAACAAACGCGTCATCCTCCCACGAATCCCACAGCCCCCGGGTGACGTCCAAATATTCATTCGCAATCCGGTAACGGGTCGGATGGTCGGGATGCTCGGTCTTGCCGAAGTTTTTCGCTGAGCCTTCAAGCGGCGAAGTGACGATGTTCCAGCCTGCACGGCCGCCGCTAATATGATCAAGCGAGCCAAATTGTCTCGCTACGGTGAAAGGCTCGCTATAAGACGTCGACAGCGTGCCGACTAAGCCAATCTTCGATGTAACCGCACCAAGTGCTGATAAAACCGTCAACGGCTCAAAGCGGTTTAAAAAATGGGGAATTGATTTTTCATTAATATATAAGCCATCGGCAATAAACACAAAATCAAACTTGCCAGCTTCCGCCTTCTGCGCCTGCTGCTTGTAAAATTCAAAATTAACACTGGCATCAGGCTGTGCGTCGGGGTGTCTCCATCCGGCAATGTTGCCGCCTACTCCGTGCAAAATGGCGCCTAGCTTCAATTGTCTCTTTTTAGTTGTTGTCAAGATTGTTCCCTCCTGTTGGTTGTTTGCTTTTAATTTTATTATTCCTAGTGGTTTTGTCGTATTTAATAATGATTGAAACGAGTTTACCATCGATTGCCGAATAAAAGCCAATAGAGCTTTTCTATTTTGGCATTAAAAAAATCGATGATCCCCTATTAAGAGGAAGCGGCGCTTGATTTTGTCCCAAGCATTTACTGCTGTTTGTCCATTGAACGTATTTGCAGCCTCCATTATGATAAATGGTGTTCGATAATGATTATCATTGTCTAAAGATAAAATAAAATGGGGGTACCAAATTGAAAACAACTAGAAATGTTGTCACGACTGCCGCAAGTCTTGCTCTTATGATGGGAATGCTATTGTCCGCATGTTCGGCAGAAGCGAAGCGCATTATATATACAGGGAGCGATGTTGGCGACATGCTGGCGCTCGGCGTAACGCCTATTGGCGCAGCACTGGGCATTATTAAAGAGCAAGTCGCATTTCCCGAGCTGCTGGATGGCATAGAGGATATTGGAGATTTGCTTGGCGATGCCGAAAAAATAACGGCGCTTGATCCCGATTTGATTTTGCTTGATAGCGGCGGTACTTATTATGAAGAAGGTGCTTTCGACACCTTGTCCAAAATCGCGCCAACGGTCACTTATGATCGTCTCGAAACGAATGAGCGCCTCCGCATGCTTGGCGATATTGTAGGCAAGCAGCAGGAGGCTGAGGAGTGAATTGCTTCCTATGAGGCAAAAGTTAAAGAGGCTGTGGCCAAGCTTAACGTCCAAACGGGAGAAAGCGCATCTGTCTTCCTTTTGCTTGGCAAGGAATTCTATGTCATGGGCGATAAAAGCTTCGCAGCTACGCTGTACCATACACTTGGCTATACGCCAGCCCCAGAAATACAGAAAAATCTGATTGACGCAAATGAACGATTCGCTAACATATCGAATGAACTGCTGCCTGATTTTGCCGGCGATTGGCTATTCGTCCTGACGGATGAAGACGATGCGGCGCGCTCTGCTACTTGAATCTTTATTTTTCTCTTTTAAGGCGGCCACTCCGCTGCTGGGCAACAATCCAGCAGCATTAATAGATGAAGATACGCTCTCCCATCACACACTGTTTGCTATTACAGCAGGCGATGCTTTAGGACAAATGGAGGGAAGAACGCCCATACAGGTTCGCCAAGGCGATTGCCTGCTGCTGCCCTCCGGGGAGATGCTGCGTTTCGCGGCTAAATCAGAGAGCAGCTTCCAGTGCATCCGAATAACCTTCGACCTTTATAAAATCGGACAAGCCTGCCCCGAAGCAAGCCTTGGTGATCGCTTTCCCTATTTTGTGCCGATTGCGATTCGGCCTCTTTCGCTGATGCTTGACGCTTTGGAGCAGCTATCGCTTATCGGACAAAACGCCCTCCCGCTCGCTCGCTTCAAGCAGCAAGTTAAACTGCAGGAGCTTTTTGCTGTACTGCTGGAGCAGCACGAGCGCAACAATCAGGAGGACAGCGCTGTCGCTGCGGTTGAATCGACGGTAGCTTATATGCAGGAGCATTATCGCGAGCCGATTACGGTCGAGAAGCTGCTTCAAATCTCCGGCGTAGGCCGCTGGAAGTTCAGCACCTTGTTCCAGATGCTCACCGGACACAAGCCGCTCGACTATTTAACCGAGCTGCGAATGAACCGGGCCAAGGAGCTGCTGCTGCTTCGCCAGCAGGAACCGCTCCGTGAAATCGCCCACAGCGTCGGCTTTCAGGATGAATATTATTTTAACCGCCGTTTCCGGAAGCAGATTGGGCTGTCTCCTAGACAATACGCAAGAAGAATCACGGATGCCGCCGCCTCTGCTGACTGGGCAGGCCGCGAAGTCAAGCTGCCGCTGCAATCGACACGCATTGTTGCAATAGGCTATTCGCTTGGCGACATGCTGACGCTGGGCATCAAGCCGATCGGAGCGGATTTGTCGCTTATCGGCAAACAGGTCGTTTTCCGAGGCGAGCTCCAGCATATTGCGGATATTGGCAGCAAGGGCGATACGGCTATTATTGCTGAGCTTGAGCCTGAGCTGATTCTCCATTGCAATCTCCAGCATGAGTCTCCAGAAGCACTAGCGAGCATCGCCCCAACTTTGTTTATTGAAAAAAATGCCTCCACTTATGTACGGCTTCGGCAAGTCGCCGACATTTTAGGTAGAACCGAGCAGGCAGAGCGCTGGATTTCCGGCTTCGAATCCCGTATGGACGCGATGTGGCAAGCTGTACGCCCGGATTTGCTGCCCTGTGAAACGGCATCCATCTTCGTTGTTGTCAGAGGCGATTTGTATTTGATGGGCAATCACGGTATGGCGCTGTCCATTTACCATCCGCATGGTTTTGAGAAGCCTGACAAAGTCCAGCAGCTGTTTCACGCCAACGTCCCCTTCATGAAAATCGATGCTGCACAGCTGGAGGAATGTTCAGGCTCGCGGATTTTTCTGCTGAGCACAGATGATGCTTTATCCAGAGAAACGATCCGCCACATCATAATGAGCAAAAGCTGGCAGCAGTTGCCTGCTGTACGCAGCGGCCGCTTTCACATGGCAGATGCGATGTGGAACTTCGATGATCCATTAACGCGCGATCGGCTGCTGAGTGTGCTGCCCAACCTTTTGCGCCAAAGCTCCTGAGCCGAAATTTCACAGCCTGTTAGGGAGTGTATTTGTGTTCACACGCAAGAACCTACGTACCACTAGCCAGCTTTATGTACTTCGTTTCAGGGGTTACTCCCTGCACAAAACTAGTCTTGGTGGACACAGCAGCCGCTATTATAGCAGGAACATGAGTTATGCCACTGGCTCCGGACTCAGGAGCCGCTAATGCGCTGACAATCACCACTTTGACGGGATTAGGAGGACAATAACGGCTTTCCTGTCCGCGCACGGCTAGAAATCGGGTCAAAAGCCAGATTAGCGGAACCTCAGTCCTCAAAAAAAGAAGGAGCGTCCCGGGCTGCGTGATCTCAGCCATCATCACAAGCTGCGGTTTCTCAACCTTGATATGAATGGCAAAAGGCTCAGCATGAGATTAATTCCCTCATACTGAGCCTTTTTTCCATCCACTTACGCTGTTAGTGTCTAGTTAGCGTTTTCTTTAGTAGTATCAAGTTAGTGGTGCCTATTAAGTGCCTAGTTAGTGCTTAGTAGCCTCTACTAGGCGCCGAACTGCGCTTTATGCAGGCGGTTATATACACCTTTAATCGCCAGCAGCTCATCATGGCTGCCCTGCTCTTTAATGCCTTCCTCCGTAACGACCACGATGCGGTCAGCGTTCTTGATCGTCGCCAGGCGATGCGCAATGACGAGCGTCGTGCGCCCTTTGGACAGCTCAGCCAGCGCCTGCTGAATCGCTGCTTCCGTAGCCGTATCAAGCGCCGAGGTCGCTTCATCAAGAATAAGGATCGGCGGATTTTTCAGGAACATGCGGGCAATGGAAAGACGCTGCTTCTGTCCGCCAGACAATTTGACGCCGCGTTCGCCGATAAGCGTATCAAGGCCTTGGCCCTGCGAAAGAATAAGCTCCTCCAGCTGCGCTCTGCGAGCCGCCTCCCAAATTTCTTCCTCGGTAGCATTCAGCTTGCCGTAAGCAATATTTTCACGAATCGTGCCATCAAACAAGAACACATCCTGCTGGACGATACCGATTTGGCCGCGCAGCGAATCGAGCTTAATTTTCCGAATATCGAGGCCATCAATCTCAATCGCCCCGCCCGTCACCTCATAGAAGCGCGGCAGCAGGCTGCATATCGTGGTTTTGCCGGCTCCCGATGGTCCAACAAGAGCTACCGTCTCTCCTGTTTTCACAGTCAAATCAATATGATTCAAAATCGATTTGCCTTCCTCATAACCGAAGGAAACATCGCGGAATGTGATTTCTCCTTCTAGGCGGCTAATCGCCTTCGCATCCGGCGCATCCTCAATATCCGGCTCCGTCTCGAGCAGCTCCAAATAACGCTTGAAGCCGGCAATTCCCTTCGGATACGTCTCAATAACCGAGTTGATTTTTTCAATTGGACCGAGAAACACATTGGAAAGCAGGACAAATGCCATAAATTCCCCGAACGTCATTTGACCTTGAATGACGAACCATGTACCGCAGGCGAGTACAAACAAGGAAACGAATTTCATCAGTATGTAGCTGATCGATGAGTTCCAAGCCATAACGCGGTAAGCGACCAGCTTCGTTTGAAGAAAACGGCCATTGTTCACTTCAAATTGCTCCACTTCATGCTTCTCGTTGGAGAACGCTTGAACGACGCGAATGCCGCTAACTGTATTTTCAACGCGGGCATTATAGTCAGCAATATCGGAAAACATCCGATGGAACGCCTTGGACATTTTGCGGCTGAAATACAGCGACAGGTAGACCATCAGCGGAATAATAATAAACGTCAGCACCGCCAGCTGCCAGTTAATGGTCAGCATGAGCCCGAATGCGCCCAGCAGCGTCATA
Source organism: Paenibacillus sp. JT22N7 (assembly GCF_059383875.1). NCBI lineage: Bacteria > Bacillati > Bacillota > Bacilli > Caryophanales > Paenibacillaceae > Paenibacillus > Paenibacillus sp. JT22N7. Next base: position 85,507 of record NZ_JBXENY010000007.1, read on the forward strand.
ACGGCGATAAACATGTCCTCCGGCCCATGATGGGCAATTTCCCCGATATCCATCAAGTCATTAGTCATCCGCGATACAAGATGCCCCGTCTTATTATTGTCGAAGAAACGGAATGATAGCTTCTGAATGTGGTTGAACAGTCTGCTGCGCATATCCGACTCAATCTGAATGCCCAGCTTATGACCCCAATACGTCACGACATAATGGAGAAACGCACTTACAATATAAATGCCAATCAAGCCTACACAGGCCCATAAAATCCATTTCCAATTGCCCGAAGGCAGCAGATCATCCACGACCCGGTTCAAGGCGAGCGGGAACACCAGCTCCAGCAAGGCTGCAAAAACCGCGCAGGAGAAGTCCAGTATGAACAACCCTTTATAAGGTCGGTAATATTCAAAAAAACGGCGAAGCATGTCATCATTCCTCTTCTGTCATAATGGCAAGACTAATTGGAAAATAATCCAATGCTGATAATGATTATAATTATCAGCATTCCCAGTTTATCGCAGCCCACTTTTTAAAGCAATGGACAAAATGGAGATTACCAAAAAAATAATACATCCCCTTTTACAATATTTAAAAAACAAAAAAAGACCTACATGAAGAGTTAGGTCTTAGAATTAATTAATCGCTTACCCTTTAACCGAACCTGCCGCAATCCCTTCAACAATACGATTGCTAAGGAACAGAAACGTGATCAAAATCGGAAGAATGCTAATCATGAGAGTGGCTCCAATGGCCCCCCAATCCGTCGTATACTGACCGATAAAATTTTGCACGCCGACAGTCAACGTTTTATAAGAATCAGAGCTAATAAACGTGTTAACAAAAATAAATTCATTCCAGTTATAAATCATGTTGATGATCGCCGTTGTAGCAAGCACGGAGCTTGTCATCGGGAATACAATCCGGAAGAACATCCGGTTGACCGAGCAGCCGTCAATGATAGCGGCTTCCTCCACCTCGCGCGGCAGCGCATAGTAGAACCCCAGCAGAATCATGATCGTTATCGGCATGTTAAAAGCAACATAAGATAAAATCAGAGACAGGGGATGGTCCGTTAGCCCCGCTTTATTAAACAGGCTGAACAGCGGAATTAGCGTGGAATGAACCGGAATCATCATGGCCACCATGAATAGGCCCAGGACAAGCGAGCTGCCCTTCCACTTCATTCTTGTGACGGCATAAGTGACTAAACTGCCCAGCATCACAGTGATAACCGTAGCTGAAACGGTGATCCAGACGCTGTTAAAAAAATAAACATCAATGTTCCCGGCGCTCCAAACCTTCTCATAGTTCTCCCATCGAGGATTCATCGGCAGTGACAAGGGCGGTAGATTGAATACCTCCTGATTGTTTTTAAGAGAGAAAAACAACAGCCAAACAAGAGGAAATAGCTGCAGCGCAGCTACCATAATCAAAACAGCATATAAAACGCTATACCCCAGCTTGATGCCGATCCCCGGTTTTAATTCCGGCAGCTCATTCCGAATTTTTATATTCCTAGTAACCATGAAGTCTTCCTCCTTACGAGTATTGGATCGTATCCTTTGAGGCCGTTAATTTGCGAATGACCCAAGTGATAGCCAAACAAATAACCAGCAGAAAAAAGCCGATTGCGCTGCCATATCCAAAATCGTAGGCTCGAAACGCTTCATGATACATGTACGAGGCCATAACTTCACTTGCCCCATTGGGACCTCCATCTGTCATAACAAAGATCAAATCAAAATATTTCAATGAGCCCACAACAGCCAGTACAATCGTTACTTTAATTACTTCCATCACAAGCGGCAGCTTAATCATCCAAGCAATTTGCAGGGCATTCGCTCCGTCAATTTTGGCTGCTTCCTCAAGTGACGCCGGGATGTTTTTCAGAGCCGCATAATAAATCAAAATATAAAAACCCGCATACTGCCACAAAATCGGAATAAATAAGGCATACAATACGAGCGATGGCTCAGCGAGCCATGCGGGAGGATTGGCAAAACCAAGTGATTCCAACATGCTGTTCAGCACGCCGTTAGTTGGATGATAAATTCTGAGCCAAAGCTGCGCAATCGCTACCGATGATAGAAGCATAGGGATGAGATAGATTTTGCGAAATAAATTCGCTCCGTTAATTCGCGCGGCTAACACCATTGCTACAATAAGGTAGAGCAGAAGGCTTATTCCTGAGAAAACGGCAAGCAGCAGAGAATGCCATGCGCTGTTCCAGAAAGTTGCATCCTTGAACAACGCGAGGTAATTATCCAACCCAACAAAGGTCATCGCACCAATGCCATTCCATTTATTCAAGCCATAATAAGCGGTTAAAACAATCGGAATGTATACAATAGCTAATATTAATAACAGAGACGGCAGCACATATAAAGCAATTATTTTTTTGTTAGAAAGCACTTTGTCCAAATGGGCCGACTCCTTTCCTTCATAATGAATGAGCGGAAGACATATTGGAGCCATGCCCACAGCTATGTCTTCCACCGATCAATCTCAGGGGACGATTATTTCCCTTCGGAAATGGCTTTATCATGCTCTTCCGAGAATTTCTCAGGTGTCACTGCCTTTCCAAACAGAGCTTGAATCATATTCAGATGAGTTTCGGCTGCACTCGCCTGCATTTGAACATCTGCAAACAAGGTAATGCTGCTTGCTTGATTCATTTCGTTAAATAAATCAATGTAAAGCTGCGGCAGCTCCATGCTGGATGTATCCACTTTAGTCGCAGGAATAACGCCCGCACCCGTCACCGCTTGCTCTCCCCACTGGGTTACAAAGTATTCGATGAATGCTTTCGCTTCCGCTTTTACCGCAGAATTTTCGGATACGAATAGACCGACACCCGGACCGCCTACCCAGCTGTTAATGTCACCTTTTCCGCCCTCAACTTTCGGGAATTTAAAGAAACCAACACTGTCACGGAATTCTTTCGGGATATCTTCATTTGTCGTAAAGTTTGGCAGCTCCCATGTGCCCATCATATACATAGCAGCTTTGCCATTCAGAAACTCCGACTTTGCTTCCTCATTGGACAAACCGTTGAAACCCTTCACGAATGCATGGCTGTCTACCAGTGTCTGTACTTCAGTCGCTGCTTGCAGCAATCCTTCGTCTGTAAAGGCTCCTTCGCCGTTTATCGCACCGGATAATGTCTGCTGCCCAGCGATTCGATCAGCTAGGTACATATACCAGAGCGAACCCGTCCAACGGTCCTTGTTGCCAAGCGCAATCGGCGCGATTCCATTTTCAGAAAGTGTTTTTGCAACAGCCTTTAAATCCTCGTAGGTTTGCGGGATTTCAAGCTTGTATTTCTCGAATATGGATTTATTATAGTAAACCGGAGCAATGTTGAATTCAAGTGGGAGCGCATACGTTTTACCATCAATCGCATATGCCTCTGTCGTACCGGATACGAACTTGCCGTTCAGCTCGCCGCTTAGCAAGTCGTCTACAGGTGTAAACAGCTTTCCTTCCACATACGGCTGCAAGAACCCGGCCGCCCACGTTACACCGACATCCGGCAGTTTATTGGATGCCGAAAGCACCTTCAGCTTATTTTTATATTGCTCGTTATCCAGCACTTCTTGCTTGATCGTCACATTCTTATGCTCATCCTGATAGGCTTTAATTATTTGATTTACGATTTTGTTTTGGCCTGCTGACACACCCTCTGGCCATAAATGCATAAAGTTAATCGTAACCTGCTCACCGCTCTCGCCTGCTGTCTCCTTACCGCCGCTGCTGCTTTCATTACTGTTTGTGCCGCAGCCAGCTGCTACCAGAACCAGACAAAACGCCAATAAGAGCATCAATCCTTTTTTCTTGAACACGTTTACATCCCCTTTAATTCTAATTAAAGCGTATTAAATCCGCTTTAATTAGATTGTAGCAATACTGTTCGCAAGCCGTAAGGACATAAGCATTGGGAGTAATACCATAATTATTGGATACTTTTTTCTGAATTAGAGACGCTTTGACGATACTGCCTTGGACTAGTGCCCTCTATGGAACGAAACACTTTGACAAAATATTTTGCTGTTTGGTAGCCCACCTGCTCTGAAATTTCTGCTATAGAGTCTCTCGTATTGACCAGCAGCTCCTTAGCCCGCTGCACTCGTCTGCGACTCAAATAATCGCTGAAGGTTAGACCTGTCTGCTCTTTAAATAGAACGCTGAAGTAGCTCGCATTCATATGCAAATGGTCTGCAACTGCACGCATGGTTACCTGCTGGCTCAGATGATCATCAATATGGCGCAGCGCTTCACGCACCTGAATGCTGTACTGCTTCTCCTCTTGCACCGTCCCCAGTAATTTGGGGTCAAAAAGTTTCTGCATTCTTACCATCCTGCTTATCTCTTCTTCCCTCTTCAAAGCCAGCTCGACTGCCTGCACTAATTTTTCTTTAACTAATGGCTTTAGCAAATAAGAGACGACCCCAAGCTGGAGCGCTTTCTGAGCGTAATCGAATTCAGGATGCCCGGAAATAACGATAACCACAGGGGGAGGTGTCAGATCGCCTAATCGTTCGACCAGCTCCAGGCCACCCACCTCCGGCATTCTAATATCGGTTACAAGCAGATGAGCTTCATTTTGCTGTAACCAAGCTAAAGCTTCCACCCCGCTGGATGCCATTTCGATCCGATGCCGGCCGCAGGACCACGCTTCCAGCGTTTTACGAATCCCCTGCCTTGTTCTAGGTTCATCATCCACGACTAAGATGGTCTTCATCTCTTCCATTCCCCTCCAATCTATCAGGTATTTCAAACGTAACGGATGTTCCGCGACCAGGCTCGCTCTCAATACTCAGCCCGCTTCCAGCCGCATGATAATAAAGCCTCAATCTTCGCTCCACATTTGACATGCCAACACCTGTACCTTTATTGCTGCTCCCATAACCTTCTTTCATGAATGCCTGAAGAGACTCTACTGCGGCGGCATCCATACCCGGTCCATCGTCCGTTATCATTACTCGCATAAACCCTTCCCGATTTGAAGGCTCGGCACGAAGGACGACCGTTCCCGGCCCGACTCGCTGCTCGACTCCATGCAAGATAGCGTTCTCTACGAGCGGTTGGATTAATAGTTTGGGCACGGGTACAGTTCTGCACGCCTCTGCCGCCTCTATTCGCCACGACAGTCTGTCCACCATTCGCATCTCCATAATTCTTAAATAACGCTCCGCATGATCCAATTCATCACCTATCGTAACCCACTCATCATCTTCCGTTCGGTTGATTACATAACGAAACAAGCCTGACATGGCAAGTACGACTTTCGCAAGGTCCTCTTCCCCTTTATCATCAAGCTCCCAATAGAACGCTTCCAATGTGTTAAACAGAAAATGAGGATTAATTTGGGCTTGGAGCGCTTTCAGTTCTGCTCGACTCTGTATAATTTCCTTCTGGTAGACGACCTCAATGAGCTCATTCAAGGAATCGACCATTTGGTTATATGTATGGTTGAGCTCATTGATTTCCATAGTTGAGGAGGTATTCGGGTTCGCCTTCAACGTGCCAAATCTAGCACCCCGCATCGCTTTAATCAAGTTTAATATCGGTCTGGTAATCATCGTTGACAAAATAAAGCTCAATACCAGAAACAACACCCCCCCGACCGCACCAGATACAAGAATAGCAGTCCGTAGAACTGAAATGCCTGCCGTTGCATAATTTACAGGTGTCAATATCGCCAGCTTCCACCCCGTTTCCTTCGATTGCTGCTCAATCGCTATATACGATTCATCGCCCACCGTAATCGCTTCTCCACCATGATCAAGAATATTTTCCTCCCTTGCATCCACAGCTAAATCCGAAAAAATTTCTTGGCCCGCTCCATCAAATAAAGCCATATGCTCCCGCGTTTCATTCTCATTTTCCGCTACGGCATTTGTAAGCTCAAAATAGCTTTTTTCAATATGAACGACCAAATAGCCAGCATGAATGAAGGAACGGTCCACTAAGCGAATATGGCGAATAGCAATGACAACGTTTGAATCCTGTGGGTCAAAGCCAAGCCATACCAAGCGACCTTTGCCGTTATCTGCTTGGTCAATCCACTCCTTCGGCACCCGGCTTTCCAGACTAATGTCATCTAGCGGAAACAGCCTTCTATAATCACTGCTGTACATTTCAAGCGCTCGGATCCCCGTGACATACGCTTCATATTTCCGCGCTTCCTGCTGCAGCGACTGACGCTCTTCAAAGCGGATCGTATTGCCAAACATTTCCTCTGTCAATAATCGCTGAATAGACGCATTCGTAGCCACCTGCGCAGTAAGCGTATCGATTTGTCCCAGAAGCACATCAAGCTTCCCCATAGCTTGAACGGCGGTCTGTTGAATATGCTTCTCCGCACTGTTTCGCAAGAGCACGGATACCTGACCATACGTAAAGTAGCCGACCGATGCCAGCACGATAACCATTACAAGCATAAATCCAATTAATATTTGATTGCGCAGCGTATTCAACTGTCCTAGCTTCTTCAAGAGATACATTCCTTTCTATCGTTACTTTATCGAAACTACTTGAATAAGCCGTCACTAATAGGGGCTTGCTGCAATTTTAGCTGATTCTCAAAAAATGCTATGGAGTTAGCTTCACGATACGACCTCTTTTTCATCCTATTGTTTGTTCGTATATTCTACTTTGTTTTCCATAAATTTAATATAGAGAGTAATTATACAGTAATTACAAGGTTTAAATTTTCTGTTTGCTTTCCGAATATTGTATAGCTTCTAAAACCGATTTCCGCTAACATTTTTGACTAGAGAAATCATTATTTTGCAAATCGCTTTAGAACAGTACCGTTTTCGTAGTATTAAAAAAACCTCCTAAAATTCAGGAGGCTTTACGATTGCAATTATCTGAGCAGCTTGCGTATCAGCTTCTTGCCCCACTTGGACGTCGGATAGCGGAAAGGCATATCAAAGCGCGTTGTTTGTTTAAGCAAGCTTTTCTGATGAGAGAAAGTATAAAAGGTTTTCTCCCCGTGATAGCTGCCCATGCCGCTGTCTCCCACTCCGCCAATCGGCAAATGCGGCGATGCCATATGCATTAAGGTATCGTTGATGCAGCCGCCACCAAACGACAGCTCCCTCGTAATCCGGCGCTGCACCTCCGTGCTCTCTGTAAACAAATACAGCGCTAACGGATGCGAACGCGCGGCAACGGCCGACATAACCTCCTCAATCGATTGAAACGTCATAAGCGGAAGCAAGGGGCCAAAAATTTCTTCCTGCATAACTGGCGCCTGCCAATCCACACCTTCCAGTACCGTTGGCGCAATGACCCGGCGCGCAGCATCCTTGTCTCCGCCAATTATAATGCGCCCGTCGTTCATAAAGCTGGCAAGCCTCGCGAAGTGCCGATCGCTAATAATATGCGTGTAGCTGTCATTATGGAGCGGCTCGCTGCCATACAGCTCTTCAATCGCAGCCTTCAGCAGCTTGACGAAGCGTTCCTTTACTTCTTGATGAACGTATAAGTAATCCGGTGCAACGCAGGTTTGTCCAGCGTTTGTAAACTTGCCGAATGCAATCCGCTTCGCTGCAAGCGCCAAATTCGCATCTTTATGCACGATGCAGGGGCTCTTGCCACCCAACTCCAGCGTTACCGGCGTCAAATGCTTGGCAGCTGCCGTCATTACGATTTTGCCAACGCCAACGCTCCCGGTAAAAAAGATATAATCAAGCTTCTCTGCCAGCAGCTCCGTGCTAACCTCGGCATCGCCAAGTACTGTCGCAGCCCACTCCGGCTCAAAGGCTTCTGCTATGATCCCTGCCAGGGAGTCCGCAACATTCGGCGCCAGCTCCGAAGGCTTCAAAATGACGGTATTGCCTGCTGCAATCGCTCCAATAAGCGGAACAAGCGCCAACTGGACCGGATAGTTCCATGGCGCAATAACGGCTGCAACGCCATAAGGCTCCGAAATGACTTTGCTCGTACTGCCAATATGCGTCATTGCTGTCTTAATGCGCTTTGGCTTCGCCCAGCCTCTTATATGCTTAATCGTATGCCTAAACTCCGTATAGATGAGGCCAAGCTCCATCGCATACGCGTCAAACTCCGATTTATTCAAATCCGTCTTTAAAGCTGCAAGCAGCTTCTGCTCATGCCTTTGCATCACCTCGCGCAGCTTTTCGAGCTTCTGAATGCGCGCCTCAACCGAGCGTGTCTTGCCGCTCTCGAACCATTGTCGCTGCCTAGCAACGACTTCAGCCACCGTTATTGCCATCGTTGTCCAACATCCTTTCCTTGCAATGAACCCCCGCTAAATAGGAATTTCTGTTAAGATAAAGATAACTTGCTTTATAGTAGACTGCAAGTTATGCAATTTAAAATGACGAACTAGAAGGAGAACTTTCATATGCCTCATTTATTATTTCGCGGTGTGCCTGCACCTAGCTTGCGCAGCATCGCGCCTGAGCTTGTTCAAGAGCTCGCTGTCCTCTGTGATTGCGGAGTAGATAATTTCACTATAGAGTGCCTCGCAACCACTTCCATTTATGGAGGACTTGCCGATGATTGTTCGTTTCCTTTTATTGAAATTGGCTGGTTTGAACGCGGACAGGAGGTTCGGGACCGCTTTGCCGCTATTGTTCACCGTTACATGGAGAGGCTTGAGTTGGCGGAAGCAGAAATCGCCTTTCGTACCTACAGCGAGAATGCTTATTACATAGAGGGCAAGCCTTTCAGATCCTGATAAATCAGGCCAGCTGCAGGAGTGGACAGGTTGTAAATGATGGTTTCATTTGGTAAGATAGACGGGTAACTATCTACAAAGCACAAATAACCCCTTACGCCAATAAGAGGTCAATAAGCTTTATATTTGTGCACCGACTACTAACCATGGGAGGTGATAGTAATGGCTAAAGACGTATTGTGCGAAGTCGACTCTTGCCGTCATTGGGTAGATGACAACAAATGCAGCGCTTCATCAATCTATATCGTCAGCAATAGCAGAGATGCTGCACACGAAGCTAGCGAAACAGATTGCCGAACTTTCGAAACGAAATAACTGATCTGATGGAAGGGATGTTGCGGTCCCTTCTTTCTTTATGTATTTTACCAATAATGATTATTATTATCAAGTGTTTTATAGAAATTTTTTTTACCCTTAGAGGAAAGGGGCTTACCGCCTTGAAAAAATGCCCATTATGCGGCGGACCGGGTGGCTGCGCCATAGAAGCGGGGCAAGTGCCCCACTCCTGCTGGTGCTTCCGGGAGCGCGTTCCACAAAGTCTGCTTGAACAAATTCCGCCTGCACAGCGCAACCAGTCATGCGTCTGCCAAAACTGTGTCCTACAAGCTAAAGCCGACCTTCAATTGGATTAAACGCTGCCACAACCAAACTGCCGTTAATGCTTCAATTCGCCCCATATGCCATCATTTTCCTCTTGGATCGCTAAATACTTTTCCTCCAGCACCTGAGCCGGCAGCGGACGGCAATAATAGTAGCCTTGAATTTCCTTGCAGTCATGACTGGTTAGAAAATCGAGCTGCTCCTTCGTTTCAATCCCTTCCGCGATTACTTCCAGCTTTAAATGCTTGGCCATGGAAATAATCGTGGCGACAATCGCTTGATCGCTCTCATCCGTTGTAATATCTATGATGAAGGAACGGTCAATTTTCAGCTTATATATTGGATAATGCTTTAAGTAGCTGAGCGAGCTGTAGCCCGTCCCGAAATCATCGAGGCTGATTTTAACACCGCAGCTATTTAATTCATTTAATATTCCAATGGAATGCGAGGCGTCCATCATCATGCTCTCGGTAATTTCCAGCACTAGAAAGCTCGGATCAAGCCCCGTTTCTTCTAAAATAACATGAATTTGCTGAACCAGATTTGGCTGAAGAAACTGTCTTGCCGATAAATTGACGGATACCGATGCGAAAAAAAAGCCCTCATCATGCCACTTCTTCATCTGCCTGCAAGCCTCGCGCATCGTCCACTCGCCAATGCTGTAAATCAAGTCGCTTTCCTCAGCTACCGGAATAAATACACCAGGCGAGATTATGCCTTTTATTGGATGCTCCCACCTAATCAGCGCTTCGACGCCAATCATCTTATTGTCAATGGAGCTAATTTGCGGCTGGTAGTACAATCTAAATTCCTCGCGTTCCATCGCCTTGCGCAGCTCGCTCTCCAGTTCCAGCCTAAGCTGAAGCTGCTCATTAAATTCATACGAATAAAACTGATATCCGTTTTTACCGTTGCGCTTCACTTCATACATCGCGGTATCGGCATTTTTGAGCAGTTGTACCGTATCCTGTCCATTGTCAGGGTAGACGGCAATTCCAATGCTGACCGTCGTATAAAAATCGCTGTCCTTCAGTCGGTAGGGCTGCTGAATAGCAGCGGTAATCCTTCCTGCGAGCAGACCGAGCTGCTGCTCATCCTGAAAGCGATTAATTAATAACGTAAATTCATCTCCTCCCATTCTGGCTACTAAAGTTTCACTGTCTCTTACACAAGATTGAATACGACAGCCCATCTCCTTCAGGAACACATCCCCGTAGGCATGTCCAAGTGAATCGTTAATATTTTTGAAACGGTCAAGGTCAAGTACCATAACGGCAAAACGGGAAACCTGCTTGCTCCCATCGCTAAGACTTGCACTGCTTCGCTCAATCATTTTCGACAGCTGTTGGTTGAAATGGGAGCGATTCGGCAAACCGCTTAAAGAATCATGAAAAGCCTGGTGAATCATATCACGCTCCGCTTTTTTTCGGGCGCTATTATCGCGGATGATCGTCAATACGGCTGGACGGCCGTTATGGTCAATCATTTTGCTCATCGTTTCAACCTCAAAAACCTCATCGCGAAAGCTAATAAGCTGAATTTCTTTAATATTGGTACGCTGCTTCGTCTTATACATCATTTTTATGCGCTTAGCTACATTGTCCCAATCGCTAGGATGAATAAACCGAAAAATATTCTGGCCAAGCAGCTGTTCACTGCTCCCGCCAATCGTCTGCTCAGCCACATGGTTGATGAAAACAATTTTTGAGTCCTGATGAATGACAATCGGATCTAAGTATATGTCTAGCAGCTCGTTGTAACGCGCCCTAATAGCCTCGCTTTCCATCTGCTGCCTAATCGATTCCGAACGATCCCGAATGAGAAGATGGCTGCCTAAGCTGCTGTTGCTGGCATCATAAGGGAGCTTGTACAGCTCCCAACTGATAACTCCCCCTTCCGAATCGTCAAAATATAAAAAATGACGCTCCGAACAGGTGCCATCTGGCCGGCTCAAAAATTGCTCAAGCCTTGCGCCCTCCTCCTTCGTTATCCGTCTCAGCTCTGACAATCTGGCTCCCGGAAGCAAATCGCGGATAGCCCCCCGCTGATATTGTTTAGCAGCCTCATTCATATGAAGAATGACGCCATTTTCTCCGATTGTAATGATCGGCTCAGGAAACTGCTTGTACATATTCGGCAAAGATTTCTTCCAATAGTCCACCTTATCACCTCCGCTCTCTGTTGAATCAGGAATGAAATGCTGTTTTCTCTTGGCGACCAGGTATGAAAAATTCCTCTTCTACATCAATAGCGGACAAAGGACGGCTGAAATAATAGCCTTGTATTTTCTCGCAGTCCTTGTCAGTTAAAATGTCCAGCTGGGCTTTCGTTTCAATGCCTTCGGCAATAACCTCCATATTTAAATGCTGGGCCATGGAAATAATGGTGGATACAATCGCCTTATCGTTGTCATTTTCCGTAATATCGCGAATAAAGGAACGATCGATTTTCACCTTGTGAATCGGGAACATCTTCAAATAGCTAAGCGAGCTGTAGCCCGTTCCAAAATCATCGAGACTAATTCGCACGCCAAAATCATTGAGCTGGTTCAAAATCGCTGTCGATACCGAGGCGTCCATCATCATGCTTTCGGTAATTTCCAGCTCCAAAAAATGCGGCTCAAGCCCCGTCTCCCGCAAAATATCCTTCACGTATTCGGCCAAATAAGGCTGATGGAATTGCTGGGAGGATAAATTGACCGAGACTGGGATGAGCGGCCCGCCCGCTAAATGCCATTTGCGCATTTGACGGCAGGCTTCCCGGAGCACCCAGGTCCCCAGCTCGTAAATAATGCCCGTCTCCTCCGCAATCGGAATAAATATGCCTGGAGACAGCACGCCTTTCGTTGGATGGTTCCAGCGGACGAGTGCCTCGACCCCAATCATGTGCTCATCCTCGGCTCTTATCTGGGGCTGGTAATACAGCTCAAGCTCGCCCAGCTCCACCGCTTTTCGCAAGTCGCCTTCCAGCTCGATTTTATTGCGCAGCTTGTCGTTGAGTTCGGCCGAATAATACTGAAAGCCATTTTTTCCTTTTTTCTTCACTTCGTACATTGCCGTATCTGCATTTTTTAGCAATTGGCTCGTATCCGTCCCATGCTGCGGATATAAGGCGATGCCGATGCTGGCCGATACATAAAAGTCGCTTTCCTTGAGACGATAGGGAAGCTGGATCGCATGAATAATTTTCTCGGCAATTTCCGTCACAATGCCTGAATCAGAATGAGGCACCAGCAGGGTGAATTCATCACCGCCCATTCTGGCAAGCATCACATTATAACCTTCTACACTTCTGCTGATTCGGTTGCCCATTTCTTGAAGAAACAGGTCGCCATAAGAATGGCCGAGCGAGTCATTAATCATTTTAAATCGATCGATATCAAGCACCATTACAGCGAAAACAGAATCGTCTTCCCTTGCTGCCTCGCTTGTCGGCTTCGGTCTCTCAATTTCTTCATCCAGCACTTGATTGAACATTCTGCGATTCGGCAAGCCTGTCAGCTCATCGTGAAACGCCAAATACCTTACCTTTTCCTCCGCCTGCTTTTCCTCTGAAATATCTTTGGCGATGACATAAATACCTACAACTGCATCGCCTACAACAACCGGAGCACTTACAACGCTAATATCTACGCGCTCCTCTCCATTTCGCAAGATGGCAGAGGTATAACGCTGAGCCTCGCCCTGAAAAGCTTTCGTAAACATCGCTACTGTATGCTCAAGCTGGTCTGGCGTAATATAGGGCAAAAGCAGATTTATAGGCTGATTGAGCAGCTGCTCGCTTTTTAGACCTGTAATTTCGAGTGCCATTGGATTGAAGCCAATAATCTGGCCTTGAATATTAACCGAAATAATGCCATCCAAATTGTTGTCGAACAATGACTTGTACCACTTCTCATGCTCATCGAGCTGCGTTTCCTTGCTCTCCAGCCGTTTGGAGATAAACAGAACGACCAGCGACATCATGCACGTAATCAGTGTTCCAGCAATAATGACATAAGCAAGCAGCTTAGTAGCCAGCACCATTTCAAAAAAGATCGCCGTTTTGATTTCCGAGCTGAACGTTGCCGCCATCATTCCGGTGTAATGCATGCCCGCAATAGCCGCTCCCATGATCATGCCAGCGCTAAGCTTTTTCCAAAGCATGACCTGCTTGCTCGTTTTACGGAAATAAAATACGAGCCATAAAGCGGTAACAGATGCGGCAAACGCAATAAAAATAGAAAGCAGAAACAGCAGCGGATCATAATGAATCTGAATCAGCATAGCCTCCATGCCTACAAAATGCATAACCGACACGCCGGTGGCCAGCAGCAAACCTCCTGCCAGCAGCCTGCCGATTTTCAATTCATCCCTTCCAATGACATACAGCGCAATGAATGCGGCCACAATGACGGCGAGAAGGGACAGCAGTACAACGATCAGGTCATAGGCTACGACGATTGGCAGGGAGAAGGCCATCATGCCGACGAAATGCATCGACCAAATGCCCATTCCCAAAATAACGGCGCCAATCGTAATACCCAGCCAGCGCTTGCGGCCACCGGAAATGCCGACCTTCTCGGCCAGATCCAGAGCTGCAAACGACGCTAGTGCTGCAATAATGTAGGAGAAAATAATCAGTGAGCTATCATAGGTGCCATGGAGATGCCCCATTTCTTTCCCTCTTTTCAGTTGGTAAATATTTGAATTTTCAGTAAATTTAGTCCATGATAATGAAAGATTAAAAATCTTCGTATAGACGGAGCAGCTATGCAATGGCCTTTCGCTTATTGCGCCGACAAACGCTGGCTATGCTTGTATTGCCATTGCTCGTACCATTGCTGTACCAATGTCAGCGGTTCGGCATCAAACTCCTGCCTCAGCATCTTCAGCAGCTGTTCGTATTGCCGCTGCACAGCAAACCGCTCATTCATTCGGTCATACAAGCGCATCAGATCAAAATAAATCTGCTCCTCGGAGGGCAGCTGTTTTTGAATGAGCAAATATTGCTGGGCCGCCTTTGCCTCATTGCCAATGGAATCAAAATGCTGGGCAATGTGCTGGGCATGGCGCAGCCATACGGTGCGAAGCCGCCGACGCTCCCTTTCGGCCCATTCATACGAATATTCCAGCAAGTAGTCGCCAGGATACATTTCCAGCATCTGCTGATGCTGTTCCAATGTTTCATCTGTTAACGGAGGGATTCTCTTGATTTTCCGTTCCCACTCCTCCGTATCCAGCAGTACGCCATTCAAATCGAGCGTGTAGCCCTCATCACGGTTAACGATTCGGATACCGACACCCTCTTCACGCATGATTCGCCGAATTTGATAAATCGCTGTATACAGCTGGGAGGTGCCTCTGCGCCATTCGATTTCCGGCCACAGCTGATCCAGCAAATCTTGCTTGCGAATCAGCTTCCCGCGATGCTCCAGCAAATAGGCGAAAAGCTCCTGCGCCTTCAAGGTTTTCCATTTGAGCGTAGCGCTCTCATCGCCCTTCGGCCCGATTCGCAGCGATCTAAAGCAGTGAATCATTTTAGCTGGTCCAGAAGCCGGCAGCACAGCAGGAGGAGCAATCCGAGCCCGCTTTAATAGCCGTTCAACCGTCATGCACAACCGCTCATGGCTGAATGGCTTCATTATATAATCATGAGCGCTAAGCTCGAATGCTTTCACCGCATATTTCTCTTGCTCAGTCAGGAAAATAAGCATAACTTCTGGAAATTGCTGCATCACTTGCTCTGCAAGCTGCATCCCGCCATGCTCCTGCATATCGATATCTAAAAATAAAGCGATCGGAGGATCGGCTAAAATATGCTGAAGCGCCAGCTCAGGATTGGAAAAGCTTCCCACAACATCAATGCCCCCAATTTTGCCTAACTCCTCTTCCAGGAGCTTGAGCGTAAGAGGCTCGTTATCTACCAATATAGTCTTCATGTTTTTGTCACCTTCTTAACTGGTAGTTTAAGCCGCAAGTCCTATACCTATATAACGGTTTACTAAGCCTTATTATCAATACCAAATAAAAATATGCAGTAAAAAAAAACGCTGAATCACCTTTATTTGGTGGAATCAGCGTTTTTCAGCCCAATGGCTGGCTTCTATGCATGCATTTCTCCATAAAATGAGCAATTAACTCGCTTTCGTATCTTTGCCTCGCTTGCAATCGCCGGCGTTGCAGCCTTGGAACATGCCTGTAAAATCCAATCGGTGGTCGGTAACCGTGAAGCCGAATTCGCGCTGTACGCGCTGCTCCAGCTCAAGCAGCCAATCCTCCTGAATTTCCTTCAGCACGCCGCACTTGGCGCAGATCAGATGGTGATGCATATGTTCTTGGCTGGCGTCACGCAAGTCGAAACGGGCAACGCCATCGCCAAAGTTCATTTTTTCTACAATATGCAGCTCGGTCAGCAGCTCAAGCGTCCGATAAACGGTCGCCAGTCCGATTTCCGGGTATGACTTCTTGACCAGCATATATACGTCCTCTGCGCTGAGATGGTCCTGCTCGTTCTCCAGCAGCACTCTTAAAGTCATTGCGCGCTGATGCGTCAGCTTGTAGCCCTTCGCTTTCAGCTGCTGGTTAATATTATCCATTTGAATGTCCAGTTCGCTCATCGCTCATGAGCCTCCTTTGCATCGTCCTGCGGCTTGTCATTTCTCAATTTGTAATCATTATCATCTTAATTTTATTATAGATATATCAAAAAAGCAAGCATACTAGCTTTGGACAGCCAAAACACTGCCATGCCGGATTCCAAAAGGAATGCTGAACAGCCAATAAGTCGTTGCAGCAGGCATCGTTTTCTTTAGCACTGCTACTGTTTGAATCACAGCTCACGCTGTATAATATAAATCACCAGCCTAGCTTGTCCACAACGGTACGAGCTTATTTCTCCAGCTTCACTTCCATTCAGAATATATTCAATACATGCTCCCATTTCATTAATATGCTTTCAAAATAGTGCATTTAGCAGCATCAGCTAGTCATTTCACAAATCCAATTTTAGCACAAAACCGATAATAACAATAGAAGCGACATTTCATAGCTATAACGCTATTAAATTTTCCTCTTTCATTATCCCTGATATTACATATAATTACTTTTATAGGAAGTTAAAAGGACTTTCAGACGATACAACAAAATCACTTTATACAACGTTTTCCTTTGGCATACTTCAGCGAAACGAAAGGAAGTCATTACGATGAAAGCCCCTCTCTCGGCGTACAAAAAGCGCAAAATTAGCTTGGCAACTGTACTTAGCGGTCTCGTTTTTTTATGCGTCTTGGTCACGATTATCCTCGTGCTGCTTTCGTCCTTCCAATCCAGCAAGCTTTTAATGGAACGTACAGCATTATCCACCAATTTCTCCAAAGCGAGCAAAATGAGCGATACGCTTGACGCGCTAACCAAAACGATACGGCTAAGCTTGAAACACAGTGTGCAAATAGAACAGGAGGGCATGTGGGACGAGCCTGATCAAGTTCAGCGGATGAATGAGGATTTAAATTTAATGAAGCATAGCAGCAATTTTTTCAATTCTATCGTAGTCGTGGATAAACACGGAATTATAAGAGGAGCTACGGAGGAAATAAGCAGCTTAATCAATGAGCCGATTACGTCAGCTTCCTTGAAACAAGCGCTGGCATCAAAGCGATCGAGCATATCGGACCCCTTTTTTGATGAACGGACAGGCAATTTATTTATTATGGTGAGCGAGCCGCTATATGACAAAAACCAGCAATACGAGGGTTTTATTGGCGGCAGCATTTATTTGAAGAAAAATAATGTTATGAATACGATTTTTGAGAAAAATACGAATGATTTTTTGGAGTCTTATTTTTATATTGTAGATCAGCAGGGCAACCTGCTCTTTCACCCCGACCCCATGCTCATTGGCAAAAACATAAGCAAAAATATGGTAGTGAAAAAGCTGATGGCTGGGCAAAACGGCAGCGAAATGATTACCAGCTTGAACGGCAGCAAGCTGCTCGTCGGATATGCCAGTGTTAAGGAAAATGGCTGGGGCATCGTGGCAGCCACTCCTATGCAAAGCATTAAGGACCAGCTCGTTTACCATTTCAAAAATGCTGCCGTCACAATTGCCATCCCGCTGCTGCTGCTTATATTCGCGGTCATTATATTGGCGCGGCGCATTGCCAAGCCGTTTCTAAAGCTTTCGCAGTTCGTCAGCCAGCTCGGGGACGCAGGCGAGCTTAGCTCCTGGCGCAAAAACCACTGGATTCGGGAAACGGATCTGCTTATTAAATCAACGATCAATGTTGGATCGCTTATTCAGGCTCAGCATCATCAATTAACGAAAGATGCGGAAACGGACCCGCTAACGGGGCTCATGAATAGGCGCACCTTAATCAAATTTTTGACGTTGTGGATGGAAGAGAAGCTGCCCTTCTCCATTATTATTATCGATATTGACCGCTTCAAGCGGGTCAACGATAAATTTGGGCATCAAGCAGGCGATGCGGTACTCAGGCAGCTGGCGCAAACGGTCATTCATGCCATTCGGCCAGAGGATATCGGCTACCGCTACGGCGGGGAGGAGCTTGTTATTTTGCTTCAGCAGACGGCGCTATCGGAAGCTTATTTAGTCGCCGAGCAGCTGCGGATTGCTGTGGAGGAAGGAGTAGATCCGGTCGTTGGGCGCGTAACGATTTCACAGGGGGTTGCCCAGTATCCGCTTCATGGCACCAGCCCCGAGGAGCTGCTTCTGAAAGCGGACCAAGCATTGTATCAAGCAAAAAATGCGGGCCGCAACCAGACGATTGCCGCGGCAGCAGAGGTATAGAGGCGTCAGCTGCGACAAAACAAGTCGCAGCTAACGCCTCTGCTTGCATACATAAAGGAAAGAAAATGGCGGATGCCGGGTTTATTTTTCAAATGAAGCTACAGCACCGCTGCTTTGCCGCCGTCAATATTGACGGAAGTTCCCGTGACGAAGGAAGCCGCTTCCGAGACGAGAAAAGCGATGACATTCGCGGCTTCCTCCGGATTGCCGATGCGTCCAAGCGGAATATCATGTTTCGGGCTCGCCGCGAACTCCTCCCACGACAGATCGGGAGCGGTCTGTTTCCACTTGCGCTCAATTTGATCGCTGCGGATGAGGCCGATGCAGACAGCATTCACACGGATGCCATCGCCCGCCAAATCCTTGCTCATCGCTTTCGTCAGCGCAAGGCCAGCCGCCCGGCTTACCGAAGTAGGCAGCGAGGAGCCTGCTGGCGTCTTGCCGCCAATAGCCGTCACATTTACGATGGCGCCGCCTCCTGCCTCGCGGAGATAAGGAAGTGCCGCTCGCGCGAAATGAATGGCCGCATACAGCTTAAGGTCAAGATCAGCTGCCCACGCATCCGGCACAACCTTATCGAACGGAAGCGCTGCCGACGTTCCAGCATTGTTTACGAGAATATCAACACCGCCAAGCTGCTGGACCACCTCGGCAACTGCCCGCTGTACGTCAGCCTCAACTGATACATCGGCGGAGATGATCAACGGCTTTTTGCCTGTCGCTTGCTTAATCCGTTCTGCTGCTTCTTGCAGCGGTCCCTCCTGTCTGGCAACTATCGCTACTTCTGCTCCCTCAGCCGCCAGCCGCAGCGCGGTGGCAAGCCCAATTCCTTTGCTTCCCCCCGTCACAATGGCGCGTTTCCCTTGTATACCCAAATCCATCTTAATTCCTCCTGTCCATGAAGTAATCGAACTCAATCCTTATTACCGCAACCCATTCAGTCTAAACCTGCTGTCTCTTATTTTCCATTATACTATACAAGCTGGGCTGTATAAAAAAACATGCCGGGTCTATTAAGCCCCGGCATGTTTCATCTATGAATTATAATCCTGCGCTATATCCAGGCACCGCGTAGGCGGATGGCGCTACACCAACCTCCTGCTTGAAGCGGCGGCTGAAATAATACGGATCCTCGTAGCCGACCTGACGAGCGATGCTGCGCACCGTCGCATTCGTCTCCTTCAATAGACCTTTAGCCCGGTCAATGCGAATGGCGATTAAATAATCGATCGGGCTGATGCCCATATGCTTCTTGAAGGCGCGGGAGTAATGCTCCGGCGTAATGCCAACCATGCTGGCGAGCATGTCCCGTGTAATTGGTTTGTGATAATGGCGTTTCATATATTCAACCGTCTGCCCAAGCTTGCTTCTTCCTCCTGCAACAGATTCGGTGTTATGCCTAAAGTGTGTATCCTCTTCTTGGAAGCCCATCCGTATCGAGTTTCTCATATGCTTTATCATTTCCCACCTTCCCGGCCTATTGGCACTGCTGAATGATCGCTCATCCATATATAATGATTATCATTATCAATTATAATTCAAGGCTGCTTTTTTTTCAACACCTCGCCATAATAATTCATCACTTCTGAAAATATTTGTTTCCTTACATAGGAAAGGAACGTGCTGGAAACGCTAATGGCACGGACTTGTTCTATCTTCTGGAAGCGAGGTACTGTCATGCGCGGATTCAAACGCAGCAATTGGAATCACAAAACAGCGAGGGCCGATTGGCAGCAGTCGGACAAGCGCCAGCCCGACGAGCAGCAGCCGCTTTCACAGCGATTGGATGAAAATATAACAGAGCTGCGGCGTGTGTATGCAGACTGCGCTGACCTCTCCTTCCATTCCTTGCGGATCGGGGAGCTTGCTGAAGCCATGCTCATATTTCATATCAGTATGTGCGATGATGAGCAGCTGAATATGTTCATTTTGCGACCCCTTGCGAGCGATGCCGGCCGCTTGACTGCTGCGACCCCTGCACAGCTGCTAAACCTTCTGCCCATCGCCGCTGCCAATACCGTGCGCACGCTGGAGGACGCTGTCGATATCATTAGCAATGGCATGCCGCTGCTCTTCATCGATGGCAGCGAGGAGGCGCTGTCGTTCGGCTTGCAAAAAATCGAGCATCGCAGCATTGAGGAGCCTTCAGCGGAATCTACCGTTCGCGGCCCTCGCGAATCGTTTAATGAAGTACTGTCCATTAATCTGTCACTGCTGCGCCGTAAAATGAAAAGTCCGAAAATGAAGCTGCTAACGATGACGATCGGCGAGTATACACGAACCGATATCGCTATTCTCTACTTGGAGGGAGCCGCAAATCCCGCCACCGTCGATGAGGCGTTGAAGCGGCTTGCCGCGATTGACACCGATGGCATTTTGGAAAGCGAATATATTGAGGAATGGATTGCCGACTCGCCTTATTCGCCGTTTCCACAAATGATTGCAACCGAAAGGCCGGACGTCGTCTGCGCAAATTTGCTGGAAGGGCGCTGCGCTATTCTAATTGATGGGACGCCGTTTGCCCTCATCGCTCCCGTGACCTTATTTTCCATGCTGCAGTCTGTCGAGGACTACTATCAGCATTTTATTATGAGCACCTTTGTACGCTGGCTGCGTTATGTTTTTTTTCTGCTGTCCCTGCTTCTTCCATCAGCTTATGTGGCGATTACAACCTACCATCAGGAAATGATTCCGACGGTGCTGCTGCTCAGCATCGCCAAGGCAAGGGAAGAAATCCCTTTTCCAGCGCTAGTTGAAGCGCTGATTATGGAAATCGCCTTCGAAGCGCTGCGCGAGGCTGGGGTCAGGCTCCCAAGACAGGTCGGATCAGCTGTCAGCATCGTGGGCGCGCTCATCATCGGACAAGCTGCCACGTCGGCAGGCATCGTCTCTGCGCCAATGGTTATTGTCGTGGCCACAACCGGTATTGCATCGTTTATGATTCCGCGTTATGCGGCTGGCATTTCCTCCCGTTTGCTGCGGTTTCCAATCATGCTGCTGGCAGGAACGCTGGGACTGATCGGCATGATGCTTGGACTGATTTTGATCGTCATCCATTTATCAAGTTTGCGTTCCTTCGGCGTTCCCTACTTGTCACCTGTTACGCCAGCTTCGATGGGGACTATTCGCGATGTCATCTGGCGTGCTCCTGCCTGGATGAACGAAGCCCGAAAAGAACGGCATTCCGGGCGCAGCAGCCCAAGCGGGAACAAAAAATAGCCGGCAGTGGCCAAAACCTGCCCTACATTATAACGGAGGAGGCTGAAGCTCCCATGCTTGAAACTGGAAAAATATCATCGTCACAGATGGCTATTTTGCTCTATCCGTCGATTCTCGCCACATCCATATTGTCTGTTCCCAGCATTACGATGACCCATGCCCATCAGGACATGTGGATCTCCCCGATTTGGGCAGGCTTGTTTGGCATGCTGACCGTATGGGTGGCGGTCAAGCTCAATCGGCTGAAACCAGACAGCACCCTGATTCGAACGAGCTTCAGCCTGCTTGGAGCTGTTCCGGGTTTTCTGGTAGGCTTGTTTTATATTTTTTATTTGCCCCATTTAACAGGCATCATTATTCGCCAATATGGCGAGTTTATTATTAGCAATGCGCTGCCGATGACACCGCAGTTCATTGTAACCGGATCGATGGTGCTCGTCTGTGCAATCAATGCCCGCCTCGGCATCGAGGTTATTGGGAGAAGCGCGCAGATTTTTACAGCCGTTTTTATTTTTCTCGCAGCCTTTATATTTGTTCTGCTGATCGGCCAGCTCCATCCTTCCGAGCTGCTGCCCATTGCCGAGAATGGAATTGGCCCTTCTATTAAAGGCGCGCTCGCGCCGGCTGCCTGGTTCAGCGAATATATTTTGATAGCGTTTCTGCTCCCCTACGTTAACGACCGTGAGAAAGCGATGCGAAAAAGTATGCTATCGGTACTGTTCGTCACCATCACGATGGTGGTCACCAATCTGGTGTGCTTATTCCTAATGGGCGATTTGACCTCCAGCTTTATTTATCCGGTGATGATTGCTGCCCGTTACATAACCATTGCCGATTTTATGCAGCATTTGGAAGCTCTCGTAATCGCTATTTGGATATCGGGTATTTTTGTGAAAATATCTGTCTTTCTGTACGTCTATTCGATTACTGTTGCCGACTGGCTTAAATTAAAGCACTATCGCTCCGTCGTTATGCCGCTTGCCTTTCTTTGCACCGTTTTTGCTTACTGGTCGGCCAGAAGCCAAGCGGATATCGCCAATTTGATCAGCGTATCTGGCAATACGTATACGATTGCCAGCCTGTTCATCCTGCCCTTGCTGCTGCTGCTGGTTAGTCTCATTAAAAACAAGCTGACCCGCAAAAAGAAGGCATCCTCATGATAAGCAGCAAGCTGCACAACCTGCGGCGCAAAATCGCACTCCTGCTTCTGGCGGCATGCAGCATGGCGCTTTTGCAAGGCTGCTGGGATCGTGTGGAAATTAATGACTTGGCAATGGTGCTTGCAACCGGCATTGACCGAACCAAGGATGGTAAAGTCCATCTTTCGATTCAAATTTTCATTCCACGCCAAAGCGGCAGCAGCGCGACCGGAGGGACCGGTGGCAGTGAAGGATCTCCGAGCGGCGTTACGATGGTGCAAACCGCAGAAGGGCTTAATATTGCAGACGCAATGACCCGGCTGCAGCGCAAAATTTCCCGCCACGTTTTCTGGGGACATTGCGAGGCCATTGTCATAGGAGAAAAGACAGCAAAGCTCGGCATTCGCGAGTACATGGACTTTTTGCTGCGCTTCTCCCAATTTCGTGAACATGCTTATGTTTATATTAGCGAGACTAAAGCAGAGGATATCCTCTCCCTGCTGCCTCCTCTTGAGCGAAGCTCGGCGGAAGCTTTGCGTGAAATGGGCAATATGAAGTTGGGTACCAAAATGACGGTGCTTGATTTAGCCCAAGCGCTGGAAGGTCTAAGCAAATCAGCCGTACTATCCAGGCTGAAAATTGCTCCACCCGCGCCTGGACAAAATAAGAAAGCTACGATGCCCTTTGTATTTGGACTGGCCTTAATTAAGGATGACCGGGAAATTCGCGTCGTAACCGAGCCGATGAGCCTAGGCATACTTATGATGCTGAATCAACTGGACAATATCGTTTTGACGGTTAACCCGGATAAAACCAACAAGCAAGCAGCTGTCACCATCAAACCGCAATTCATTCGTACGGAGTTTGTTCCCGGCTTTGCTGACGGAAACTGGACGATGAAGGTCAACATTAAAACAAAGGGCGACGTCATCTTGAATACAACTGATCTGTCGCTGCTGCCACCGCCGAATGTAGAAAAAATTCAGGCTTTGTTTGAAGAACAGTTTAAGCAGCGAGCGGAAGCCGCACTGCAATTAACCCAGCAAAAGCTGAAAACCGATTTTTTCGGCTATGCGAATGCGTACCGCAATCATTTCCCACACAAATGGAAAGCAAAAAGGGCCCAGTGGGAAAGCGACCTGCCAAAAATAAAAACGACAATCCATGTAGAGGCTCGCATTTTGCGCACAGGAAAATCCGGTGATCCGCAAGGGATACCGGGCCAATCCAATGAATAAATGCAACAAAACATACAGGAGGACTCTCGATGAAGGTGCTGTTTATTACAGGTATTCTGCTCGTCTCCGTCATTATTATATATGGAGAAACTCGCGGGCAGGACAACGGGCGCCGGGAAATGACTACGGCAATCGCCATAACAGCATTAACGGCAGCTTTGGCTATTTTGCTCGTTTTTTTCCCCGACATGCCTGGCCCCACCGAGCTTATTACCTTCCTGTTCAGCAGCATGGGCATGAAATAACCCCTCCTGCTTGCTGCTCAAGTTGCAATTCGTTAATTAACGCTGCGAATGTCGCCAATTACGTTTGTGCTGATTTTTAAATAATCAAATGTTGCGGTACTGCCTTCTCCAATCGGCGATTGGGCGACGACGCCAACTTTAATCGTTGCGGGAATGTCCATTCCAAAATAACGGACCATTTTCCATTTGACGCCATCCACTGAATAATGGAACGCAAAGCTATTGCCAGCCCGGGCAATACGCAAAAAAGGCCGAACGATCTGGGCATCGCTGGAAACACAATCATCGGATGCGCCGCGTGTCACAACGCTGAGAATGGACGGCATATCGTCAAAAAACTCCGAGCAAAGCTTGGCCCAGTGATCTTCGTCTGCCATAATCATCAAGCAGCCGGAATCGTA
Source organism: Paenibacillus sp. JT22N7 (assembly GCF_059383875.1). Lineage (NCBI taxonomy): Bacteria > Bacillati > Bacillota > Bacilli > Caryophanales > Paenibacillaceae > Paenibacillus > Paenibacillus sp. JT22N7. The sequence continues at coordinate 109,840 of NZ_JBXENY010000007.1, forward strand.
CGTCTGCTTCATATCAACCGCAACGCGAGTGACGGCATAGAAATCGCCTTCAACTAATGTGTAAAGAAAAGGAGCGGAGTTTTTCGTGTTGCCTCCTGCCGGATCGATGAAAAAATCGCCCATCGGCGGCGCTTGCACGACCAACTGCTGGTGCTCATTCACTTCCCAGCTCTTCGGCTCATTAATCCAGGACAGCTCCTTGCTTAAGCTTTGCCTGCTGCATCCTTCAAATACGTTCATCATGTTCGCCCCTTCTTTATGCGCCGAAGCGCTTCTCATAACACATGCTCAGCTCATAATCGACATATTCGCCAAATTTCCCGATAAATATGTAGCCATGCTTTTCATAAAACTTCAACGACTCGGGCTGCTCGGGCCCCGTCTCCAGCCGGATGCCGGCAAAGCCGCGCAGCTGCGCCTCATTCTCCAAAAAGGAAAGCATAGCGGCAGCAATGCCGAGCTTCCGGCTTTCTTTATGCACGAAAAAGCGTTTCAGCTCCGTATATTGGGCATCCAGCGGCCGGATGGCACCGCACCCGACCGGTTCGTCCCCGGAAAAAGCGACAATAAATACAGTGTCTTGGATGCCTGGATCGGTAAAATCCAGCCCGTGCACCTCTTCCGACGGATATCGCTCCAGCAGCTCCTCGTCTAGCAATTGAATCAGTTGGTGCAAGGTTTCATCCAGTGGCTCTACTATACGAATGCTGATGTCTTTCATTTGTTATGCCTCCATAGCTGCTTCTAGCAAGTTAGTAAATGAATGGAATATTTGCCATATGGCTATCGTACCTGTTTGCTCTCTACTTCGCAATCCATTATTGCGTCAGCTGCTTTACCATTCGAATGTAGCGGTGCCCTGCCAGCTCCAGCTCTCCATCCTCGGCATAGCCCATCCGAAAATAAAGCGCCGTCGCCTTCTCGTTATCATCCAGCGCAATGAGCGATAGGCGCGGCCAGCCCGCATCCTTCGCCTTATTCTCCAGCGCGCCGATCAAAGCCCGCGCTATCCCCTTCCCCTGATAGGCGGGATTTACCGCCACGGAATCCAAATAATATTCGCCGGGCCTTGCCTCCGTCATAATTTGATAGCCGGCATGAGCTGGCTCCTGACGGATGCGCGAAAGCAGCGGAGCATCAAGCTTCGCAGCTGCATCACCGCCGTAACCGAGCGCCATGCCCGCGATGGCCTCCCCCTCCCAGGCGACAAGCACATGCTCGTAGCTGATTCTGTTTCCTTTTTCCACATAAAAATCCGCTAATCTATTCATCGCCTCCTGCTCGTCTTTAGCGCCCGTCAGCGTACAGGCGATATCGCCAATTGCTGCATGCAGAAGCGGCATAATTTGCTGTACATCTTCTTTTCTCGCTGGCACAATCATCTAGCTCAACTCCTATCGTTATTCTTTAATTAGTTTATCCTAATCCATTAAGCCATGCTATAATCAAGCACAGGTGATTATACATATGGAACAAACACGTACAAAATATTATCCCAGACCTTACGGCGTAACAACAAACATAATGCCACGGGCCAATCAGGCGGCAGCTGATACGAGCAAGCAGCTTGTCGGACGCGGCGAAAGCGATGCCGTTTTTTTTCGCTCGCTGGAGCAGCACGGCATTCAGCTCAATGAGGCGCAAATTGCCGCTGTCCGCCATACCGAGGGACCGCTGCTCACGCTCGCTGGAGCCGGCTCCGGCAAAACCTCCGTTCTCGTCTGCCGAACGGCTTATTTGCTGTCTGTCCGCAGCGTAATGGCATCCCAGCTGCTGCTCATGACATTTTCCAAAAAAGCGGCAGAGGAAATGAAGTCCCGCATTGCCACGCTGCCCGGCATTTCTGAAAGTGCTGCAGCTGCGGTAGAAGCCAGAACGTTCCATTCGTTCTGCTTGCAGCTGCTGCGCAGGCGGGGCATGAGGCAGGCGATATTAGGCGACAGCGGCCGGAAGCAAATTTTTTTCAAACGGCTGCTGCGCGAACGGAATTTGCATGAGACGTATCAGCCGGAGACGCTCATTACGTTATTTTCAGCCTACAAGCTGGAAATGCTGGAGCTTCATGAGCTGCCGGCCAAAACAGAAGAGGACAAGCAGCTGAAAATTCTTTTTGAATGCTACGAGCAGTGGAAGTCGGAGCAGCAGCTGATCGACTATGATGATATGCTGCTTGCCGCTTATCGGCTGCTCACGACCGATCAGAATCTGCTCGAAATGCTCCAGCGCCGCTTCCGCTACGTCATGATCGATGAGTTTCAGGATACGAATAAGGTGCAGTATGAGCTGATTAAGCTGCTTGTCTCGCAGCATGGCAACTTGATGGTCGTTGGCGATGATGACCAGACGATCTATTCATTTAACGGGGCGCGCAACGATTATATATTAAATTTCGAGCAGCAATTTCCGACCAGCAAAAATGTCGTGCTCGATATTAACTACCGCTCCGGAGCTGCCATTGTCGGGCTGGGCAATGCGATTATTAGCAGCAACAAGCAGCGCCGTCCCAAATCGCTCAAAGTAGCCAAGACGCAAAGCCTCTCCCCAACATTTGCAAGGCCGGGCAATACCGACGATGAAGCGCAGCTGATTGTTAATAAAATTACGGAAGCGCAGAGCCAAGGAAAACGCAGCTATGAGGATTTCGCGATTCTGTTTCGTACGGCGAGCAGTAGCCGCGCCATCTTCGACCAGCTGGTCATACGCCAAATTCCGTTTATTGATTACGGCGGGGGCGAGTCCTTTTATGAGCAGTGGGTTGTGAAGCCAATCATTGCCCATTTGCGGCTGGCGATCGATCGGCGCCATTTTGACGCGATGCAAAACATTCTGGCAACGCTTTATGTCAAGCCGGAGCAGGCGATGGCTTTCATCTGGAACGAAGAGAAGCAGCAAGCCAAAAAATGGCCGCTGATCCATCTCGTCCGCTTCCCGGGCATTAAGGAGTTTCATCAGGAAAAAATCAAAGAGCGGCTGCGGCTCATTCGCTCCTTGCCTAAGCTAAAGCCCGAGCAGGCGATTCGCCTGCTGCGCGACGGCTTTTATGACAATTACATTCAAGCCGATAAAAGCCAGACGCTTACCGAGCATAAGGACGCTTTGAAGGAAACGCTCGACGAGCTCGAAACCGCCGCCAAACGTTTTGCGACGATCACCGAGTTTTTGGCATTCGTGGACGAGATCGCACTGAAGCTGCAGGAGATGAGGCAGCTCAAGCTGGCGAGCCGCGGCGCTGACGCCGTTCATTTTATGACGATCCACAAATCAAAGGGGCTGGAATTTCCCGTCGTGTTCGTCAGCGGAGCATCCGATGGCATTTTGCCGCACAGCTCCGCGCTGTCCGCGAGCAAAAATAGCGACCGGAGCGCCATCCAGACCGGGGATGACGTCGCCGAGGCTGCGCTGGAGGAAGAGCGGCGGCTCGCTTATGTCGCCGTCACGCGGGCCAAGGAAGAGCTGTACATCAGCTCGCCCGGCTATTATCGCGGCAAACCGGCGCCCGTATCTTCTTTTTTGCTCAATGCTTTTAAATAAATACCTTAGATAAATATTTCAAATAAATATATGCCTATAAATGGGGTGTCTACCGGATGAACGATCAGCTTAGAACCTTTTTACAATTAGGTGATGCCGTTATTATTACGGATGATCAGCATCAGATATTAGAAATCAATACGAGCTATGAAGCGATAACCGGCTACAACCGCAGAGAAATTTTAGGGAAAACAGCCGGAATTGTTCGCACCAGCCTTACCCCCGTGCATATTCATGAAAGCATGAAGGAAGCGTTAAAGGCAAAGCGGCCATGGTCTGGCGTATTCATTAACCGCCGCAAGGATGGACAGCTCTGGCATTCCTCCATTACCATTACACCTTTATATATGGAGGAGAGCTGGTATTATATCGGTATTTTCCGTGAATTGGAGCAGCTCCCTAGCGGCTTCTATATGCCTCAGGAAAGGATTGGGCATATTCAAAGCTCGCTGCTCAAGGTGCTTGCCATTTCCTGCGAAATTCGCGATCCTGGCATTGAATCGCATCTTGTGCGGGTAAGGAATCTTACAGAGGAGCTTGTGCGTTATCATAATGAGCGGATGCAGTTAGGATGGAACGAAGAACGGCTCAGCCGCATCGCCTCGGCGAGCATTTTGCATGATATCGGAAAATCGGGCATTCCCGAGGGGATTTTATATAAGCCCGGTCCGCTCGCTGACTATGAACGCACCATTATTGAGATGCATACGTTTATTGGCGTCGACATAATTGAGAAGATTTTCAACGAGTTTAATGACGAGCTGTTTACTAGCGAGCTGACGGCGAGCAAGCATATTATTTTGTACCATCATGAATGGTGGGATGGCAAGGGCTATCCGCATAAGCTTGCGGGAGAAGCTATTCCCATTGAAGCGCGCATCGTAAGCATCGTTGATGTGTTCGACGCCCTTACCAGCAAACGCCCCTACAAGGAAAAATGGTCGGTGGAGCAAGCGCTCGCTTACATTAAAGAGATGCACGGCACCCAGTTTGACCCGGACTTAGTCGATTCATTTATTCAGCTGTTTGGGCAAGGTGAAACGGCTGTCGCCGTCCTTTAACGGCGTGGCGCGTTTCATTCCGAGAAATATAGAGATAGGATAACGAAATGATATCCTTTCCTATATTTCAAGCGTAAACGGCTGTCGACGTCCTCTGGCGGCAAAGCTACCGTTTCGCGTAGAAATATAGAGAATGGATGAAATCATCATATCCTTTCCTATATTTCAGCAAAAAGAGGGATTGGCGTAAGTGCCAATCCCTCTTCTTCATGTGCAGTACGTTATAAACGGTGTGCAGCGGACAATGCTAGAAACCCTTAACCGTGCAGCATGCTTCGCTTATTCCGCAGGAGGCGTGAACGTGCGCTGCGCAAATTCAGCATCCAGCATATAAAACGCGTTGCTGTCTTTATCAATGCGCTTCAGCTTCGAAATGATGCCGTCGAACAAGGACTCCTCTTCTACCTGCTCATCGATGAACCATTTCAGGAAGTAGATCGTCGCATGCTCGCGCTCGCTGAGCGCAAGGTCAGCAAGGTTGTAGAACTTGCGTGTGTTTTGTTGTTCATGCGCATAAGCACGCTCGAATGCATCGAGCATCGACGCATATTCGTTCTTAGGCTCGTGCAGAGCAGACAAAGTAGCACGACGGTTGCGGTCGTTCAGGAATTTATATATTTTCATGCCATGGAAACGCTCTTCCTCAGCCTGGATAATAAAGAAATTCGCAAACCCGTCCAGACTTTCGCCAGAACAGTAGGCTGCCATTGCAAGATACACATGCGCCGAATAAAATTCAAAGTTCATTTGTTCGTTTAAAGCTTCAGCTAATTGATCATTCATCACTTATGCACCTCTTCTTTTTCGGAGTTGCCTCTATCTTAACACAAAAAAGGAGGGCGGCAAAAGCCGCCCTCCCTATATTTATCCAATTAATTTTTTCAATTCCTTATAAAGCTTCTCGGCTGACGGAGCGCTGACCACCTTAGACTTCACCACGGCAAAACATTCATGCCTGCATGTTTTGCAATTTCCGAGACAATCGGACTTCTTCATCTTGATGTCGGGAAACTTATCCTTCATCGCCTTGTAAACTGGCTTCGTCCCGTTTTTGAAATTTTTGGTGCAATATTTGATCTTCAATAGGTGTGTCACCCCGCTGCCGCAATGGCCGTATGATTACGGTTGGCACTTTTGTGTACACACGCAATCGTCTGCTCAATCCAAAAGGCTCCCTATCAAATGATAGTAATAATCATTACCGTTGTCAATAGCCGCGGGGCGGCGGCCAAGCTTATTTTTTCAATAATTGTACGCCTCGCTGCAGCTGGGTATCTTCCTTCTCCAGCTTTTCCTTGAGCAGCTCGACGATTTGATACGCCGTCTTGTCATTGAGCGAGCCGGTAACGTCCAGCTTCTCTGCCTTCTGAAAAGCGCGCATCGCCGCCTCCGTCTCATCATCGAACAGGCCGTCTTTGCCGACGGGCGCATAGCCGAGCTCCTTCAGCATCGATTGCAGCGTCTTGACGTCTTCGCCGTAGCTGCCGTTTTTCAGCTCGCTGCCGACCGGAAGCGGACGCAAGCTTGCAAATGCAGGCAGGCTGACAACCTCATTTGGCATGACGCCAACTTTGTGAATCCACGTGCCAGCAGGCGTTTTCCACTGCGCCTCGGTCAAGCTGAGCACTGAGCCGTCTCTAAATTGCTCAAATGCTTGTACGACGCCTTTGCCATACGTTTTCTCGCCAACGACCGTTGCTCCCGCCGACTCCTTAAGCGCGGCGGTCAACACCTCGCTGGCGCTTGCCGACTGGCCGTTCACCAGCACAACGATAGGGATCGTCCACTCTTCTTTTTGCGTCGATTTATAAACAATCGGGTTGCTTTCTTCCTTATATACGACCTCTAGAATCACTTTCCCCTTCGGAATGAGCTTGCTGCCAATCGCAATCGTCGGCTGCAGCAGGCCGCCCGGGTTGGAACGAAGATCCAGCAGCAGCTTCGTCATGCCCTGTGCCTTCAGCTTCTTTACCGCTTCATCAAACTCCGTAGCCGTCTTCTGGGCGAAGCGGCTAATCGTAATATGGCCGATACCAGCCTCCAGCATCTCCGAGGTTACGGTGTAAACCGGAATCGCTTCACGCTTAAGCGTAATCTCGATAGGCTCCGTCTGGCCCGGGCGCTGCAGCGTCAGCGTCACCTCGGTACCTGTCTTGCCGCGCATAAGCCCGATAAGATCCTGAAATTTAGAATCCTTCGATTCCTTGCCGTCAACCGCCATAATGATATCACCAGACTTGACGCCTCCGCGCTCTGCTGGCGCACCCGGCGTCAGCCCAGAAATAACGAATTGGCCATCCTGCTCGCGCACCTCGGCCCCTATTCCGGAAAATTCGCCTTCATACCCTTGCGTATAGGCATCGCCCTGCTCCTCGATCAAATAGCGGGAGTACGGATCTTCCAGCGATGCTACCATTCCCTCAGAGGCGCCATTGATCAAATCCTCGCCATCCGCTCCATTTAAATATTTATCCATAATGGTATTGTAGGATACCGCAAAGTTCTGAAATGCCGGCTCCTTCAGCATCGGATACCGATGCCCCATCCAGAGCCATCCCACTGCGAACCCGGCAACCATAAATAAAATAGCCCCAACTAGGCCAATTAACAGCACTCTGCGCCGTGCAGCAGCATGTGTAAAATACCTCAACTCGTCATCTCCCCAGGTTCAACTCTCATCCGCTTTCTTTACTGTATCTTATTGAAGGGGGATGGAGCAAATTTTCAAAAAAGAACCCGCCGCTTCTCACGTGCCGAGGTGAGACAGGCCTCAATAACCGCTGTTCCTGCTATCGCATCCTCAGGACCAAACAGCGGCTGTGCCTCGCCCGCGGCAATCTGTGCGATTCTGTTGATTTGCATCACATAAGTGTTCAGGTTGAAAGGCCCTTCCTTACGCTGGCCATCCTCCGTATGTACGATAAAATAATCCTCTTCCCCCGGCCCAAAAGCGTTCGGCAGCTCAATCCGCCCCTTCGTTCCGAGAATTTCCAAGCGGTTGCGGTAAGCCGCCCACATGCCGCAGTCGAATACGAGGCTTACATCGTTTCCGAACTCCAAAACGCCAGAAGCCATCATATCTACCCCGCCATGCTCCTTGGAAAATAAACCATGGACGCTGGCTGCTACCGGCTCACCGTCCAAAATAAGCCGCGCTGCACTTATGAGGTAGCAGCCGATGTCATACAAGGAGCCGCCGCCCCATTCCGTGTTGTAGCGAACATTGCCTGTGTCTGCTGCATTATTGAAGGTGAACGAGCCTGTCATGACGCGAAGCTCGCCAATTTCGCCAGACGCGATAATCGCCTTAATCTGCTCATAGCGCGGATGATGGCGATACATGAAAGCTTCCGCCATAACGATGCCTGCCGTCTGGGCTGCCTCCGCCATTTCCCGGGCATCCGCTGCCGTGACCGCAAATGGCTTCTCGCAAAGCACATGCTTGCCAGCTCTAGCCGCTTTAATGGCCCATTCCTTATGTAAATGATTCGGCAGCGGAATGTAGACCGCATCGATATCTGGATCAGCGAGCAGCTCCTCGTAGGAGCCGTACGCTTTTTCAATGCCTAACCGCTCTGCTGCTTCAACAGCCCGTTCCAAGCTGCGGCTTGCAATCGCCACTGCCTCGCCTCGCTCCGCCTGCTGAATGGCTGGAATCATCGTATGTATAGCAATGCTCGCACCGCTTAAAATCCCCCATCTTAGCTTCATCCTTGCCCATCCTCTCCCTGTCCATTCTTTAACAGCCCTTTCTATTATACAAGAAAAGCGGTAGATCGCTTGTACGAATGGCGATTTTTCGCTACAATCAACCTAGCTTATGTACACGATAAAGATACCTGGAGAGGGGAACATATTGCCATTATGTATAAATTAATTGCAATTGATGTAGATGATACGCTGTTGAACGATGAACTCATTGTGACTGAAGGAACGAAACGCGCCATGGAGGAAGCTATCGCGAAAGGTGTAACGGTGACGCTAGCTACCGGAAGAATGTACGCTTCCGCCAGACAGATCGCTGAGCAAATCCAGCTCAATGTGCCCATCATTACGTATCAGGGGTCGCTTGTAAAAACGCTGCTGGACGGCAAGGTGCTGTATGAGCGCAGCGTGCCTACCGATGCGGCCAAGGAGCTGTATGCTTTTACTGAAAAACATGGCCTGCATTTGCAGCTTTATGTCGATGACCAGTTGTTTGTGAAGGAAGCGAATGAGAAGGCGCTAATGTATTCGCGCCTATCCAAAATCCCTTATACGGTAGCACCAGATTTCGAGGAGCTGCTGGAGCAGCCGAATACGAAAATGCTGATTATCGATGAGCCGGACTATCTCGATGAAATTGCTGAGCAGCTCAAGGCGCTTATCGGCGACCGCGTGCATATTACGAAATCCAAAGCTCATTATTTAGAGTTTATGCATAAAGAAGGAACAAAAGGACATGCGCTGCGCTTTATGGCTGAGCATCTTGGCTGCACGATGGATCAAACGATTGCAATCGGCGATGCGTGGAATGATCACGAGATGATCGAAGCGGCTGGACTTGGCGTAGCGATGGCTAATGCGATTCCGGCGCTGAAAGAGGTTGCGAATTATGTGACGCTTAGTAATAATGATGAGGGTGTTCGTCACGTATTTGAAAAATTCGTTTTAAACTCGTAAGGGATAGATATAGGTGAAATGGGATTCTTCGCTGCGTGAAAAGGTGGGGGTTACGATCGCCATTGCTGTTGAATTTCTTCGAATTAGCCGTGAACGGCTGAAATTCCACAGCAAGGAGATTAGGCTTCGAAGCCGCTTTCTTCCAGAAAGCTCTGTTGAGCACTCCGTTTCTCCACCCCCACCTTTTCACTCCGCTTCGACCCGCTCACCTATACACCCTTAAAGCGTTTACCGATTTTTTGGGGGCAATAAAACAAACCGTGAATCTGGCTCATTCAATAGCCAAATCCACGGTTTGTTTGTTGTTACAAGATTTATTACAATGTCTAATTACATTGTTAAGTGCAACTTAGCTTTTGATTGGAATTAAATACCCGCGAGCACTTGGTACCAGATGCCCTTTTTGGAATAGAGCGTCTTCTTTACCTCAGGCCAGCCGCCGAGGTAGCTGATGTCGAACAGCTGCTCAGGAACTACGTATTTACTCGCTGACTCCTTGGCTACCGTCTCATTTACGGGACGGAAGCCGTAATCGACAAGAACACGCTGGGCTTCATCGCTGTGCAAATAATGGATGAACGCTTCGGCCACCTCGCGGGTGCCGTGCTTGTCTACATTTGTGTCTACAACCGTTGCCGGGTTTTCAATCAAGATTGTGCTTTTCGGCACAACGATATGATAGTCCTTGCCCTGCTTAATGCGGGCGAGCAGCTCGTTCTCATACGTCACGATAACGTCGCCTACGCCGTATTCGAACGCCGCCATAGAAGCACGGCCGCTTTTATCGAGCGATTCCACGTTGGCATGGACAGCCTTGAGGAAGTTTTTGGCATAGGCCGGGTCCTTGGTGCCTGTCTCTACCTCTGACTGCTTCAATCCCGCTCCATAAATCGCATTAATGTCCCATTGAGCGCCGCCAGATGTTTTCGGGTTCGGATAGACGACCTTCACTCCGCTGCGAGTGAGATCGGACCAATCCTGAATGTTCAGCGGATTGCCCTCACGTGTGCCAAGCACCACAATCGACTTGGTCACGAATTCGCCGTCCGCTTGCTCCTTCCAATTCGGGTTGATAAGTCCCGCATCGGCAATTTTGTTGACGTCGCCTTCCATCGCCAGCACAGCAACGTCGGCATTAAATCCGCCTATAATAGCCCGCGCTTGCGTACCAGAGGCTTCATAGGATTCCTGAAATACAACCTTTTGTCCCGTTTGCTGCAGCCAGTAAGCCTGGAACTGCGGCAAAATTTCGGCGAAAGCATCCTTCACTATGGAGTATGCACCAATGACAAGCGTGACATCGCCGTTTGGAACGGAAGATTCCACCGCCGGATCACCCTCCTGCGCGTCGCCACAGCCCGCTGCTATAAGCAGCAGAGAGATGGCAAGCAGCAGGGCGAGCAAACGGCGGCTTGTTGTCTGAATAGCATTCATAATGGCATACAACTCTTTCTGCTCGATGTTTTCTAACCCAAGCTATTAGATATGAATTGGCATTGGATCTTCCTTCAGGCTGTTTTCCTGAATCCAGCTCTCTTGATCATTGAACAAATATGCCCGATGCACCAGCACATGAACGCGGTCGCCTGGCTGCAGCACATCCTTCTCCAGCGAACGGTAGGTGACGAGCTTAACCGAGCCTACCTCTAGCTCGACCAGCCACTCGCTGCCGCGGAAATGAATATGCTTGACGCTTGCTTCCAGCGCGGCAGATGCAAGGCGAATCTCACCCGGCTTGCCGATTTCGATATATTCGGGACGGATAAGTGCCTTCGTACCAGGTTTGCCAGCAGCAGAGTCAAAGCCCTTCAGTGCGCCAACATCCTCGACAATCGTTGACTCCCCGATGAAGCTCGCTACGAATGGCGTCTGCGGGTCTTTATAAATCGCCCAAGGAGAGCCCTTCTGCTCCAGCTTTCCCTTGCTGATAATCATAATTTCATCGGCAACCTCAATCGCCTCATCCTGGTCATGCGTGACGAAAATCGATGTAATGCCGACGCGCTCTATCATTTCCTTGAGCCAAGTGCGCAGCTCTGTACGGATTTTCGCATCAATCGCCGCGAATGGCTCGTCGAGCAGCAGCAGTTGCGGCTCAGGCGCAAGCGCTCTAGCGAAGGCAACGCGCTGGCGCTGGCCTCCCGATAGCTGATGCGCATAACGGTGCTCAAAGCCCTTCAGCCCTGTAAGCTCAACAAGCGTCATAACACGCTCGCGGATTTGTTCTTTCGTTTGCTTTTTGACTTTCAGCCCGAAAGCGATATTATCATAAACGGTCATATGCTTGAACAGCGCATAATTCTGGAACACAAAACCGATTCCGCGCTCCTGTGGCGGCAAATCATTGACGCGCTTGCCATGGAACACAATATCGCCAGAGGAAGGCGACTCAAGCCCTGCCAGCATGCGGAGAATCGACGTTTTGCCGCCGCCGCTCGGACCGAGGAGGCCAATAAGCTGGCCTTTCTTAATATCGAAGCTGACATCCTGCACCGCATGAAAATCCCCGAAGCTTTTGTTTAAATTACGGACTTCAATATGCATGGCTTAATGCACTTCCTTTCGTTTCTTGGCCCATTCCATTAATAGCAGCAATCCTACGGAGAACGCTGCAAGCACGAGCGCAACTCCGTTCGCAGCTACAACATTAAAGTTCTCCACATCTTGATACACGAGTGTCGTTGCCGTCTGCGTCTTATTCATAATATTGCCGGATACGACGAGCACGGCGCCAAATTCGCCAAGCGAGCGGGCAACCGTAAGCACAACACCGTAAATGACGCCCCAACGAATCGACGGCCACGTTACCTGCCAAAACGTATACCACGGATATGCGCCAAGCGTAGAAGCCGCTTCCTCCTGCTGGGCCCCGATTTCCTGCAATACGGGCAGCACCTCGCGCACCATGAGCGGGAAAGTGACGAACAGCGTTGCGAGCACCATGCCTGGCAAGGCATAGACGATTTTAAAGCCCGACGCTTCAAAAAAAGTTCCAATAACTGTACTTGGTCCAAGAATAAGGACAATCATTAGACCGCCGATAACAGGCGATACCGCAAACGGTAGATCGACCAAGCTGTTCAGCAGGCGCTTGATACGCGGCCCGATCCATTTTGCCCGTACCAGATAAAGCGCAAGCATAACGCCAAACAGCGTATTTAATGCGGTTACAATAACGACAATTAATGCAGTCATCTTAAGGGCATGAAGCGATTGCTGCCTTAGCAGCCCTTCAGTAAAGCCGCTCCAGCCCTCTGCCCAGGACCCGCGCACGATTTCGACAAGCGGTATGATGAGTAGAAGTATAAATACGACATAAGTGAGCGTAATCCATAGTTTTCTCATTGGCCCGGCCTCCTGGATTGAATCAGGTTAACCGTCCACAAAATGACGAAGGACAAGGTGAGCAAAATTACGGAAACCGCCGCCGCTCCTTGCGGATTATCGCTTTCGATTTCCCCAAAAATATAAACCGATGCAATGAGCGTTTTGCCAGGAATGTTGCCTGCTACAAGCACAACTGCCCCAAACTCGGCTATGCCGCGCGAGAACGCCAGCATCGCTCCGCTAATAATACCCGGAACCATCGACGGTAAAATAATGCGGAAAAACGTCAGCGCCTTCGATGCTCCCATCGTATAAGCCGCTTCTTCCTCCGAGCGATCCAGCTCCTCCAGCAAAGGCTGTACGGCGCGGATGACGAATGGGAAGGTGACGAACACCATCGCGATAATAATCGCTGGTTCATGAAAGACGATATCGAAGCCCAGCTTCGTCGCCAGTCCGCCAACAAAGCTGCGAGGGCCCAGCAGCAGCAAAATCATTAGCCCAGCAACCGCCGTCGGCAAAGCAAAAGGCAAATCGACGAGCGAGTTGAGAAATCTTTTCCCGGGAAATTTATAGCGAATAAGCACCCAGCCAATCATCGTTCCGAGAAAAATGTTGATTATCGTCGCAATAACGGCAAGCCTGACGGTAAGCAGCACCGCTTTCCACGCGAGAGGATCGCTTACGCTTTCCCAGAATGGCTGCCAGCCAAGCGACAGCGATTGCGTGTAAATGCCGAATATCGGAATAATAATCAGGATAATAAAATAAAGCATAACCGTACTTCGGAAGCCGAAGCTCCACCATTTGTTTCGAAACATAGCATTCACGTTGACATTACCCTCCAGACCATCGACTCGTGTCGTAGGTGAAACCACAGACGAAAAGCGAAAAGTAAAAATTGCAAGGTGAAACGGTTATCGCCATCCTTTGGTGGCGCGGCGCGTTTCATTCCGAGAAATATAGAGAAAGGATAGCGTTACGACATCCTTTCCTATATTTCAAGGTGAAACGGCTATCGCCATCCTTTGGCGGCAAAGCTACCGTTTCACGATGAAATATAAGCTCATTATAATTGTGAAACTTATAAATGCTTATATTTCAAAAAAAGATAATCCCTATTAACAAACTTGGTATTATCAATTTAGCAGATCATATTAGTCCAAGTCAATGCTAAATTGGCCTTTTGTTTGTGGAGTTCAATGGATTGCTGGAAATATAGTCTGCACTGCGTGAAAGGCTTGGCTTACGATCGCTGTTCCCTTTGATTTCTTCGATTCCGATGTCTCAAAAGGATTCCTCCGAAAATAGCTCCTTCGAGTTATTGCCAATTTTGATGTCTGGACTATAGGCTGGGAGCCATTTTGCCCCTAGTCTGGCTGCTCTCCCAACCCGGGACCGAATCCGAAGCAGCCGATTCCTGATATTCTACTGTAGGAGGAAAAAAACATTCGATTTCATCCAAATATCGTGAAACAAAGGAGAGTAAATAATGAAAGTCGTTCTGAGAATTATCGTTTGCTTGTGCTTGTTAGTTGTACCTGTAGGAGTTGCCGGTGCTGCCGGCTATGTGTATACAATGAATGATGTCATGTCGCTTTACGATAAAAATACTCCTTCTCTGCAAAATGTTCAGGCTCTCCCTTACGATTCGGGCAAGCCTACAGTAGCCGTTCTTCTCGCTGCGGAAGTTACCGAGGTTTTTGATTTCCTAGTGCCCTATGAAATGTTCGCGATGACGGAAGCCTATAACGTGTACGGAGTTGCACCCGACCGTGGTATCAAGTCATTAACAGGGGGCCTTGATGTTATGCCGCATTATTCATTCGAAGAAATGGACCATTTGCTGAATGGGAGTCCGGATATCATTGTCATTCCATTCATGCCCATGTTGGACGAAAATAAATATGCCCCCGTTCGCGAATGGATAAAAAAGCATGCAAGCGACCAAACGATCTTGCTATCCATCTGCAATGGAGCGGAGAACTTGGCTGACACCGGCTTGCTGAGTGGCAAATCTGCTACGACACATTGGGGTGATATTGGCAGGCTGATTAAGACGTATCCCGATATTGACTGGAAGAAGGATCAGCGCTTTGTCCCTGTCGATCATATCGTGTCCTCAGCAGGTCTTACATCCGGTATCGATGCAACGTTGTATGTGATCTCGCAGCAATTGGGAGAGCCTGCAGCCGCAAAGGTAGCTGCCGAAATGAATTATCCATCCTACGCTTATGTGCAAAATCCGGAAATGGATCCTTTCTCAACAGGACTTAGTGATTTAACATATGTAGTTAACAATGCTTATCAGTGGAATAAAGTTAAAGCGGGCGTCCTATTATACAAAGGTGTTGATGAATTGGCATTGTCAGCTGCATTCGACACTTATTCGGCATCCGGGACGACGAAGACGATAACGGTATCCAGCTTTAATGAACCAATCATTTCCAAACATCATTTGACTCTGGTTGCCAGAAACGCAATAAATCGTGCGCCGAAGCTGGATAAAATGATCGTTGTCGGATCGGAAGCCCAAACTGAAGCGGAGCAGGACATCGAACGCTGGAGCTCCGGCAACAAGGACACGCCACTACTCATGCTGCATGAAGGCAAAGCTGAACAGTTTGCTATGGAGTCCGCCTTTGAAGACTTAGCAAAGCAAGAAGATGTGCGTACAGCCCAATTCGCCGCCAAACGTCTGGAATACCGCGCGACCGAGCATCTAAACCTGCAAGGGGCTTCCTTTTCGTTTGAGGCATTCGCCGTCCCTGCCTTCATTATGCTTCTTTCCTTGCTGGCAGCTTATTATATAGACAGACGATTTTTTGCAAAGAAAACAAGACAGCAGAAATAAGCCCACCCTATTGAAATAAATCTCATTAGCATGATTGTTACAAAGCTTTGTGCCTTCGTTATATACTTCATTAAGCGCTAAAAATTTCGGCTTTGAACCGCTTCAGATAACGGCAAAAACGCCTTATTCATTATCCCCATCAGATGGGTTTATGAATAAGGCGCTTTTTTCAAAAATTTGAAAGCAAGGCGATTTTGTTTTATTCGCCCTCAATATAATAGACGCTATCGCCTGCTTCTATCTCGGCTTGGCCCTGCGTCAAATCCGTCATCCACGCGATAAAAGCTTCCGCCTCCGGCTCCACCGGCAAACAGCTGACGATGACGCGGTCGGTAAACTCCGTGCCGCCTACGCGTATGCCACGGCCGTGCAGCTCGTTCTCCAGCTTGCCATACCAAGTATAGTCAACGGAAACCCGCACCTCGCGGTGCAGGACGTTGACGATCTCATCGGCTGCTTCGATTCCGGCAACTGCGCCGTCCGTGTAAGCACGGACGAGTCCACCAGCGCCTAGCATCGTCCCGCCAAAATAGCGGGTGACGACGACGGCGATATTTTTGAGACCTTTGTGCTTAATGACCTCCAAAATCGGCTTGCCCGCCGTGCCGCTAGGCTCGCCGTCGTCAGACTGCTTCTGGAATTGGTCGCGCTCCCCCACCATATAGGCGGAGCAGTTATGCGTCGCGGTTTTGTGCAGCCGCTTGATTTCGTCAATAAACTGCACCGCTTCTTCCTCGGTCTCTACCGGCTTTGCATAGCCAATAAATCGCGAGCGCTTGATGACAATTTCGGCGTGGGCCTGCTGCCTAACCGTTCGGTAACGTTCAAGCTTCATCAGGAATGCTGCCTGAAACGACGCCTACAGGCGCGCTTCCAGCTCCGCTTTCTCCTTCTCGTAGCCCGGTTTGCCCAGCAGCGCGAACATGTTTTTCTTGTATGCTTCTACGCCCGGTTGGTCAAACGGATTTACGCCGAGCAGGTAGCCGCTGATGCCGCAAGCCTTCTCAAAGAAATAAACGAGGTAGCCGAAGGTGTATGGCGAGAAATCCGCAATGTTGACGATAAAGTTAGGAACTTGTCCGTCAGTATGCGCAAGCAGCGTGCCTTCAAATGCTTTTTTGTTGACGAAATCCATCGTTTTGCCCGTCAGGAAGTTCAGGCCGTCCAGATCCGCATCGTCATGGCCGATCGAAATATGCTCGGACACTTCTTTCACTTGAATAACGGTTTCGAAAATGTTCCGGTTGCCCTCTTGGATGAACTGGCCCATCGAGTGAAGGTCTGTCGAGAAATCAACAGAGGAAGGGTAAATCCCTTTGTAGTCTTTACCTTCGCTCTCGCCAAACAGCTGCTTCCACCACTCCGATACGAAGTGAAGCGAAGGCTCGTAGTTCACGAGAATTTCAGTTGTTTTGCCTTTGCGATACAGCGAGTTGCGGGCAGCCGCGTATTGGTAGGCTTCATTTTCAGCCAGATTCGGGTTGCTGTATTCTTTGGCAGCATCAGCCGCACCTTTCATGATTGCATCAATATCAACGCCAGCTGCTGCGATTGGCAGCAAGCCTACAGCTGTCAATACGGAATAACGGCCGCCAACGTCATCAGGAATGATGAACGACTCGTAGCCTTCTTCGGATGCGAGCTTCTTGAGCGCGCCTTGCTGTTTGTCCGTCGTTGCATAAATACGCTTGCGGGCAGCTTCCTTGCCGTATTTTTTCTCCAGCAGTTCACGGAACAGACGGAAAGCGATCGCTGGCTCAGTCGTTGTGCCGGATTTGGAAATAACGTTGATTGACCAGTCGCGGCCTTCAAGCAGCTGCGTCAAATGCGTCACGTAAGTGGAGCTGATGTTGTTGCCGGCAAAAAGCACTTGCGGCGTCTTGCGCTGCTCATGCGGCAGCAGGTTATAGAAGGAATGCGACAGCATTTCGATCGCTGCACGCGCGCCCAGGTAAGAACCGCCGATGCCGATGACGATCAGCACTTCGGAGTCCGATTTGATTTTTTCAGCCGCTTGCTTAATGCGGGCGAATTCTGCTTTGTCATAATTTTCAGGAAGGTCAATCCAGCCCAGGTAGTCAGAGCCTGTACCCGTGCCGTTATGTAGTTGGTCATGCGCAAGGCGAACTTGCTGCGTCAAGTTGTCGATCTCATTTTGCCCAATAAAAGTTAGTGCTTTGCTGTAATCGAAATGTACCGTTTTACTCATAAACAAATAAGCCTCCTTAGGAATATAAACAGCATCTCAGCCGTTTTCAAAATATTGTACGACTAACGGCGAGGCTCAAGCTCCCCCACTGATAATCAACATCATATATAGCGTCAAAATCTACAATATCGGATTTAAACTATAAAAACAAGCTTATAACAATGAAATCTTGGTGAAGAAACCGTATAATGAAAGGAAAACGCTAGCCATGGGAGGAACCTTTTGATGAAAACAGCAGCATTTATCGGACTTGGTGTAATGGGTATGGGAATGGCGGCGAACCTGCTGCGCAAAGGCTACAGTGTCACCGTGTACAACCGTACACCCGGAAAAGCGGCAGCGCTTATCGAGCTTGGCGCCACAGAAGCCTTGACTCCAGCTGAAGCAGCCGCTGGCAATGACGTTGTCATTACGATGATCAGCAATGATCAAGCAGTGCGGGACGTTTATTATGGTGAAAATGGGATTTTCAGCGCCGTCCGTTCCGGAACTGTACTTATCGACAGCAGCACTATCTCGCCAAGCCTGGCGCGCGAGCTAGCGGCAACCGCCGAGCAGAAAGGCGCCTCGTTCCTCGATGCTCCGGTTACAGGCAGCAAGCCGGCAGCCGATGCGGGAACGCTTGTATTTATGATTGGCGGCAGCAAGGCGGTGCTCGACGCCAATGACGACATTTTGCTGGCAATGGGCGGCAAGCTCATCTATATGGGATTAAACGGCAGCGGCTCCATCGCCAAGCTGGCGCACAATACAATTGTCGGCATCAACGTTGTGGCCCTGACAGAAGGCATGGCGATTGCCGCAAGCGGCGGGCTCGACAGCAATGCGTTTCTAGAGCTGGTGCAGGCCGGCAGCGCATCGAGCAAATCCGCTGAGCTGAAAGGCCCTAAGCTGATCAATGCCAACTACGATGTGCAATTTTCACTGGAGCTGATGCTCAAGGATCTCAAGCTGTCCTCCGTGCTGTCAGACAGCCTGCGTGTGCCTACCCCGCTGCTTGAGTCGGCGAAGAGCATGTTCCAGGTCGGCGAGTCGATGGGGCTGAGCGAGCTGGATATGTGCGCCGTAGCGCAAGCTTACGAGCAGTATATCGGGCGCAAGCTCGGCGGTGGCAGCCTGTAGGCCTCTTGCGTGCCAGGCTTGCCTTATATATTCCTTTGATTATAAAACCGGGTACGGCTTGTCCTTCTAAAGAGACATGCCGTACCCGGTTTTATTTTTGCAAGGCGAAGCGGTCATTCGCTCCTCCTTAATAATATGGCGATATCATCAAATACACGACAACACCCGTAAAGCTGACGTAGAGCCAGATGGGCATCGTCCATCTCGCGATTTTGCGGTGGCGCTCCACCTGCATCGAGAGGCCTCTGGCTACAGATATGAGCGCCAGCGGCACAACGACGATTGCCAGTAAAATATGCGTGATCAGCACGAAGAAATAAATGTTTTTCAACGCCCCTTCACCGCCGTATTTCGTCGATTCCGTCAGGTAGTGGTAGGTCACATAGGACACCAGAAACAAGGTCGTCGAGACGAACGCCGCTCCAATAAAACGGCGATGCAGCTTGATGTTCTTTTTGATTATCGCAACTAATGCGACGACCAGAGCAATAAACGTAAAGCAGTTAAAAATCGCATTGAGCAGCGGCAGCAGCTTCACATTAAAGCCAAGCTCCCCGTCATAGGCCGGCAGAAAAAACAGCACCGTCACAAGCCCTACGATTACAACGGTCAAAATCGCAATCAGCGGCGTATAGTTTTTGTCCGGCAGCAGTTTAAGCGACTGCTCCTGTTCCCTTTTATTCATCGCTTCTTCCTCCTACAAATATGCTTCATCTTCAAGGTGAAACGGCTATCGCTGTCCTCTGGCGGCGTAGCGCGTTTCAGTCCGCGAAATATAGAGAAAGTATGAAAAATCATATCCTTTCCTATATTTCAAGGTGAAACGGCTATCGCCGTCCTCTGGCGGCGTAGCGCGCTTCAGTCCGAGAAATATAGAGAAAGGATGAAAAATCATATACTTTCCTATATTTCAAGGTGAAACGGCTACCGCCGTCCTCTGGCGGCGTGGCGCGTTTCAGTCCGAGAAATATAGAGAAAGTATGGTGAAACCATATACTTTCCTATATTTCAAGGTGAAACGGCTATCGCCGTCCTCTGGCGGCGTAGCGCGCTTCAGTCCGAGAAATATAGAGAAAGTATGGTGAAATCATATACTTTCCTATATTTCAAGCGGAAAACAACAGCTTCCTTTCCGATTATGCCATGCCAAAGGAAGATTTTTCAGACGTTTATGTCACAAAAAATCGAATTCTGGGCATGAATTAGAAAAGTTGACACATATGAAGCTCGATCCGGGGACAATGCTGCTTATACCGAATGAAGCTCCCGATAATCCTGCGGGGTCAAGCCGTACACCTTCTTGAATACTTTGATAAAATAAGGCGCATTCTGGTAGCCGACTTTACTGCCGATTTCATAGATTTTCAGCTTTGAGTTGCGGAGCCAATAGGCTGATTTCTCCATGCGAATCCGCTGAATATAATCGCTCAAGCTTTCATCGGTTGCCGCCTTATACACTTGAGAGAGATACACGGGATGCAAAAAAACATGCTCTGCGATCATCGTCAGGGAAATCGTATGTGCAAGCTGCTCGTCAATGAATCGCTGCACCTTCTTAATGAGCCTGGATTGACTGCCCAGTGCCTCAGTCTCAAGCGCGCTGCGCATGTTTTCCGCCAATCGCATCAGCTTATCCCGCAGCTGCCGCTGCTGTCTTAAAGACTCGAATGTCATCATATGCTGTTCCTCTATTTCCAAAAAGTCAAACAAGCCATACCCGCTTTTATGCGCAATAAAGCTAAGTGTGCCTGTAACGGCACAATAAACCTCCAATGAATGCTCCGCAGAGCCATCAAACTCGGTCTCAAGCTCATCGAAAATCAAGCCCAGCTTCTCCATAAAGGAATCCCATCTCCCCGACTCCAGCAGATCTGGCAGCAGCGGCGGCTCATACAAATGCTTGAATGTACGGACCGGCGCCAGCACACGCTGCTCGCCGAGCGAGAGAAACAATCCCCTGCCAGCGCCAATATGCTTGAGATAAGCCGTCAGCGCCAGATGATAGGAGGATGACAAATGCTCGGGAAACGGCCCCCAAGCACTAATGACAATCGAGATTGACCCCTTCAAATATCGCTGCACCTGCTCCTGTAAATATAGGCAGCGACGCATAAGCTCCTGCTCCGCCATTGCGCCAGCGATGCTGCTGCTTCCATCCAAAGCCTGCACCACTACGGCCAAATAGTCACGTGAATCGCTGCACATCCATATTTGATAAAAATCGCTGAGCACCTCCTCGGCAATATTGCCGACCGCATATTCGAGCAAAGCCCGATCATTGTGCCCATATTGGAAAAAAGGCTCCTCCAAACGGATTAGCAGCAAACTGGCAGCATGCTCCAGCGAGAAAGGAAGCGCGAGCTTCTGGAGCCTCTTTTCTAAAGCAGCTGGTGTGATCGCCCGATTTTCGAGCAAATCAATCAGCAAATTCCGCTGCAGCAGCGGCAAATTTTCCCGTAATGCCCGCTGTGTGTTATCACGCGAAATGGCTGCTTCCTTTTCCTTCTGTACAGCCAGCAGCACCTTCTTAACTGCGCTAATCAAATCCTCGTCATTGACCGGCTTGAGCAAATAATTAGAGGCGCCGCTAGTCAGCGCTTGCTTTGCATATTCAAATTCGGCATAGCCTGTCAGCAAAATGACAGCGGTCGAGCCTGACGATTTGCGCACGCGCTCCATCAGTTCTAAGCCGGAAATGCCCGGCATCCGTATATCCGTAATCATCAGATCAATGGAGCATTTGCGCATAATGGCCAGCGCATCCGAAGCTGAAAAAGCTTTATGAATCTCAATGTCGGCCATACCGTATTCAAGCAGCGTTGCCGCAACCCCTTCAACTACGGAACGCTCATCATCAACGATCAAAAGCTGGTACATGGCCGAATCTCCTTTTTTCTCCCGACATACTTACAGCGTCCTGTGCAGCCTTCATTCGCTCACTCATACACTCCCGCTCGCTCTCACTCGCGTTCGCTTGGAAGGGCACTCCACCGTATCGTTGCGCGATGGCCCCCTTCAGCGGACTGCTCCAGCGTGAGGCCCGACGTTCCGCCGTATTTATGAACAAGCCGCTGATGGACGTTGCGCAGGCCGCAGCTCTCGTCCAGCACCGCATTAGAGCTGATTTTCTGCCGCAGCAGCCGCAGCTCCTGCTCACTGAGACCCACACCATCATCTTCACATACGATTTCATATCCCTGCTCGCCGATTAAGCCAAATACCCTAATCATGCCAGCCCCTTCTCTCGGCTCTATGCCATGAATAATGGCATTCTCAATAATCGGCTGCAAGATTAGCCTCGGCAAATTGAGCTCCAGCATCGCATCCGGAATTTTTATTTGAAAATGGATGCGGTCCATTCTCATATTTTGAATCGACAAATAGTTGTGGATCAGCTTGATTTCCTCGCGCAGCGTCGTTTCCTGCTGATCTACATGCGTCGTGTAGCGGTAATAGTCGCCAAGCTTGACCGCCATCGCCATTACCGCGTCCCGCTCGCCAATGCGCGTCATATTTTTAATGAAAAATAAACAATTGTATAGGAAATGCGGATTAATTTGCGATTGCAGCTGCTTCAGCGTAGCTTCTCTGGCATGCAGCTTCTCGGCATAGATGCTGTTGATTAAATGCTGGATTTGCTCGCTCATCAAATTGAACTGTTCAAATAAATAACCGAATTCATCATGCTTGCGGCTGCCAACACGTACGGAATAATCGCCCCTGCGCAGTCGCTTGGCGGCCAAATACAGCTCCCGGATCGGAACCTGCACATTACGATAAAGCAAAAATGCGGATAACACGCTAATAAGCAAGATTAAACTCAGCGATAGCCAAAACCAATTTCGGCTAGAGGTTATCGGGGTTAGAATGTTCTCCAGCGGCATGTATTCGATTAAATACCAGCCTGTAGCCTCCGACTTGGCATAAAGAATCATATACTGTTCGTTTTGCAGCGAGGCTAGAAAAGTCCCTTGCTTGACATCCTCCTTATTTTTCTCAAACAGAGGCAGCAGTTCATTAATTCGCTTCATGTCCGCTGTACGCGCAACGATGGGCGCTTCATTTTCATGATATAAAAAAGGGTCGCCAGGGCTGTCCGCCTTAAACCGGGTCAGCATATCCGTAATATCTCTCGTATCGACCCGAATCTCGCCTACCAGATCAGCTTGCTCCAAATCCTCATAAACGAACAGCGGCTCCACAATTCGATAAACGAAAGCGTTCGGTATTCGGCTATTATCCTCTGCGGAATAAGTCCAGATGAAGGGCTTGAGCCCGCCTCTGTGCACCATATTGACGAATTTTTGCTTGTAGGAAATCGAGTTATGCGTACTGACTACTTCTCCAGAAAGGGGCGCAAATAACGTATAAGCACGCTCCAGGATGCCTGCCTTCCCTTTAATCTCCAAATCCTCCTGCACGCTCAGCTTTGCCTCAAACAGCTCGGAATCCGTGCTGGAGGGGGTCAGCGATATAAAGGTCCGTACTAGCGGCTCAATTCCTAAATTATTGACGGAGATCATATATTGATCGAATTCAGCATCTATCTGCTGTACAAAAAAAGAAAGCTTGTCCCCGCTGTTTTGCCTGATCTGCTCTTCTACAACATGAATGCTTATTTGGTTCGAGTAGGAATACAAACCGACAATAGGGATGAGCAGCAGCCCCATAATGGCTAATATTTTTTTGAAAATATTTGATTTCTCCATTACGGAGCCTTCCTCCCTGAGCAAGAAAAGCGCCCTATTCCCCTCCTTAAGGGAACGGACGCTTCTGTTGTTTGCCTGATGTTAGATTGTTGGATGACTTATTTTTGAACAGCGGCATACCATTCATTAACCTCTTCGGTAATGGTGTCCCCAGCAGAAGCCTTCCACTGTGTGACGAACGTGTCAAAGGAATCAATCGGACTGCCGCCATAAATGATTTTATTAAACGTTTCCTTCTCGCTTTTGTTCAGGAAATCCCAACGCTTCTTGTAGGTTTTGGTCGGAGAGCCAATGTACAGATTAGGCATCGCATATTCCCGCTGGCTGTAGTTGACAGCACCCGCGGTAATGTTTTTATCCAGCCCTCTGGACTGCTTCTGCTCGAACGCTGTAACCGGCTCCTTGCCGCTTGCCAAATCGTTCATCGTCTCCATAACCAGAGAAGGGATGCGGGCCCCATCAAACAGCAGGGTATACTTTTCAACATTCATAAGCGGCTTGTCTGCCGGAAACTTAGCTTCATCCCAGACTGGCTGCCCATCCTGAAGCATAAAATCATAGCCTTCTTTAAAGCCGTATTCAAACGGACTTCCCGGCTGCGGATTGCCCTGCTGTTCATATAACAGATTGGCATACATAAAAAAAGCTTCCGGATGCTTGAAGTCCTTATTAATTAAAATAACGCCATTGCCCGTACCCGATTTGCTGCGGCCAATTTTCCCATCCGGTCCAGCAGGCAGCGGATATGCGCTGTAGTCGGCATTTTTATCCACCTCTTTAACCGCTGGCAGCGGCCAGCCTCCTGCCCAATACGGAGCAGCAACGATTCCCGCCTTGCCTGATGAAAATAATTCAGCCGCCTTGCCCTCATCGTGCAATCCCGCTTCCTTGTGGATGTAGCCCTTCTCCATCCACTCCTTCAGCTTCGCAAGCACCGTCTTCACTTCGGGCGCAATCGAGCCGTAGGCAAGCTTGCCTGTCGCGGCGTCCAAATTCCACTGCCCCGGCATCGCACCGTAAGCTCCGAACAGGAAATCCGCATCAGCGAGTCCCCATGTGTTCATGCCATTTTTCAAGCCAACAGCCAGCCCTACGGTGTCCTTCTTGCCATTGCCGTCTGGATCGGCATTCGTGAACTGCTCCATCATTTTTTCCATCTCTTCGATCGTTTGCGGCGCCTTCAAATTAAGCTTTTTCATCCAATCATCCCTGATCCATAAAACGGTATCATTATTGTTGGAGTAATCGAGAATCGGAATTGCGTACCGTTTGCCATCACGAACATAAGGATACCAGACTGTTTCGTCTTCCACCATCGCTGATTTGTAGGCATCGCCCGCATACTTGTCAAACAGGTCGCCAACGTCAGCGAACTTGCCGGAATCAATTAAGGCGTCAATAACATCCTGGGAGCCCCGGTATTGAATAATATCTGGAAGATCCTCGTTTGCGGACAAAATCAAGCGGATTTTCGTATCAATCGCACTGCTGTCAGCCGTCCATAAATAATTGAGATCGATATTGAACGTATCCTTGGCCCACTGGACATGAGGATTATTGTTGATGTCCTCCCCGGCGCGAAACTTCACATCAGTGGTCATCTGGCGAACGATATTGATTTTAAGCGGCTCCTCGTATTTGCCCGCTTTCATCGCTTCAGCTGCGGCTTCCACAGCTTGCGGCTGCGATGCGTTATTTGACGCTTCCTCATTTACTGCCGATGAGCAGGCGGTCAAAGCAGTCATACCCAGCATTAAAGCGCTCAATAAGGCGGTCGTTTTTCTCCAGCTTTTATTCATCATAGATACTCCCCCTATTTAATGGCTCTATTCCTTCACGGAACCGAGCACAATCCCTTTAACGAAAAATTTTTGCAGAAACGGATATACGATAATAATGGGCAGCGTAGCAATAAAAATTTGCGCCGTTTTCACCGTCCGGTTCGACAGCTCCTTCATTTCATCCGCATTGACACTCATGCTGCTTAAGTCCCGCTGGACTACAATCGTCTGCAAAAGCGTAGACATAGGATACTTTTCGGCATGAGTCATGTAAATAAGTCCATCAAACCAAGCATTCCAATGACCGACCATTGTAAAGAGGCCAATCGTTGCCAGTGATGGGAGCGATATCGGCAAATAAATTTGCCATAATGCGCGAAAGTGGCCCGCTCCATCGATAAACGCCGCTTCCTCCAGCGCTTTCGGCACCGATGTGCGGAAAAAATTCATCAATAAAATCGTATTATAAACGCTAACGGCTCCCGGAAGCACAAGTGCCCATACCGTATTGAGCAGCCCCAGCTTTTGTACGACGATATAACCGGGAATCAATCCGCCGCTAAACAGCATTGTAAATACGAAAAACCAGGCATATATATTTCTGCCCCTGAATTCAGAGCTCTCTTTAGACAAGGCGTAGCCAATCAGAATCGACAAGGAGAGCGCAATCGCTGTGCCAAGCACCGTTCGGATGATTGAATTTCCAAAAGAGCCGATAAAAAAAACATTCGTCAATGTAGACTTATAAGCATCTAGGGAAAAACCGATCGGCCACAGTTTTACCAAATTGGCATCGGCTGCCGCCGCGGTACTGAACGATACCGCAAGCACATGAAGGAGCGGGGCTATACACATGAAGGACAACAGGGCTAGAAAAGCAACGTTGAATGTAGAGAAAACACGATACGAAATTGAACGATGAAACATGCCGCTCCCCCCTTAAAAAATACGATAATTGGCCAGCTTGTAGGCAAGCCTGTATGAAATAATAATCAAAATAAAACTCACTAGCGATTTGAACACGCCTACCGCTGTGCCGAAGCCAAAATCGCCGCCTAGCAAGCCTACTCTGTAAACATAGGTGTCGATAATATCTCCTTTTTCATAAACAAGCGGGTTGTATAGATTAAAAATCTGATCGAAGCCGGCATTCAAAATGTTGCCGAGCGATAAGATCCCAACCACAATCGTAATGGGCAAAATAGAAGGGATCGTTATTGAAAGGGTCTGACGCCAGCGATTCGCTCCATCTATAAGCGCCGCTTCATAATATTCGGGATTAACACCCGCAAGCGCCGCTAGAAAGATAATGGTCGAGAAACCGAAATCCTTCCATACATCGCTGACAATAACCGTAAATCTAAACCAATTCCCATCTCCAAGGAAAAAAATCGGCTCGATCCCAAACACCGCAAGCAGCTGATTGACAAGCCCGCCATCTGTAGAGAGCATATCGAGCAAAATGCCCCCAAGAATGACCCAGGATAAAAAGTGGGGCAAATAGACGAGCGTTTGCACAAACCGTTTAAACAGCATTTTACGCACTTCATTGAGCAGCAGCGCAAAAATGAATGGAACAATGAGATGCGCTACAATTTTGATGCCCGCGATCAGCAGCGTATTCCATATCACTTGCCTTGCATCCGGATATTCAAACATCAGCTTGAAATTTTCCATGCCGATCCATTCGGAATCCAAAAATCCAAGCTGGGGCTTATATTCCTGAAAGGCCATAACGAGTCCGAGCATCGGCAAATAGGAAAAGATCAGAACAAGGACAATTCCCGGAATGAGCATGACGTGCAACGGCCAAACAAGCTTGAAATTCCACCTCCGCATCGCTCTTTGTTTCAATAGCTTCCCCTCCATTTAACCTTCTTCTTGTTTATTGTTAGCGGTTACAGAAGCTATTGTAGCTTTCTGGAGCAGCGCGGAGATATAACAATGTTTTAGGATTCATGTTGCATAGTTAAGGAAACGTCCAGTGAGGATAATAATGAGGAGCAAGATGGAATGAAAAGGATGGAAGAGGATGAATGAACGGTGATGAATGAAAAGGAACGGTGATGGACAACCATGAACGACGACGATGAATGTCCATGAAAGACGATAAATGACCTTGAACGACTATAAATGACTATAAAGAAAAATGTACGACGAAAAGGGCTGCTCCGCATATGCGAAGCAGCCCTTTCCTTGATTTGTGATTCTTATTCGTAAATGTACGAGCAGCAGTAGTCCGCTACCGTCGCAACTTGAAGCTTGAATTTCGTGTTGGCAGGCACAGTGAACTCGCCTTTGCCTTGAATGTGCAGCCACTCCGTCTCGCCTGGAAGCAGCACTTTCAAATCACCAGCAAGAATTTCCATAATTTCTACGCAGTCCGTACCGAACTCGTAGTCGCCTGGCAGCATAATGCCGAGCGTTTTTTTCGTTCCGTCCGCAAACAATACAGCGCGGCTTGTTACTTTACCATCAAAATAAACGTTAGCTTCTTTGACGACCGTTACATTTTCAAATTGAGACATGGCGGGTATAATCTCCTTCTATTTCGAAAATTAAAGTACGGATTTCACTTTGCTTACAACGTTCTCAACCGTGAAGCCATATTCAGCAATGACGCGGTCGCCAGGAGCCGAAGCGCCGAAACGGTCGATACCGATAATCGTGCCTTGATCGCCAACATAACGCTCCCAGCCGAATGGGGAAGCCATTTCGATAGCAACGCGAGCTTTAACTTCAGGAAGCAATACAGAATCTCTGTAAGCTTTGTCCTGCTTCTCGAACAGATCCCAGCTCGGAAGGCTGACAACGCGAACTTGAATGCCTTCTTCTGCAAGAGCTTTCTGAGCAGCAACAGCCAGTTGAACCTCGGAGCCTGTAGCAATGATTTGCGCTTGCGGCTTGCCGTCTTTTGCATCGGATACAACGTATCCGCCGCGACGAATGCCATCGCGAGCGTTATCTACAGAACCTTCAAGAATCGGCAGGTTTTGGCGAGTCAGAACAAGAGCTACTGGATTGCTTGTATTCTCCAGCGCATAAGCCCATGCTGCGGAAGTTTCGTTGCCGTCAGCTGGACGGATAACCGTCAGGTCAGGAATGATGCGGATCGAAGCAAGCTGCTCGATTGGCTCATGTGTAGGACCGTCTTCGCCGACAGCAATACTGTCATGCGTAAGTACGTATACAACAGGAAGCTTCATCAGCGCTGCTAGACGAATAGCTGGACGCAAGTAGTCGGTAAATACGAAGAACGTACCGCCAAATACTTTCAGACCTGTATGAAGGGCAATACCGTTCATTGCAGCTGCCATACCAAACTCACGAACGCCGAAATAAATATTGCGGCCATCGTAGCTGCCTGGCTTGAACACTGGCAAACCTTTCAAGTGAGTCATCGTCGAGCTTTCAAGGTCAGCGGAGCCGCCAACAAGGCTAGGAACATTTTTCGCTAGGCCGTTTAGTGCATTACCGGAAGCTACGCGAGTCGATACAGGCTTGTCTTCTGTTGTGTAAACCGGAAGGTCTGCATCCCAGCCAGCTGGCAATGAACCGGAAGTTGCGATTTCGAATTGAGCAGCAAGCTCAGGATTCGCTTTTTTGTATTCAGCAAACAAAGCATCCCATTTCGCATTGGACTCTTCGCCTTGCTTCTTCACTTCTGCGAAGTGTGCGCGAACTTCGTCTGGTACGAAAAATTGATTGTCTTCTTCCCATCCGTAGAACTGCTTAGTCAGCTTCGTTTCTTCAGCACCCAGCGGCGATCCATGAGGACCTGCATGTCCACCTTTGCCGCCTTTGTTCGGGCTGCCGTAACCGATAACCGTCTTCACTTCGATCAAAGTCGGTGTAGCATGGTCTGTTTGCGCTTCTGCAACCGCTTTGGACAAAGCTTCCAGATCGTTGCCGTCTTCTACGCGCAGCACTTGCCAGCCGTAACCTTCAAAACGCTTCTGAACGCTCTCCGAGAAGGACAGGCTCAGCTCGCCATCAAGGGAAATATCATTCGAATCATATAGGACAACCAGTTTGCCCAGCTGCATGTGACCAGCCATGGAAGCCGCTTCATGCGAAATACCTTCCATCAAATCGCCGTCGCCACAAATGGCATAAGTATAATGGTCGATTACGTTAAAGCCTTCTTTATTGTAAGTAGCGGCAAGCTGTGCTTCTGCAAGCGCCATGCCAACACCCATAGCCACGCCTTGTCCAAGTGGACCAGTCGTTGCGTCAACGCCAGCTGTGTGGCCAAACTCAGGGTGACCCGGAGTCAGGGAGCCCCATTGACGGAAGTTTTTCAGTTCCTCAATTGGAAGATCGTAGCCGGACAGGTGCAGCAGGCTGTAAAGCAGCATGGAGCCATGCCCTGCGGAAAGTACGAAACGGTCGCGGTTTACCCAAGTCGGGTTAGCCGGATTGTGAACCATGTTTTTAGCGAAAAGCTGATAACCCATTGGAGCTGCACCCATAGGCATGCCTGGGTGTCCAGATTTTGCTTTCTCAATCGCATCGATCGCAAGCGTACGGATCGTATCAATCGAAAGCTGGTCAACTGATTTTTGAGTAACTGTCATTAGCTTGTTTCCTCCTAAAAATCCATTCTGGTCTTCTTGTTTTAAGTGTTTCTCTCTCTTTAGAAGCATGGCAAGGTGAAACGGCTTTCGCCGTCCTTTGGCGGCGCGGCGCGTTTCATTCCGAGGAATATAGAGAAAGGATGAGAAAATCATATCCTTTCCTATATTTCAAGGTGAAACGGCTTTGCCCGCCCTCTGGCGGCAAAGCTTCCGTTTCGAGGGTGCAATATAAGCCCATTTATAAGTGTGAAACTTATAAATTCTTATATTTTGAAAAAGAACTTTCCTGCGGAAAGCCTGCATTTTTCAACATGCTTATAGGTGGTGCGCAATTGAACACAATGGCTTTGAACATTGTAACACCCGCCAGAGCAGTTTGCCTATTAAAAAATATTGATAAATAACCGCGAAAAACCTAATTAAATACGACAGTCTTATTATGATGAACGATAATCCGGTCCTCAATATGCCATTTAACTGCACGGGCAAGAACGACACGCTCAATCGTGCGTCCAATCCGCTTCAAGTCGTCCACATTGTCCCTGTGGCTAACCCGCTGCACATCCTGCTCGATAATCGGACCGCCATCCAGCTCCTCTGTTACATAATGCGCCGTAGCGCCGATAATTTTCACGCCGCGCTGGTAAGCTTGCGCATACGGCTTGCCGCCAACGAAAGCAGGCAAAAAGGAATGATGGATATTAATAATGCGATTCGGAAATTGCTCGATAAATTTCGGCGAAATAATTTGCATGTAACGGGCAAGCACAATAATGTCTGCTTTATCCGCAACGACCTCCATCTGCTTGCGCTCCGCTTCGGCTTTCGTATCCGCAGTGACTGGGATGTGATGGTAAGGAATGCCGAAGCCTTCAACCATTTCGCGCATATCCGGATGATTGCTGACAACCATGGCAATATCGGCGTCAAGATCGCCGGCTTTCCACTGCCACAGCAGCTCCATTAGGCAATGATCTTCTTTGGAAACGAAAATCGCCAGGCGCTTTTTGCGGCTTGCACGGAAAGTATGCCATTTCATATCGAAACGGTCGGCAACGCGGGCAAAATCCTCTACTAATACGGGCAGCTCCTTGTCGAGGTCAGCCAAATCGAACTCAAAGCGGATAAAAAACATTCCGCCCTCCGGGTTCATTGTGTACTGGTCGGACTGCACAATATTCGCTCCATGCTCATATAGAAAATGGGAAACGGCTGCCACGATGCCGGAACGGTCTGGGCAGGAAATGAGCATGCGAGCCCGTCCGCTCTTGGAGGACGGCTGCTGCGATATAGATGGTGATGACATGTATTTCAAACTTCCTTCCTTCAACTATTATCTTCATTTTATTCATCATTTATAAATCTTTATATTTAGAGCACAGCTTTGCCTGCAAACCATGCTGTAATCCGTTGATTAATTTGCTCTTCCGTCAGTGCTGACGACAATACGCTGCCTTCAATAATGAGGTCGTAAATCCGCTCCATTGGCTCGCGCGGATCAGCTTTTCTTGCTTTGGCATCCGCCTTGAGCAGTTCCCATGTCGATAGCACGAATGCACGGTCAATGCCTTGCGGAGCAAAAAACTGCTGGAGCTTCGCAACATCCTCCAGGAAGCTGTCGCCAAACCGCTGCTGGACTTCGCCGCGAAGCAAGGCGATTTCTATTTCATACATCGGACGCTCCGTTTTTGCATCCTTGCCAATCCATGGCGTCTCCAATACGAATGGGCGCCCTTTAAGTGCCTCATGATGGACAATGGATTGAATGGCATCATAGCCCAAATATCCCGAGCCTATCGGCGTATGGCGGTCCTTAGCCGCTCCACGCGGATTTTTGCTGTCATTCACGTGGACTACTGCAACTCGGTTAAGCCCTACCAGCTTGTCAAACTTGTCCAGCACGCCGTCCAAATCATCAACAAGATCGTAGCCCGCATCATGCATATGGCAAGTATCCATACAAATGGTCAAGCGATTGTTGCTTTGTACCTTATCAATAATCGCTGCCAGCTCTTCAAAGCTGCGGCCGATTTCCGTGCCTTTGCCGGCCATCGTCTCAAGCGCAATATTGACATTCGTTTCCTTCGTACCTTCCAGAACCTCATTCAGCCCTTCGGCGATACGGCCAATGCCATATTCAGCATCCTTATCGGTATAAGCGCCTGGGTGCAGCACGATGTTTTGCACACCAATGGCAGCAGTACGGCGGATTTCCTCCTGCAAAAATTCAACAGCCAGATTATAAGTGCTGTCCTTGTAGGAGCCGAGATTGACGATATACGGTGCATGAACAACGATCTCATCAATACCTGCTGTTTGCATCAAAGCTTTGCCTTCTTCAATATATAACGTGTCAATCGGCTTTCTTCGCGTATTCTGCGGTGCGCCGGTATAAATCATGAATGTGCTGGAGCCATAAGAAATGGCCTCCGTTGCTGCGGTCTGCAGCCCTTTGTCCGAAAATGAAACATGGGAACCGATTTTCAACATCGTTATATAACGCCCCTTTCGGTTTATCACACCTATTTTACAAGGAATGTCGAAATAAATCTAGGAATACGCTATAATTCATGCATGAGGTGAAAATTGGATATGAAATCAGCTCCTGATTGGTTTATGTATTTCATCATTTTCTGGGCAATCGTCATGGTCGTATTCATGGCAATCGGCGGTTTCTTTATGTTCCGCAAGTTTTTGAAGGTGCTCCCTCAGCGGGATGGCAAGTCAAAGCTCGATTGGCAAAATTATTGGG
The DNA here is from genome assembly GCF_059383875.1 of Paenibacillus sp. JT22N7. NCBI lineage: Bacteria > Bacillati > Bacillota > Bacilli > Caryophanales > Paenibacillaceae > Paenibacillus > Paenibacillus sp. JT22N7. The sequence continues at coordinate 142,425 of NZ_JBXENY010000007.1, forward strand.
TGGACAGAAGCCGCAGCATGTGGACCCAGGAGTCGAAGCTTTTTCTTGATGAGCTGGTCGCGCCTGTCCCATCTGCGTTTCGAGATATAGCGAAACACTCCATAGCTGCCAAGATCGGTCAAGTGGCTATTGAATATGACGCCAAAGAGGTCACAAGAGCACATTGTGTAGAAGGATACATACGAGCTACCCCAAAAAGAGATTACAAAGTACTCGTTACCTTTCTTGAGAAGCAAGGCATTGATTACAGCCCTTTCAAGCATTTGCTCAACAAATAGCGTTTCTTAGGAGCTGCGGGGAAATTAGTACCCGCTTTTGTTGACAAAATCTCCACGGTTTTGGGAGTTTTGTCAACAAATTAGCGGTACTTTATTTCGTCGCAGTCTCTTAGTTCTATCATTAACGATTAGCCTGGCGCTGGCTGTTTAACGAGTCTTTCGTCCGTGTAAGAACATGTACGAGCACGGCGACGGCTCGCTCTGATCTCTTTTTTTTGGAACCTATTTCGATCAGATTTCGTTTATATTGCCAGGAGGTGCTTCACAATGACAAAAAATAATAAAACCAAAAAAAGCAGCTTGATGGTGACGAGCTCCCTATTAGTAGCAATTATGCTCGCAACCGCCGCTTGCTCAAGCAATAGCAATAACGCTCCCGCTGTATCCAGCAGCCCGGTTGCCACGGATGAGCAGCCAGCTACCGTATCGCCAACACCAGAGGAAAGCGCGGCACCATCACCGAGTGATGGCGGAAGCGTAACAGAGCCTGGCGAAGCGTCGCCAGAAAGCAGCACAGGTACAGACACACCGACCGCCAACCCAGATTTGAAAACCAGTGAAGGGGTATTCAATGGCATTATCGACACCCACTCCATTGAAGTAGATACGCCAAGCGGTACCATCGTTTTGCAAATTAATGATGAGCTGCTTGATGTCATTAATTCGCTGCCAGAGAAAAGTAAAATTAAATACCAATATGTTGAAAAAGATTTAGACGGCTTCACACAAATGTGGGCGGAGAAAATCGAGAAACAATAATCGAAAGCTGGTGGATGCATGCGGATCGCGGTAGCAGGTGGTACTGGTTTTGTCGGACAAGCATTGGTCAAGGCTCTTCTAGAGCGGCGTGATGAAGTATGGATCATTTCGCGCTCTGGACGAAGCCAAAACTCGCCTGTAGGAAAAGGCCTCCATTATGTAACATGGAGCGAGCTCGCCGAGCATCCTCAAAAGCTGGAGGGCATTGACGCCATCATTAATCTTGCTGGCGAATCCATCAATCAACGATGGACCGCCCAGGCCAAGCAGCGGATTCTAAGCTCCAGACTAACTGCTACCGCACGCATCGCCCAAATCGTCCAAGCTCTAAAAGGCAAACCGAAGGTTGTCGTTAATGCTTCAGGCATTTCAGCCTATGGGCTGTCAACTACCGAAACCTTTGATGAGTACAGCCCGACTGCCGTAACAGACTTTTTGTCTGAAGTGGTCAAGCAATGGGAAAAAGCTGCTGACGCGATTAAGGTAGAACGTCTCATTAAGCTAAGAGTAGGCGTCGTCCTGAACAAAACCGGCGGTGCTTTCCCATTAATGGCACTGCCTTATAAGTTATTTGGCGGTGGACGAATGGGCAGCGGGCAGCAATGGATATCTTGGATTCATCTCGAGGACATTGTCCGCCTCATTATCTTTTGCGTGGATCAGCCAAAGGTGAACGGGCCTGTTAACGCTTCTGCTCCAGAGCCTGTTACGAATGACAGCTTTGGAAGAGCGATTGGCAAAGCGATGCATCGGCCCCACTGGTTCCCGGTTCCCGCTTTTGTCATGAAGGCTGCAGTCGGCGAACTTGCAACACTGCTCCTTGATGGACAGCGGGCACTTCCACGTGTCGCCTTGGACAATGGATTTGTTTTTCGTTATCCGACTGTCGAGAACGCCATGGAGCATATGTATAAAAAGCCCTAAGCCTGTACCTTCCATCAGTTGCCTTGCTTCAATTCATATTTAGGACCATTTACCCCAGCTAGCTGGACGATGTCCCCTGCTGAAAAAGGATAGGTTTTGTAAGCAATCATCGTTTGCCCGTTCAGCATGCTTCCATTCCGAGAGCCAAGATCTTTGATGAAGCAGCCTTTGTCGTCTCTATTACATTCAAGATGAAGCCGGGATATTCCCTGCGCTTCGTCACCATAGCTGACCTGTTCACCAATACGGCCAATTGTAAATCGGCCTTTCTCCCAAATAAGCCTCTGCCCTTGCCCTTCCCACTCCCTCTGGAGTGAGAATCCGCTATCGGCAGTGGGCTTTTTATTATGCTGCCCTAGAAGTACCGTCGCTTCCTCTCTTCTAGTTGTTGCTGTTTGGTAGGACACGCTCTTTTTAAGCGGGGGTACAGCTTCCTCCAAATCAATAGATGATTTAGAATGTTGAACGTCGTCTTCCCCGTTTTGTATGACTCCTCTAAATCGTGAACGGCTAAACTCTTCTTCGATTCTATCTTCCTTTAGGCTCTCTTCTTCTACTAATTCTGATTCGGCGACTTTGCTTTTATTGACCCATAGGGCTAGCAGTCCGGCAACACCAATAAGCGATAAACCCAGACATATGAACAGCAAGCTGCTGGAAGGGGCCGCTAAATAAACATAGCGCCATATACAAGCTACTGCTACAAAGATCATCGCGCTTATCAGCCATTTTCCTTTTCGAGCTGGCGCAGGCTCCTCCTGAGTAAAGTTATATTGAGGCAGAGGTTCGACTTCTATATCCCAATCTCCGGCGGCAAAAAAACGTTCATTTAGAGACTCTTGCTTATTCGTTTCGCTTTTTTTAATATTGTCTCTATCACGGCCGAACTCGCCAGCTTCTACATAATTACTAGAGCTGCTATAATCGCCCACCTTGTCCGGCCTCATATTGCCAGCAATATTAGCACTGCTAGCAATATTAGCAATATTAGCAATATTAGCATTGATAGCATTACTAGAACTGCTAGCTGGATTTGGCCTACTTCTGCTTGACACAGATACAGGGAGGCGATATGTACCCTCATACATTATGCTAATGCGTTCCAGCAATTGAGAACGAATCGTGCTGACCGTGGCATCGTCTCTGCTTAACAAACGCAATAGATGCTGAAACTCCTCGCCATTTATTTCTTCTATATAAGAAGACCATCGTATTGCCAGTGCTAGCAGGGAGTGGATACAGTTTGGAGCAGCCTGGCCTGAATTTATCGATTTTAGAGGCATATAAACGAGAAAAATATCGCTTAGCTGCTCGCCAACAAATAGATATGACTCTTCCAGCAGGCAGCCTTCAGGACGAAGCATATAATGATGGCACTCATCGAGCGCTTCTATAATACCTAGCAGTACGGCATAAAACTTCTCCATCGTCAGCGATTGTATCTGCAAGCGATGAAGCAGCAATTTTTTGCCACTTATGCGATAGCTAAACGTAATAAGCCCATTCAGCTCGAACCATTCAATGGGCAGCAGATGTGGAATCGAGCTGCCTTGCAGCATTTGCAGCTCTACTTCTTCAAGCTCTTGTCTGCGTATGCCTCCCTCGCGATCCATAATTAGCTCATGACCACGATTCATCGCATAATCTACAATAAAGTTCCCCATCGCTTCTCCCCCTTAGCTTGCAGCTCTATTAATAGGAACAGCTGAACTTAAGTTAAACAAATACGCTGCTGGACTTATGTAAGCATGAGCCACGCGGTTAATGCCCCGGGTACGACTGCAAGCATAAATGGAAAGGTGGTTCCCCCCGCTGCCCAGCCTCCAAGCTCCTTACGTCTAGGCTCAGTACTTCGGTGCAGTAGCAGCAGCAAGCCACTCAACATCCTCCTGCTAAATGGCCTATTAAACAAGATTAGCAGCACACCAATTAAGCCTGCATACAAAATGGCATACATCATCATTTGCAGCACCATACTTGTGCCAACCCACATACCCAGTGCAGCGAATAGCTTAACATCCCCTGCGCCAATACCTCTCGCCAAATGCAAAATAAACAACGGGACAAACCCTGCAACAGCTCCGATTAACCCCGTCCACAATTCGCTCCAGCCGCCAGCAATTGTCTGATATAAGCAGCCTGCCGCAAAAAAAGACACGGTCAAGCGGTTAGGGATAAGCATGGAACGCAAATCTGTCAGTAACGCAGCGATGAGCAACACGGCTGCCGCTGCAAACGGTATGGTGAGCATAAGACTCCGCCCCTTTCTATTTGTAAGCTTATAGGCTTGCACACACTACTAATTTGATTTTTTCTCAACCTGAAAATGCATGGATGCTTGCTGATCGCCCACTCCTGCTGTCAGCTCCCACATGCCTGGCGTCGTATTGCCCGATACGAGCCAGGTCCACTGGACAAATCCGTCGCTGCCCGCTGTCGCCTCGCCAAGATGCTTGGCCTGGCTTTGCCCACTTTTGTACATCACCTTTAATGAAGCAGTCACTCCCGGCTTTGTAAGCACAATAGCGGTTGCTTTGTGGCCCGGCCTTAGCGGCACAGGCGATATCGATATAATCTGAATAGGAATATGTTCGGGATCATTTTGCGCTGCTGTATCTTGCGCCGCCGCGGCGTCGCTTATCCATACCCGCTCTGAAGCCTGCTCTCTTAAAATAAGCTTCTGCTTCATGAAAGGAAGCTGCATTGGAAATTCATATTCCGCTTCAATAATCAAATAAGGCTGCTGCTTATTTTTCAAATCCGGCAGCGCCAGCCTTGAAAGCTTGATTCTAGCCTTCTCCAGCACGGCCTCGTCTGCATTTTGACGGAGCAGCGGCTCTATCGCCCCTCTTCCAATTTCCGTTGCAGCCATATCTATAAGCGGTTTCCAATCGCCGCTTAACGCAGAGGAAGCTAGTGTCCCTGCCGGATCAGGCAGCCACTTGGCAGCATCAGATGCCGCCGCGCTCCAATCTGCCAGCGGCATTTGTCCGGCACTAAATTCTGGTATAGATGCGGATACTTTCTGATAGGCCAGGTCTACAGGATATATATGCGCGGCAATTTGCCGGGCGGATTGCGAGGCAGCTGCCTGAAGCGCTATTTGGAGTGTGCATAAACGTATGAATATGATGAATACCATCAGCACAAGCAGAAGCATTGGCATAACTAGCGCTGCCTCCATAACGATGCTGCCGTGCTCCCCCTTTCGGCAATCAGTATGACCAGCCAATCGTCTGCGTCGTTTCATAGCGGCCATTCGTCACCCTTCCCTGCAATAATCCATAGTTTCGTAGCAGCTGCATAACGCCAGGCAGAAACCACAGCTGTGCAGATGTCCGCACCTCTCCTGTCACAGCTGTGGAAACGCCAGATAGAGTAACCCCGCTATTTTGCTCAATGACTGCAATCATTCTGGATACGGATGCTTCTTTATTGGCCCCACCATGCAGAAGCATAAAAAGCCGTAAATAATCCGTGTACGAAATTTCCACATTTACATATTTAGATAATGGGGCCGATCCCCGATCAGCAAAGGCGAGCATATCTTCCATCGTCTTCTCCAAGCCGTAAATAAGCGAACACGATAAAATCAAGAGGGGATGTCCAGCAGAGCGGCAAGTAGATAAGCCTTCCATAGTACGAATAGCCATGCGTACGCTAAACAGCTCGCCATAAGCTGCGGCCACATTGCCTATGCGATTATGAAACCCATAAATCACATATTCAGCTTCTTGATTATGAAAGGTCAGTGCCTGTGAAAGCTCAGCGGTATCCCCCTTTTCAAGCATCATCTTCAATTGCTGCGGGGCAAAAACCGAATATCGCTGCAATACATATTCGCCTAAATATACGGTATCTCTAGCCTGCTCCAGCATATCGGCTACTCCGCCGAACAAGCCATTAGAAAGCTCCGCAGAAGCTTCAGCCTGCGCATGGGCATCCACGCTGAATGCTTTTGTTTCAGCATTTGAACCTTGCGCTGCGACTGTATTAAATTGCAAATTTCCTTTGTAGCGCTCTTCCAGCTGATTAAATAATGCCTGCTGCTCTTCTGAACCAGCCACGCTCTGAAAGCCCCCCAGCATATTCCCGGCCTGTTTCCATAACGAACCTAGCTGCTTTTCTTGCTCTTTGCGCTGCTTCTCGAGCCCTCCATTGGCTAGTTCCTGCTGACGCTTGGCAACGATGGAGCCTGAATGGACATACAGACCTGCATATTGTCCATACAACGTAATCATCTTCTCTGTTCCTGTACGGAGTATTGTTGTGTTACGATCTACTGAGTCAAGCAGCAGCGTAAAAGCTGAGGTGAATCCACTCGCTTCATTATGAAAAGCTGTATACGACTGTGCCTGATCGTCCAGTTCAGCACTATATTCTGTGAACCAAGCAACTGGTAAAATCAGCTGATCTGCTGTCTTTTGTATATCCTGCAATTCAGAGGCCGTTACAGACGGCAAGGTGTAGACATCGGAGCCTACGACTGGTTTGCCTGATACGCGGTCATATCCGCTATAAGCAGGAGACTGTCTCTCCTTGCTTTCAATTAGCCGCATTTCCCCGTTCAACAGCCGTGCTTGCTCCAGTTGTTCCTTTGCCGTGCTCCGCAGCTTTATATGTTCGCCCATCACCTTGGCCGTTCGTTTCTTGAGCTCATTAATCAGCGCAATTGCTTCTGATTTATATTCCGCTCTTTCCTGCGTATATTTGGGTGCTTTGCCTGCGGCTATTAATTGCTCGTCAACGATAACCCAGCCAGCATATTCTTCATAACGCCCGGCAAGTGATGATGCTGTGCCCTCCTCTGCACTTGAGGAATCCAGCCCCCCATACGGCAGCAGCGCCTTCAAGCCGCTTGTTCCCAGTTCCTCAGCTGCCTGCTTTTGCAAAGCTAATATACGGGCGAGGCTTGCTTGGCGCTTGTCATACAGCTTGCGCAGCTGCTCCAGCAAGTCCACTGTCACCGCAGACTCCTTCATCGCCCCCGCCATGGGAGCAAACTTTGAAGCCAGCTCCAGCGTAAAATCAATCGGTGCTTTATATTTCATCTCTTCCAGCACCTGTCTTTCAAATACCGTATGGCTGCCCAATACTGCAGCCTGATCCGTATGTGAATGGACTACTTTGGCATCAATTGGCCGAGAAAAGGCAGCGAATGACGCACTACGCTCCACATTCGTTTTCACAACCTCGCTGTAAATCGTATCTCCACTCGTACCGCCTCGCCCAAATAATCCGTATTGCTCATAAAGCTGACTGTCGAAGGCTGATAATACGGATCTTGCACCTGCTCTCGCTGCATCCTCGGTTATTTTATGGAGAGCCGCTATTCTGGCGTAGTCAATAAGGATCGACATGAACAGCAAAAGCGACGACAGTACCATAGCGGAAAATATAGTGACTGCACCGTCTCTCTGCAACAGCCATTTGCTTAAGCAGTATTTCCTAGCTAGACGCTCACTCAACCTTACAGATCGGCTTGCTTTCATTTTTCGCCTCCATTCAACAGGCCTTTGGCTTTGCTATTGCTGTTTTGTTTGCTGTAGGAGGTTAGTACCTGACTAGCCTGATCCTTCCCGCTGCCCAGAGGGCTTCCAGCAAATTTAGCCGTATAATACCTAACCAAATCAACGCCGCGAATAAAATCGACAGGATCGGTAACCGGACTGGAAGCAACCGTCTTAGGCTCCCCAATGCCTAATACACGCTCAAGCGGCTCCAGCGACACAGGCTGTAAAAGCTTTGTCTCAATATGGCGCTGAATGACCGTACGATGGTAGCCAATGCTCCCCTCAAAAGGAAGCCCTCGCTCAGCATCCATCCACCCTGCGGCAGCTGCTATTTTTTGTTCAGGCAAGCTATCTCCTGCCGCCCCGTGCAAAGGCAAAGCAAGCTGCACATCCGCTGATTCGCCGCCTAAGCCAAACAAAGAGCTGAGCATCCGATCCTCATTCATTCGCCAGTATAGGCTGTCGTATTCCCCTTCAGGCAATAGGCCCGTCCGTGAATTTCGGAAGCTGTTGTCCCAACCGAAGACCGTCCGCTCCGTTGTAACGGAAGCCGAATAATAAAGCACTGTCTTCTGGTACATGTACATTCCAAGCAGGAGAAACAATAAAATAACAGTGAGCAGCAGCGGGAACACAAGCGTTGATTCCAGCGTAAAGCTTCCCTGCTCCCCGAGCAGCCACTTGCGAACCAGCGGCCTAAGAGAAAATTTTGTCTGCTTGGTCATCGGCCTTGCCCATTAAACGCTCAATAAGTTCTATAATCCAATCCTTGAACAGCAATGCAATAATGATAACGACGGCAATAATTAAAATAATTTCCAGCGTGCCTAAGCCGCTCTCCGATTTCCAAAATCTTTTCCATGCTTTTTTTATTGTTGTCATCATTCCAGCTTCCTCTCTATTTTCAATTGCCCCGTTAAGGCTTACGACATTAACAGCATGGCAGGAGCAGCGATAAAAACCATCAACACGAGCAAAATGCCAACCAGCGGAAAAACAAGCTTGGAGGATGCCTCCTCGCCGCGCGCTCGCGCAACGGCCTTGCGCTTCTCCCACAGCGTATAAGACAGCTCCCGCAGCGCCAGCACAAAATGCTCCCCGCCCCGGCGATAATTCAGCAGCAGCACCGTCGTAAAAATCGAAACCTCCTGCACCGCGCAGCTGCGATTGAATTTCTCCGCCGCCGTACTAAACGACTCGCCATTGTGCAGTGAATATACGACTTTGTTCCATTCTTTATACAGCGGATGCTGAGCAGTATCCTTACCTTCAAGACAGCGCCCCAGCGCCTGCAAGGCGGTTTCACCTGCCCCAACCAAAAGCATCAGCTTGCTGATCATTTCCGGCAGCTCCAAAATAATTTCCTGCTTGCGCTGCTTGATCAGCTTCCCTGCTTCCAGCAGCTGGCGCACAGGCAGCAGCAATCCAAGCAGCGCACCCATTGCCAGCAGCAGCGGTTCGCCTGCTGCACAAGCAAGCCAAGCGCAGCCTATCATGGCGGCATATCCGTAACCAGCAGCGCCGCTGAGCAGTTCTTTCGTCTGCTGCAGCTGCCACCGGATTCCCCGTAAAATAACGAGCTTTGCGTGATAGCTGCTAAGTGAAAGGGCTATATACTCATACAAGCGGCTTCTTTCCACTAGCTCGCTGAACGGCTCAATGAAAAGCAAATGCTTTAAAGCATCCTGCTCGCGTGTTAGTTGGCGGGATGCAGCCAGAATCATTCGGAGTCGCTTCCCACCGATAATAAATAGCCATGCCACCATGAGCACAATCGGAATTGCTATCATTTGCGCCCTCTCCTATACTCGAATGCTCATTATTTTATGGATAAACCAAAAGCATACTAACAATGCACCAAGGCCAATCGTCAGCAGCAGATAGCCCTTGCCTCCATATAGAGGCGCCATATAATCTGGAGCCATTAGGTTCAGAAACCCAAGAAATATAAAGGGAATCGCCATCATAATGCGTGCCTCAAAGCGTTTTTGTGCCAGCAGCACCATAATATCCTGCTGAATTTCCAGCTTTTCGCCAATCGTCTGCGCCGTACGCTTCATCACCTCTACCAAATCGCCGCCCGAGCGCTTGCAGGCAGCAAATACATCAACGAATTGAACGATATCCTCTACATGGGAGCGGGCTGCTAAACTCCGTAGTGCCTGCTCCAGCGGCTCCGCATGCTCAAGACGGTGCTTCACGATTTGAAACTCCAACAGCAGCTCCGTTCTTGGGTCAGGATATAGCAGCTTTAAATCATCCAGCGTCGCAATAAAGGCATTTTCCACCGATCTTCCTGCTGCAAGACAGGATGTCAGCGAATAAAGCGCCTCCTTGAATTGCAGCTTCAGCCTCTCCTTGCGACGCGAAATTAATGAAGCTTTGTAATAACGTGGTGCGCATAATCCCAATCCGGCAGCGATGAGACAAACCAGAAGGGAATGGTACACCGTATACAGAGCTGTAAAAACAGCTGCATAACCGATAATCGCTGCCACTGCGAACTCGCGATAAGACAGCACATACCTATCATAATTTGTTAAATATCCGGTCTTGGCTGGCTGCCTGCTCGCATTACTCCCGTTCCCTTCCTCACCTTTGTCGCTTTCGAGCTCAAGACCGCACCAGAAAAGCACTCTAGTAAGCAGCGATTGCCCGACCTTCCCTGTATTCTTGGCTTTCTTGGCTTTCTCGGCTTTCTTGGTTTTCTTGGTTTTCTTGGTTTTCTCGTCTTTCCTGGCATTCCCCGGTATCTCCATAACGGTCCCCCTCCAGTGTTAGACCTGCCATTTGCAGCTTATCCCGGTGAAGGAGTGAATGGACGGTACGCTTTAAAGCTCCTAGCACCTTGCCGTCTTTCTCGCCCTCCTCCTCAAAACGGAACAAGGGGCGAATCTCGATTTCCCCGCCATCTATGCCGGCAATTTCAGCTATTTCCGTTACACGGCGCGTACGGTCGCGAAACCGCGATAGATGGATGACAATATCCAGGGCAGAAACGATTTGCTTCCGAATGACTTGAACGGGCAAATCAGCTGCCCCAAGCGCCATCGTCTCGAGCCTTGCCATCATGTCGCGCGCACCGTTGCTGTGACCTGTTGACATACCCGAGTGCCCGGTATTCATCGCTTGCAGCATATCCAGCGTTTCCGCTCCCCTTACCTCGCCAACGATAATTCGATTCGGACGCATCCGCAGCGATGCGCGAATGAGATCGCGAACCGTAATTTCCCCTTTGCCCTCGGTGTTGGCATTGCGCGTCTCCAGCGATACCAGATTGGCAACGCTGCGAATTTGCAGCTCAGCAGAATCTTCAATGGTTACAACTCGCTCATCAGCAGGAATGAACTGCGACAACGCATTCAGAAAGGTTGTCTTGCCCGTCCCCGTCCCTCCGCTAATAAAAATATTGTATTGCGCTGCGGTCAGCTGCTGCAGGAAGCTTGCTGCTTCTGCGGTTAAAGCTCCCGCCGCAACGAGCAGTTCCATCGTCATCGGGCGCTCAGGGAATTTGCGAATCGTCATTGCTGGCCCGCGCAAAGCTACAGGCGGCAGTACAACGTGGACACGAGAGCCATCCTTGAGACGGGCATCCACGATGGGAGAAGACTCGTTTACTACACGATTGACTCCTGCAACGACAGCCTGAATTAAGTCCTCCAGCCGCTCCTTGCTTTCAAAGGCAGCTGGCAGCTGCGTCATCGTTCCGCTTCGTTCAATAAAAATTTCGCCGTGATGATTGATCATAATTTCAGTAACTGACGGATCATCCATCAGCGGCTGCAATATGTCCAAGCCTCGAAAGGAATGAAACAGCCTGCGTACCAACTGGACCTTCTCCGCCGCCGTAAGCGGATGTCCGCTATTGCAATAGTCAAATACCGTCTGCTCCACGCTTCGCGTCAGCTCTGCATCCGTTACAGCACCGCTGAAATCAAGCTGCGACCTAATCTGGTTTCTTAATGCTAGCACCAACTCATCGGTTAGCAATCCGGATACCTCCCTCGCTTACCAATTGCTGAAACAACCGCTCCACGGCAGCTTTATACAATGGCGATGCAGCAACTGCCGCCGGCGATGGACGCCCTTCGGCAGCTTCGGGCAGCGCTGCGGCAATCGAACGGCTACCATTTCGCAGCTTAATCGTAAACATATCTGGAGGCCTCCCCTCTGCTTCATCACCTCCGGCTGGTACAATACGGCGGTTAACAACAAGTCGGATACGGCGGCTAAGCGACTGAAAATCTTCTTTCCACCTGCGTTCGGCGTAGCTAAACGCCAGCTCTGTCTTCCGCTGAATGGATGGGTCATCGGTAACCAGCCACAAAACCAAGCTGCTTTCCCTCCAAATCGACAGCTCGATCTCCCCCATCCCATCCTGCAAATCGATCAAAATGAGATCATATTGCCTTGAAGCTCGCAGCAGCTCCACCATCGCCGCTGCATCCGCTGGCAGCAAGCTGTAACGATCCTCCTCATTATCGCAGGGCAAAATAAAATCGGCTTTCAGCGCCGAGTGGCGCTTGCGATGCTGCGCAAGCCACGCTCCAGCCTTATCTGGCTCAGCCTTCAGATGATAAAGCAGCTGTGACATGCCTTCTCCCTCGGGGAGCACGAACTGGTCTCCCGCTCCCAGCCACACCTCAAGGGCGCTCCAGCGCTCCAGCGTCAAATAAAAGACGCGGCAGCCATGCTTGGCAGCTGTATTCGCCAGCTTGAGCGCAAGTGCAGTCTTGCCAACTCCCCCAGATGCCGAGCCGATAGCGATAACTGACGCGCTTCCCTCACTGCTTGCACGAACTGCACTCGACCGGACTGCGCCATGCAGAGCCACCAAGCTCTGCAATAGCTCCGGGAGCGGCTGATATTGCAGCAGCTCCGCATCATACTGGGCATATTGCCCCTTGGCAGCTACGAATGCCGCCACTGGCACACCAGCAGGCAGGTGTGGAGATGCAGCAGCCAGCATGGCAGGCTGGGCCGCAATCAAATCAACGGCATAACCTCCCTTGAGAAACTGGATGAGAGAGGCTGGATTCGTAAAAGCTGTAAGCTGCCACTGCTCGCCGAAGGGACTATCCCTCACATATTCTGCAAGCCTTATTGCATATTCCAGCTCACTTACTGCAACAGCTAATTGATAACGCACCATTCACCCTCCTTCCGAAGCAATGCTACAACCCGCAATCTGAGCTCAGACAACGCAAAAAAGCACCGTAAAGGCGCAGTTTACCTGCGATCCTTTACGGTGCTTCCGTAGTCATCCGATTTAAGATTGAGAAAAATTTATCACGTTTAAGTATGTACTGTCAACTGCTTTTTTCCACTGACTGATTCATATGTAAAATAAAATTACCATGCATCCTAAACAGGAGAATGAGTGATGCCTGACAAACATGAAGGTCTATTGTTCTCAGTCACTATCATCCTGATTACAAAAACAGCTACCTAGTTCCTTTATAGTTATTAAACTTATAATATGCTAAGATTTACTTGTATTTATTTTTTTCATAAAATAGAAATATAATACTTAATTTAATTTGCAGATGAGCCTTACTTTTCCTAGGTAATCACCTCATCCTTTAATCCAACCTTGCATTCGTGAACTTGCCTAGGCTGCTTGACAATGTCATTCCCATTATGAGTAAGGAGACAAATTAGCCTATGACATCTAATCACCTGAATTTTTCTGATTGTATTGGAACAGATACTTTAAATCTAAGCGAAATGAATAACAATTTTGCATTAATCGACAGCGAGTTTGCTCAGCGTGGAATAAATTTATTATGGAAAGGAGCAGATCCTACCGGGGCTACTGACAGTTCTGCTGCTCTGCTAAATGCCATTGCAGAAAACTCGGATACCATTTTCATCCCCAAAGGCGTTTATGCTCTCCATACAAACCTCACAGTCCCTACTGCAAAAAGACTTGTTTTTGATCAAAATGCCAGATTCCGACCTAATCGAAATATAACGCTAACCATTGATGGGATTGTAACCGCTAATGCCTTTGACTGGATTTTCGATTTAACAAATTCGGGTAAAATCGCTGGTTCCTTAAAAGTTGATAACATTTACCCACAATGGTTTGGTGCAAAAGCAGATAATATCACCAATGATTATTTAGCTATCCAACATGCAGAGGATTTAGCCAGTATCGGCAGTGCTACAGTTATTTTTTCAGGAACTTTCGCTATCAGTGCATCTATTGTCAAGAAGTCTAACTCCCATTGGTTTGGCTATAAATCAAAAATAAGAAGAATCGATAATGCAAATCCTAGCGGTTCTTCATTCAGCCTCGTATACGCTCCAGAGAATACAAAGTCATGGTCCATCAGAGGAATTGAGTTTGAAGCCATTGATTTAGGCACTAAACTGGCTAAAGGAATTACTTCCGGATTTGCTCCTTCAAGAAACAACTCCTGCATTGATGCCTATCGCAGCTACGATTGGGCCATTAAAGACTGTGTTTTCCGCAAGTTCTCACAAGCCATTCTTTATCGAGGTTGCAGCAATTTCTCTATTGTAGGCAACTCTTTCTTTTCTGATACTGGGAAAACACTTGCGTCCATGTTAGATGGAACATACCAACCTTATAACGATTATGGTTACACAGGAGCCATTATATTTGGACATTTGGGTAACCAACCCGATCCGCAAAAATCCAAAAATTTTATTATATCCAATAATTACATAGAAGCGATGGGTCTTGATATAGGCATTGACGCCCTTGCGCAAACTTATGATGAGAACCCTTGCATCATTTCAAATAATATTATTATAGGCGCGCAATGCTCTATTCAAGCATATCGTGGCAGTTACGATGATCTTGGATATGCGGAAACCTTTCGAGGCAATATTCAAATTGACTCTAATCGCCTCTATGTTGCATGGGAACAAGGGATATACATTAGACAAACGAATGGAATTGTTGTATCTAATAACCATATTGAATGCGCAGGACTGGCTCTTGCTGGCGCCAGCAACCCTGGAGGCTCGTCAGTTGGGGCCATCGTGACAAGAATAAATCCGTTTAGACTACCCAAACATTCTGCGCTTCCATCGGATCAGATAGGCATAGATATTATCAATAATCGCATTGTTAATCCTGGGAGAAATAACACAGCCATTGATGCGGCTATTCATGTGAAAATTCCCAATTGTCGGATCATTAATAATGATATTATTCGAGAAAAAGTAAACTTCCCCACGCTTGCTCAAGGCGCAGCCATCATAGTTGATAGCAGCGAATGGTTACTGAGTGCAGAAATTAGAGGCAATCGCATCGATTATTTTCAAACGGGGATTCAGTGGGCAGGCAGCCCGAGAGAGCATAGCGAGGTAGAACAATCAATAATCGAAGGAAATACTTTTAAAAATTGCGGAACCTATGGCATCCTTCTGGACACCTTTCGTGTAAATGGTACATTAATAAAATCAAATCAGTTTCACAATTGTACTCTTGCTATTGCTATGCGTAATACGCCTTATTCAACAATAGAAGACAATTATTTTAACCAGTGCATTAAAGGAATCCAACTTAGACCGGGGAATCTGGCAAGCGACTACGTCAAATTAAAAAGTGGAAACACTTATACCGGCATCGATAATGGACTTAAAGGAGGTGGGACACTTATAATCCGCAACAATGATTTTGTTGATGTTAAAGAAACTCATTCAGTAAGTCCTGATGGCGACACCTCCTTCCACGGACGCTGTGCCGTATGGGAAGGGGACCGTATTAATAATCGCCCAAAGCTTGCCAATTTATTCAATTCAGCTACTCCAGATGCCGCAAACACGGCTCGTGTGTGGAATCAGCATGATCGTGTTCAGAATAAAACCATTGTTAGCGGTCAAGTGTATGAGAAAATTTGCATTCAGGGTGGCATGTATGGAAGCCCACCTACAACACCAATCACTTGTACCGTTTCTGATAACTCAGCTGTAGCTACAAATGTTTCAAGTGTAATGAATATTGGCAGAGGCCAATATTTAATGGTTGGGACAAGTGTTAAATACGTCCTTGCCGTAAACTATTTAATAAACCAGGTTACTTTTGACAGCATTTTCACTTCTAATGCTATAGATGTTCCGATTTCTCTTAGCCCTCCTCAATTTGCGAATCTAATTGTATGTCCATAGCTTTCTCAAACTGCAGCTAGATAAACATAGTTAAAAACAATTACACCGTAAAAGACCATATTTACTTATGGCCTTTTACGGTTTTTGATGTCAGTAGATAAAAACTAAATTAGTATTTATCAAACCTACAGTTATCCGATATATTCAATTAAACATAGGGCAGACGGATTCGACTGTTTAACACTATTGCTTGATGAAATGATAATTTTGCATTTCTCATCGGTATCACATACGAAAAAAAGCTCGGCCGTAACATTAAAACCAAGTTTATGACGAGCTACATCTGCTACTGCTAATATAGTTGGATTGGCTTCCGCGGTTTTAAGTGTGAATGTGGCAGGGGTATCTTCCGTTACAGCGTTGGCAGGGGAATAGAGCCTTACTTGCGTAATAATAGAATTAATAGGCAATATAATTTCTAAATTTTGATTCCCCAAATAAGGAAATCTCCCGTTAGGTCCCTTTACAGATACAATCTTCTTTTGTACAATTCCAACATTTGCTCTCTCATATCCGAGCGTACACTCCCATATATTTTTAGGGCTGTCATTTAAACCACGACAATTTCTAAATTTAATTTGGGGTTGCCCTCCAAGATTCCCAAGCGAATTCGTATTTACATACGAAATAAAATCCTTCGGTCTAGTATGCTTGGCAATCTGGCAATTCTCATAAATGATATTATGAGGGAATGCCCATGAATTACCCGTGTAATAATATTGATGTTGCCCCATAAGCGTACAGCCATCAAATTTAATAATGGGCATTTTCACATTAGTTGATTTAAATAAGGCGGTAACCCACTGATGGCTCCCATCATTGTATTGCTGAGAATCACAATCGCAGCTTATGAATGAAACAGCACCATCAGCCCATTCACATTCAATTAGCTTCGCTAAACCATATTTTGTTTCAAATCTAGCCCCTATACATAAAAATCTCTGTACACCGCTTACATGTGAAGTTCCAAGCAATTTAAAAAAAGTAGTGTTACCAGCATTACTATCCGTGTTTATGAAGCTTCCCCCCCAGATATTGATATTTCCACCTTTTTCGAAATGCAGAAAATCTCCTCTAGAAGCCTCATATTGACAAGCAAAAAAATTATAATTTAGGAATTGGTCATTTGCTGTTGTACTTTCCGAAAATATCGTTTTATTCCATTTCCCATAAAAACCACAGTGAAACCACGTAAATTCACTATTTGTATTTAACCCTTCTAGCTTCCAACCATAATTAAAATTAATAAAATCGCATTTATCAAACGTATAGTTTTGAGCCCCGCCTTTTGAATACGAATACATAAAATTGGTTTGTTTTTCGTAATCACCGACAAATGTAATCCCTTCAAAATGAATGTGCAGCCATTTGTCATTATTGTAAAACAAATATCCGTTCGTACCTGAATTTGGTTTAAATAAAATCCTTGTAATTCCTCTTCCAGAGCCTCGGAAAGCTAAGCCACGAGCCCTCTTTATATTGGAATTCCCCAAAATTTTCGGATTACTGCTTGAAACGACATAGGTGCCAGCAGGCAAATCAATAACCGTATTTCCCTGTGGATTCGTTATTTCACTTACATTATTTGTAATGCGAGATTGAATGAAAGCTTCAAGATCAATAAATGCCTGATTCGAATTGGTCAATCCGGTATTATCAGCACTAAACCATTCTATATTGGAACCACGACTTTCAAATTCCTTATCAATTTTCTGAAAATTATTTTGTATTTCAATAATTTTCAAGCTTTCATCTCCAGCATTAACGCTCATTTTGAGATTATCTGTTTCATTAGATGCCACATGCCTCTCCTCCTATTGACTATAAATTTTTACTTCCTCTCTTTATCTAAATAGAGTATTATTTAAAAATTCATTTCATTAACCTGTTTACAGATGATTAAGAACTTCAATCAATGGAGGATAAAAGCTTTGATACAAGTAAAATATTCTTCTTGGCTCCATTGTGTGTTTAAGCTTTTGCAATGAGTATACATTCCTGCTTTAGTACATAAATAATCTCTATAAACTAAAAAAAAGCAAGAGAGTACAGGCAATTCCGCCGCACTCTCTTGCTTTTTTTACTATCCCGGTGCTTATCCCGGCCCGCCCGCCTGAAACTCCAGCAGCTTGCTGAACGTCCCCTTGGACTCGCGATAAAGCTGATTATAGCCGCCTTGCTGGATGATCCTACCCTCTTCCAAAACGATAACCTGATCGGCGTCACGAATCGTAGACAAACGATGAGCAATGACAATAATCGTTAGTTTGCCCTTCAGCTGCTCAAGCGCCTGCTGAATTTTTAGCTCATTTTCGCTGTCGAGCGAACTGGTCGCCTCATCCAATACAAGGATCGATGGCTGCCTGAGCATCGCCCGCGCCAATACGATGCGCTGCCGTTCACCGCCAGACAGCCGTACCCCGCGATCGCCCACGATCGTGTCCAGTCCCCGCGGCAGCGCGCGAACGAAGGCATCAGACGCCGAAAAAGCGAGCGCCTCCCACAATTGCTCCTCCGTTGCCTCCGGCAATACGAGCTTTAAATTTTCACGAATGCTGGCATTAAAAAGAAACGGATCCTGCGAGACATAGCTTACCGCACTGCGGTAAGCAAAGCGATTGCTATCGTCCAGCGGGGCACCGTCAAGCAGCACCGCTCCGTGCTGGGGTACGATCAGCCCGATCAACGTATCGATTAGCGTGCTTTTTCCCGCCCCAGACTTGCCGACAATTGCCGTCATGCTGTTCGCCGGGATACGCAAATTAATATGCTTCAGCGCATACGTCTCATCCTGCTCCCGATAGCGATAATACACATCCTGGCAGACCAGCTCATGCGCAAGCTTCAGCACAGCAGGCTCTGTCCGCTCTGCGCGCTCTGTCCGCTCATCTGTTCGTTCTGTCCGCGCAGCAGACTGATTCAGCTGCATCTCCTCGGCAACGCCACATTCCTTCATCAAGTCATTCAAGCTCTTGAACGCCGGGAGCGTCAGCACAATTTGCTCCATAGAGGTTTGAATAAGCGTCAGCTTCGGCCACAGCCTTGTAAAAATCAGCACAATTAATGTGAGCTGGGCTACCCCAACCTGCAGAACCTGCACCGATAAAAATACGCAGCCCGCAATCATCAATGCTGAGATACTTTTAAATATGAGCTGGCTATTGGATTGCAGCTTCACAAACTGCACATTATTGTGCTCCATTTGCTGCGTCAGCTTGCTGAACCAGGACAGATGGCTTTCCTCCAGCCGATTGCTTTTGATCTCCTTAATGCCATTGAAATGATCCGTTATGCCCGCCACATAGCTCTGTGACAGCTCTGTCAGCCGGGTACCAAGCGACCTTGCCCCTCGCGTATACTTACGTGAGAACAAGCTAAGCAGGCCGCCGCAAACTAAAATAAGCAGCGTTAGCTGATACGACAAATAAAACGCCAGCCCGATTTGCACAAGGGTAAAAATCCCCGTCGTAACTAAACGCAGCGAGAGCTGCATGCCCTGATTAACCCGGGAAAGCTCGGAAGACAAAATATGATTGAAGTCCGACTTGCGCTTGCCGAGAAAAAAAGCCCAGTTCGATTGCAGCAGCGCCTGATAAATATCCATCCGCAATTTCGTTACAAAGCTTTGAAGCAGGGCAAAGCCCTGATTCGTCTGCTGTCTTTGCAGCAGGCCCTGCCCGACGTTTATGCCAATGAAGAGAGCCAGTACAGCGACAAGCAGTAGCTCCTGCGGCAGCTCGCCAAGCCAGTGGCTGACTTGCGGTACGACTGGCAGGTTTACGCTTTGAACATTAATTAAACCGATGATGCCCAGCAGCGGTATTAAGACGAGCAGCCCTACGCCCTCAAGCGAACTCACAATCATGATGCCCAGCATGTTCAGGTACAGCTTTTTCCCTGCAAACTGATGCAGCTTCTTCATATATAGCAAAATTGGTTTCATATGCTCACCCTTTTGCGAGGCTGCTTGAGCCTTCGATAAAAATACAGAAACGGCCGCAGCGGAAAATAAAGAAAATGCAGTCCCTTAGGCAAAGGCAACGTCTGTGCATCCCAGGCACTCGGATATAGCTTGCCAATGAAGTGGGTCAGCTTCTCCCGGCTTGTCAGCAGCATATACGTATAACGCTTATAAAGCAGCGCCATCTTTTTCTCCTCTGGAATCGGGCTGATCGTAACGGTCTCCTGAATAAATGGAAAAATGCAGCGGACGAGCCTATGCGCAAGCGGGCTGTCGACCAACGGCAGCAGCTCTTGGGGAAGCTTCACCCCAAGCAGCTCCCGCACCAAAATAAGCGCCTGCCCTACAACCGCCGCCCCTCCGTTTCTACGCGTTTCCTCCATCAGCGATTCGCCGCCGTCCTCGCAGGCAGAAGCAAGCTGGGCAATATCATGCAGCCAGCGCAGCCGGAACCAGCCATGTCTTGCCCCATGGCTGACGAGATAATGAAACAGATGCTCCGGCCCCAAATAGGGGATCGGACTCCCCGTCTGCTCATAGATTCTGCGCTGCGCCCAAAGCTTCTCGAAGGATATTTCCTTCACCGCATCGGGGCTTAGTCGCCAGTGCAGCTCAATTTGCGTATGATTGGCCGTATGTTCAAAGCAGCTATGATGCGTTTTCCACTTTAAATCATTAAACAAGCGCGGCGCTGGGTCCCGATCATAATAACCAAGCTCTTCAAGCACCGCCTCAGCCCGGTCAACATCCTCTATGGGTACTAAAATATCCAAGTCCTTGCTCGTGCGCTGGGAAATATCGCCGTACAGCTCATGAGCAATAACGGGCCCTTTCAATTGCAAGGAGCGGATGCCGTGCTCTGCCAAAGCCGCTACAACTCGCTGCATCTCGGCGCTGAGCCTCAGCATCATCAGCGTATTGGCGTAATAATCCTGCTGGAGCGTCTGCAGCACCGAATTCGGCAGCACCGGCTTCGCAAGCTGCTTCAGCTTTAAATAGAGGCTTGGATATACGCGATGATGTCGTGCCAAGTCGATAATCTTCTCTCCATTCAGCCTGCTGCCAGCCCAGCGGCGGCCAATGACTTCCGAATCGGCATTCGGCTGCAAGCACTCAAGAATAAATTGCAATTCAAGCGGAAGGTTAGCCACTTCCCATTCATACGTTTTGTCCATAGCGATGCTCCTTCTCCCGCTTAATCTGATTACCAAACAAGCCAACGACGGTGAAACGTCCCATTTCCTCCACGCCCGTTATGTAGTAGGGGCCGCTGCGAAGCCAAGCATGGGCAATTAGTTTGCCTGATGCGTCCTTGGCTGTGCCCAAATAGAGCGTGCTCGCTATTTTTCTGCGTTTCAGCAGCTTCATCGCGGCGATTCCCTTAACGAGACATTCGCTTTCCCACCAAGTATAGCGGCTCATCTGCCGTATCGCTTTCGCCACCTCACCGAGCATCTGCTCATGCTCCACAACCCGCTCATAGGGCGTCTCCTTCATCGGAACACCTAGCGTAGGGGCAACTTTAGCGAAAGGAATCAGTTTGAGAAGGCGCGCCCAGGCAAGCAGCATATAGGCTTCGAACAGAAGCAGCTTGCTGCGAAGCGGAAGCGCGATGAAATGGCTCCATTTTTTAAGCAAAACGATCGAACCGCCCTTTCCTTGAACTATTCGCTAGCCTGCCGTATCCCCTGCTCCGCCACCCTGTGCGCCTGCATATGAGACAGGCTCAAGCAGCCCTTCCGCGTACAGGTCCTGTAAAAAGTCCGCCACCTGCTGGTCGCATGCCGCTGGCTCCACTTCATACTCTTTGAGCAATTGGGCAACAATGTCGCGGCGTGTCACGGGTGTCGCCGTCCGCTCCCAAATGATGCCGCCCAGCTTGCCCATGTTATAATATTTGCCCGAAGACAGACTTAACAGCACTTTATCGCCATCCATATCAGTAGCCAAATGACCTTCTGTCCGCTGGATAACCTGTTCAGGCTGCAGAAGCGGTCTAGCTTGTTTAGACATTTGCCTCACGTCCTTTCTGAGTCGCTGCCAGTATTAGATCAACCATTTCATAAGCGGAAAATGCCCCTTCTGCGGGACGCTGCAATTGATAAGCCTGCACGGTTGCTGCAAGCCGAACAGTGGCAGAAAAATGCCAATTTTGAAGCTTTAAAGGTGCGATTAGAAAATGTCGGAAGGTGTGGTTCAGCAATACAGGCAGCTTTGCTAGCGAATGCAGCTGTGATAGCGATACCGCATTTGCTTCTGTGCGCGAAAGCTCAAATACGGCGGCGAGTGGAAGTGGAGAGGATAGGAAGCTGGCAGATAACGGAACAGCGAATTTAGATACGGAATAGGCCAGCGGCTTGTAAAGCTGACTCGTTCTTCCAAGCTGCTCGACGCTTTGCTGCCACAGCTTTTGCTGCGGATAGGAGGGCATGATAATAGACGCGCCATTTGTGCCAGCCTCCGGTTCCTTTAAGGCAATTACATCATCACTAAGCAAGGGATAGCCACGGTCTATAAAAGCTGCGGCCAGCGTCGACTTTCCTGCCCCAGAGTCTCCTACGAAGGCATAGGCCTTGCCGTCTATGGCTATGGCGCTCCCATGCAGCGGAAGCTGCTTTCTTTGCAGGAGCAGAGCCCCTATGCATGTTCCAAGCAGGTAAAGCCGGAGCCTTCCCTCATCCATGTTTTCGCATGGCGCCACAATAATCCGTTTGCCCTCTTGAATGCAGAAGCTTGCGACCTCGTGAATATAAAAAAATAATTTTGCGCCGTGAACAGCGTAATGATCCTGCGTTTGATCCAAAATCGGCCACGTAAATTCTGGCTTGGCTAGCTCTATTTCAACATCTGCAAACGCTTCCGAATTTACCGACGCAAGCAGCTCAGGAAGCTCGATTTCACTCCTGATGCGGAGGCCGAAAGCGTCGTAGATTGCTTTTTTCCCCGTTAATATCATCGCGTTCACCCTTATATGAATAAAATCGCGTTGCTTCAAGCCATCAATCAAAAACAAGGTGAAACGGCTGTCGCCGTCCTTTGGCCACAAAAGCAATCGTTTCGCGGTGAAACCTATACTTTCCTATTTTTGAACAAAATCAACAAAGTCCTTGTACAAGGATTTCCTGCTGTATAAGGACCTTGTTGATCACTTTTACTGCATAAGTATAATGGATTTATTTCTAGGAAAAGGAAGTGCCTGGATCGACAGGGAACGGAGTTGGGTCATCAGTGACGTCAAAGTCCCCCGCTTTTACAAAATCAATGTAACGTGTACCTACGCCAGCCATCGTCTCGCTCACTTGCAGCGTTTCGAGAACCGGAGCTTGCCATTGTTGTTTTTCCATGTTTATTCACCTCCTTTCAAATGAAACTGCTGCACAAATCGGCAGGCCACCAAGCAATGCAATAAATAACGGCTGTTTAAATCAACCGCGTATTCCGGCTTTGGTGCTAAGCCCACCTGTTCCAACGAAGCCTTCATCTGTTCTACATTGAAAAACTGCGCAAGATACGGGTCCTCGCAATTGTGACGCAGCTCCTCTACAAATGCAGACCAAACCGGCGTCATTCGGTGAACCCAATCTGCCGCTTGAATGCCTCGCACCCGCTGGTTTAGCCGAATTTGATCGGGCAAATAGCTCGCCGTAGACTCGCGGATTAAAGCACGGTCGTAGCCATCATGAACGTATTGCTCAATCGGAACAGACAAGCAAAACTTCACAACCCGCGGATCGCTGGTCGGGTCCCGTTCCCATAGCGCGTAATTGAGCGATAGCTTCGTGCGCTGCGTACCGCTCATATTGGTCATCGCCATATCCTGAAATGGCCCCGGCTGCGCTTTAAGCGCATCCTTTTCAAAAACGCTGCCGGCTCCTGCCTGCCGCTCCTTCAATCTGGCAAAGACGTTCATCCGCTTGGCAAAAGCCGGATTGATCATGAGCGGCATCTCCTGCTCCCCATGATCCTGGTCCTGAGGAAACAGCTTCGGATAGGCGTTTTTCCCAACATAATACATTATCCGTTTGCGCCCGACTGCCTTGCGCTTGCCGAACATCGTCACTTCCCGGTACAGCCGCAGCCATTGCAGCCGCTTGAGAAGCAAGGAATAATAATCGATGGCAGGGCCCCACGAGATCGAATGGTTCCCCATTGCTCCCGTGAGCAAAATGCCCATTCCCTGCTGATGCGACTGCTCGTAAACCCCTTTAATCCAAAATGAATTTTCTACAAATTTAAAGGGAATCTCCAGCATTTCCAGCCATTCATCCGCTTCCGACAATGGACTGCGGCCCTGCATATCCAAATATTGATCGGCAATATTGCCGACAAACCCTACGGTTTCCTGGATAAAGGGACGTTCGTCTGCCATATGCCGCCTGGACGTCCAATCCTGAAAGTCCGGCTCTGGCACATAACTGAAGGTATGCAGCTGCTTTTGCTGCGCCTGCAACGATTTTGCCGCGAAGCTGACGACCGAGCCCGAATCGAGGCCGCCGCTAAGCGTTGCGCCTACCTTCCGAAACGTCCTCATCCGGGCATTGACCGCTTCCTGAAAAACCTCCTGGAAAGCCTCCGTATACTCCTCACGCCGCTTCAGCCGCAGCTGCTCTGGGGGCTCGATCTTGCTGTGCTGCCAAAAATCGAGCTGTCCGTCCATTATGCGAAAAGCATGACCCGGCGGCACCTGGCGAATATGCTCATAGGGCGTTGCGAACAGGTCGCTCGACTCATGAACTATAGCAACCGCCAAATAATCGGCCAGCCAGCTTTCATTCAGCTTTTTCTCCACATGATGGGCAGCAAGCAAGGGAGCAATAGTGGTGCAAAAGGAGCTTTGCTGAGCATCAGAGTGGATATACAGCGTACGGCTGCCGAACAGATCGGTCGCACCGAACAGCTGGGATTTGCGCTGATCCCAAATGATGAAGGCATAGTCGCCTATTAAATAACGCGGCGCTTCCTCTCCCCATTTGACATAGGCCAGCATAATCAGTTCGCTATCCGGCATGCGGGCTCGCCGCTCGCGATCGATGAGCAGCTGCTCCCACAGAAATGGACGATTATCGATCATGGCGTCAGCTGTAATCGTTAGTCCCAGCTCAGCTGCGTGAAAGGGCTGCGGCTGTCCGACCGATTCAGGCGTAATCCACTGGGCATGGCAGCCTAGGAAAACACGGCCGTCATGCCAAGTATCGACGGCATCCGCTGGATATTTTTGCAAGGCTTGCATTAGGCGCAACCCCGCTTCTATAGAAACGGGAGCTTCGGATTTATTCTGATAAATAGCGGCGATTGCGCTCATGCGGTACCTCTCTTCTTTTTGATACTAACTGTATTTATTATAGCATATATAGATACATTTTGTATCATTTTTATTAAAATAATTGTGCGTTTTTTTCCTATGCTTCACCATTTTTCACAGCGACAATAATGGTTTTTGTTCCTTTACTCCATGGTTCATATTGGGACGGCCCACCGAATAATAAATGAGCTGCGTATTGGCTAGTTCATGCTCACTATAAATGTTGCGGCCATCAATGAGATTAGGCGTTCTCAGCCAGGATTGGATACTTACCGGTTTAATATCGCGGAATTCCTTCCATTCGGTCAAAATGCATAAAGCATCCGCCTGAATGGCCGCTTCCTCTGCCTCTGCGCAATATACAACGCCCGATTCGCCAAATTGCTGGCGAAAATTAGCCGTCGCTATCGGATCGTAGGCTTTGACATTTGCGCCTCGCTTTACCAGCGCATCAATAATTTCAAAGGCTGGGGCATCGCGCACATCATCCGTTTCCGGCTTGAATGCCAAGCCCCAAATCGCAATGGTGCGGCCCGTCAAATCGCCAAGCGAAGCTTCCAGCTTGCGAATGACATTAAAGCGCTGGTCGCGATTCACATCTACGACCGATTTAAGCAGCTTGAAATCATAATCCATCTGCCCGGCAATTTGAATAAGCGCCTGCGTATCCTTAGGGAAACAGGAACCCCCGTAGCCTATTCCGGCTTTCAAGAATGAAGAACCAATTCGCTGATCATAACCCATTCCTTCCGCTACCTCGGTCACATCTGCGCCTACCTTCTCGCAAATGTTGGCAATTTCATTAATGAAGGAAATTTTGGCAGCGAGGAAAGCGTTGGAGGCATATTTAATCATTTCGGCGCTGCGAATATCGGTGCTCATAATGTGCTCGGTGAGCGGCCTGTGCAGCTCCGTTAAATATTTGCGCGCCGTCTCGCCTGATGTGCCAATGACAATGCGGTCCGGGTGCAGCGTATCTTGAACGGCTGTGCCTTCCCGGAGAAATTCAGGGACGGAAGCGACCTCGAACGGAAAAGCTGTCTGGCTGGCTATAATCGTCTGAATATGCTCATTCGTGCCGACTGGCACCGTGCTTTTGGTCGCAATAATTTTAAAGCCATTCATCGCCAGGCCGATTTCGCGTGCAGCCTGCTCAATGTAGTTCAAATTCGCTTTGCCGCTTGGGAGCGATGGCGTCCCTACCGCAATAATAATAATGTCGGATTTCCTCACCGCTTCTGGCAAATCCGTAGTAAATTGCAAGCGTCCCTCCGATTTATTGCTCGCTATGAGCTCTTTCAAGCCCGGCTCATAAATCGGCACCTCCCCTTTATTCAACAAGGCAACCTTCTCCTTCAGGTGGTCAACGCAGATGACATCGTTGCCCAGTTCCGAGAAGCATACGCCCGATACCAGTCCCACATAACCCGTTCCAATTACAGCAAGCTTCATGCTGCCCACTCCTCTCCATATGCAGCCCACACGCTTGATTGCAGACTGCTGTTTTATATACTTTGTCACTATGCTAAACCGAGGTGCGATAGGTACGATTGGCATTCGTTTCATCGGCAATCTGCTCTATCCATTGAACAATCTGGTATTTACACCGCTCATTCATGGCAATAGAAGCGCCCCGGCTCCAACCTTCCATGGCAAGCTGCGAGAAGCTTTGCTGCAGGTTCAGCTCTATTAGTGCCTCCCAAGTAACCAGCATATGCGGGTGCTTGCCCCGCAATGCTAGAATCGTATTCCGATCCTCCGTCATGGATGTCCTGACCAGCACAATCAATGGCTTCCCGAGCGAGACCGCCTCTCCGACTACACCCCAGCCTGGCTTCGAAATGATGAGATCCGCCGCCGCCGCGTAATTTTGCGATTCGGTGTAGCCTTGCGGAATTTGGAAAATATTCGGCCCATTCACCCGCATATTTTCCGATACGATAAATACACAGGAGTGATCGTTCCACAGAGAAAGCGAGTCTAGCGCTTCTGTCTCTATTCCCATGCCTAGGGCAAAATAAACGATCGTTTTGCTGCCGTCCGGATTCAGCTCCCGCACGATCCGCTGCACCTCAGCAGCTTGCGGCGTTCGGCAATAAAAGCCTGTTTCCAGCCCGCTTCCCGCTGCCCATTTCCGTTCCTCCGTGCCCGATCCCGCTAACGGAATAAAATAGTCCAGCTGTTCATAAGCCTGGCGCAGCGGAGCCAGCTGCTCCTGCTCCAGAAAAGCCGCATATGCGGTATGCCAGGTGAAGTTGGATATGCCCACCGATTTTACTCCCGCAAGCGCGGCTGCGGCAATCGGAATTGGAGAAATATCGGAAATGACCATATCCAGCCGTTCACTCATCATAAAATCAGCTTCCCGCCTTACCTCAGCTGAAAATGCCGCCATATATGGCGCGTAACCAAGCCTAAACCTTTCTTGATCGGGCTCAACCGAGCCTGTTCCTCCGCCAAGCACATAGCCAAGATCAGATGAACAGCTGCGGAACTCTATCCGTTCCGGGCTATATTCAGCGCTGTATTCTGCTAATGAAGCCTGAATAAAGGGAAGCGTTTTTCCCGAGCAGATTATTAGCCGATAACGCCGCGGCGAATAAAGCAGCAGCGTTCGAATAAGCGCAATGCTGCGCGTTGCATGGCCATAGCCATAATCTGAAATATAGTACCCAAGCGTTGTTAAACGGCCGTTCGTGCCGCGAGCGCCAAGCATGGTTATACCTTAATGCAATGCTCGGACACTTCGTCCCAGGTATGATAAATTTCCACAACCTGATTGCGCTCCTCGGCTATGCCGCTTTGCACGACAATAATTTCAAGCTCCGTTAAAGCACGAATGCTGTGAAGCATCTTCATCGGAATATGCAGCACATTTCCAGCTCCGACGCGCATAAAATTGCCATTTTGAATAAACTCCCCGCTGCCTTTGACGATGGTCCATACTTCCTCGCGCGCCGAATGCAGGCGATAGCTGAGGTTTTTGCCCAGCTGAATGCCTACGCGCTTCGTAGATACACAGCGGCCATCCTCATAAGTGCGGTCATCAAGCACTCTGATCCAGCCCCATTGGCGCTCGATATACATCGGCCCCTGGTCAGAGCTGATAAAATCTTTAATGCGCGGACTCGCGCTTTTATCCGTCACCAATATGCCATCGGGACTCACCGCGACTACGACATTTGACAAGCCGAGAATGGAAACGGGGATATCGATTTCATTAATAAGATGCGTATTAATGCAATCCTCGCTGATGATGCCTCTGCCTATTTGCTTGTTCTGCATTTCTTCGGTCAGCGTATTCCACGTGCCAAGGTCTTTCCAGTAGCCCTCATAAGGCAGAACGACGATGCTCGACGCCTTCTCGACCACTTCATAATCAAAGCTGATTTTCGGCAGCAGCTGGTATTGCTTTGCAAGCTCCTCATATTGAATCGGCAGCCCTCTGCTCGCCAGCAGCTCAATCACATATCCCAGCTTGAAGGCAAAAACGCCGCAATTCCAGAAGGCATTTTCTGCAATAAGCCGCTCAGCGATTTCCTCCGTCGGTTTTTCCCGGAAGTGGCTGACCGCAACATATTCACTGTCTGTCTTGCTTGCCATTACCGTACCCGCCACTGCTGAACTCGCCTTTTCCGGTATAATATAGCCGTATTTGGACGACGGATACGTTGGTTTCACGCCAATGAGCGCAATCTCGGCATCGGAGCGGTTCAGAACCTCCTCCAGCTGCTTTACCGCTTCAAAAAAATGGCTTTCCACATAGGGATCAACGGGCAAAATCGCCACCGCCTCATCCAGCCCTACTCCCGCATGGGAATATAGATAGGTGGCGGCAAGCGATATGGCCGCGAACGTATCCCGCCGATCCGGCTCGATAATGAGCGGAACGTCCAGTGAAATTTGGGTCTGCATCATTTCGATTTGGGCCTGGCTCGTCGCAATATAGCTGGAATCGCCCAAGCCATTTTCATTAATTTGGCCCCATACACGCTGCACCATGGAAACCATTTCACAGTTCTCATTTTCCAGCACCTTCAGAAACTGCTTCGATCTCGCATCATTCGATAACGGCCATAGACGCTTGCCTGAACCTCCGGACAATAATACCAGCTTCATCATGGATTCCTCCCCTTCTTATATGGAAAGCAGCAGCTTGCGATACTTATTAAGCGATATTTCCTTGCGCAAATGCGCCTCCAAATAATCCCGGCCACTGAGCCCCAGCTCCTCCAGCTCCGCGCCGCCAAGCTCAATCATCGCATTCAGCTTTCGCGCAATATCCGTATACTGCTGAGGCTCCGCCACGATCCCGCAGCCGCTCTCTTCAATAATCCGGTACGCCTCGCTGCCCTGCTCCAATACACCTAGAACCGGCTTGCCTGCTGCCATGACGCCATAAATTTTGCTCGGAACCGACACGCCCTTGATGCCCTTCTGGTTCACGACGAGATGCACATCCGCCGCATTAAGCGAATACCTGAGCTGCTCCTTTGGTTGAAAAGGCAAAAAGACTACGTTCGCGAGCCGCTCCCGCTGCACATAATCCTGCATCTGCTTCTTTACAGCGCCTTCGCCGATGAAGGCGAAAATAACATCCGGGTAATCCCGAAACCGGCTCGCAAGCTCCACCAGATTTTCCAAGTCATAATACAGGCCTAAATTTCCTGAATACATAATAACGAATTTATTTTGCCAATTATGCTCGCGAAGAAACGCTTGAACCTGTGGATGCTCCTTGGACAGCGGAATAATTTCCTCTTCATTCGTCCAGTTGTTAATGACCGTATTGTCCGTCACTCTCCGGCTGGCAAAGCGTTTAAGAAGGGTATCCTGCATGTCATAGCCAACCGTAATGATATGATCGGCGTATTTGCAGTTCAGGGTGTCCACCCAGCGCGCCAGCCCGAGCACCGCTTTATTGTTCATATAACCTGCGGCTGCTGCCTGCTCAGGGTTGAAATCCTGAATGTTGTAAATATGCTTGGAGCGCTTAAGCGTCTTGCCAATGGTTCCGATCAATCCGCCCAAAATCGGCGGCTGCGATATCGTGTAAATAAAATGAACCTTTTTCTGCTTCAGCAGCTGAATATTGGCATGAAAAAAGTAGGATGCGATATAACGCAGCCTACTCAGCTTGTTACGCTTATCTACCTTAGGCAGACGAATGCGAATAATTTGAATGCTCTCTAACTGGTCATAGACGACCCGCCGTTTGTCACCCGTTGCTTCCGCTTCCTTCTCGCCCTGCTCGGACTGGGCCGCGATGACCGTAATGTTGAAATCATCCTGCAAATATAAGCACAGCTCCGTCAGCAGCTGCCCAGTCGAAGCGAAATCGGGATAAAAATAATTTATTACGAATACGATATTAGGCTTCATGCCATGACCTCTTTCGCGAATCGCTCTCTTAAATATTGCGCCGGATAACCGGCATGAATTTCATTGGCCGGGATGCTTTTCAACACCGTGCTTCTTGCTGCCGCAACGGCCATTTCATGCAGGATGACCCCGGGATAAACGAATACATCGCTTGCCACCCAAGCGCCATCTTTAATGACAATCGGCCGGACTTCCAGCGAAAAAGCTGGATCATTGATTTTATGGCTGCCTGTGCATAAATAAGCATTTTGTGAAATGACGCAGTGGCTGCCCACTTCAATTTCATCCAAGCTATAAAACTGGACATGATCACCGATCCAGGAAAAATCGCCAATGCTGACCTTCCAAGGATACGTGAACTTTGCCGTTGATCGAATTAATACGTCCTTGCCGATATTCGCGCCAAACAGACGAAGCAGAAAGCTTCGCCACGCATACATATTGTGCAGGGAAAACCGGAACAGCGTGCCTTGAATGAGCCACCATAACAGAACATACGCGCCGCTTCTGCCCCTTGAATAACCAGCCTGCTCATACTGGTCCAAGCGAATGAGATTTTTCATCCGATTTTCAACAACTCCTCATAAACCTCCGTCGTTCGTTTCACATATTGCTCCCGGGTGAAGGATTGCTGGAGCAGCGAATAGCCTTCTTCTCCCATCAGCTTGTAATTTTGTTCAAAAATGCTCGTTATCGCCTTTTGAAGCGCCAGCTCATCCTGCGGCGGGACGAGCAGGCCGTTCGCCCCATTCAGCATTTCTGGCACGCCGCCAACATCGCTCGCTACTATTGGAAGCGAAGCCGCCATCGCTTCCAGCAGCACCGTCGGAAAAATATCATAGACCGACGGCAGCACGAATAAATCCGCCTGCTGCAGCAAATCGGCAACATCCCTGCGCATGCCGAGGAAATGCACATTGTCGAGCTTATATTGCTGGGCCATGGCAAGCAAGCCTTGCTTGTATTCCTGATCCGTATCGAAGGCAACATCGCCTACGATGACAAAATGCAGATTTTGCTCGACTTTCTTCCTCTTCATCAAGTGCGCAGCCTTGAGCAAATATTCAATGCCCTTCATCGGCGACAGCCTTGCCACCGTAATGACGATGCGGTCTGTCTCGGCCAGGTTCAGCTCCTCACGCAGCAAGCTATGGGCCGTTTCACTAGGCGCGTTGGTCGCGGAAGGCACGATCACCTCTATGCCATTATGAATTTTAACCAGCTTCTTTGACGTATGGCCGCCCCACTGAAACATGATTTTGCTGCGTTCGCACAAGACGATAATGCGATCATTAAACAGATGGTCCAAATAGCCGACAAATTTATAGGCGATCAGCGGCGTTCTTGGCAGCTCATGGACGGTTTGCAGCGTCGGAATACCGAGCATTTTACCGACAATATTGCCGCCAATGACTTCCATTTTATGCGAATGAATAAGCTTAATTTGATACTGCTTTACGATTTTTCGAAGTGCCCGCATCGATTTGACCAATTTAACCATATTGCGAAAATAATAAAGCGCATCGGTCGGCTTGCCGAAGACGGCAAGAGCTGCAAACAGCACCGTTGCTCCGCTCGCCTCATATTTTTCCACATAAGGGCTCCATTCCGGCAGCACCACATATGGCTTGTATTTCGCCTGATCCAGACCTTGAACCAGCTGCAGCAGCACCGTATCCACACCTCCAACATGGCTTGCATACGGCTGAATATAAAGAATATTTTCCACTTTCTATCCCTCCGTTGACAAAGCCCGGTTTACGGCAGATGTTACGGCTCTGGCATAATAATTCGGGTGCATTTTGCGCCAAAGTCCAAACTTCAGCTTCCAGCTCGACTGAATATACCGTTTGTTCACGAACACCCAGTCCATCGATTCCTTTAAGTTTTGCGGATCAAGCGGATCAATAATGAGGCCATTTTGCTTATCGACGATAATATCCTTCGTTGCTCCCGCGTATTTGGACGCCAGCACAAACGTATTCGTGCTTAACGCCTCGTTGACGACGAGACCCCACACCTCGATTAAGGAAGGAAAAATCAGGCAATCCGCTTCCACCAAATACCCAATCAGCTCATTCTTCTGCTTATAGCCTTCGAAGCTAATCTGCCCCGTTAGCCCATATTGCTCTACACGTGCCTTAAGCTTCTGCTCATCCGGGCCGGAGCCGACAATGGTCAGCTGCCAGGCCGCATCGCTATGCGTCTGCTGGATGGCGTCAATAATTTGCGCGAGACCTTTGCGTTCAATCAATTGTCCGATGAAAAGCAGCTTGATCGGCCCCTCATCGCTGCGTTGCTTGCTCTGCTTATGCTCGGTATATTTTTTATGGAAAAATCGAATGTCCACCGTATTGTAGCCAATGACGATTTTATCCTTGCTGACGCCGTAATACTCTAGGCATTCCGCTGACTGTGTCCCGTATGTAATAAAGGAATCCGTTAGCTTGAAAAACACTTTGCGCACCGTGTTCACCAGTTTATTCTGTACCCGGCTGCTTTCCAGCGTGCTCCCCCACCAAATGATAAATTTTTTCCGAAACAGCTTGCTGTACAGCAGTGCCGACCAATAACCAAGCGAATCGTAGCCTGAGGTAATGACCACATCGGGATTATGCTTCATCAGCCGCAAAAAAATGCCGGGATTAAGATGAACGCCCATATCCAGTTTTTGAATAAAAGCATGCACGCCCGGCAGACATTTGTATGCATATTCGATTTCGCCATAATCAATATCCCACTTGCGATTCTGCTCCTTCTCCTCCAAATACCAGACCGTCAGGCTCGTATTGTCATCATGATGCAGCTTGTTTAATACGGGTATGCGATAGGGCGCAATCGTATTGGTTAGAAGAAGTACCTTGTTCATAGGCTTGCTCCAATCATTTTTATATTCATTTAACTCGAGACACTTTTAAAGTCTGGATATGCCTGATTTAACGGCTCCTGTTTTTGCTTAAAAAACCAATATCCGATTAAAACAAAGAAAAGATATGCCGTTAAATAGGAGGTTCCGCTCATCAGCTCTCCTCTTAGCAAAAAAATTTGAAACGGAGCATAATAAGGCACACATAATCTCGCCACTGAAATTTCATTCGTTGTTACCGCTCGTTCATAGGCCTTCTGTGCCTTCTGAGTAAAATATCCATACAATATAAACAGAAGCACAACTCCAGGCAAACCAAAGTCAATGTAAAACTCTGCCCATAGCGGACATGATAAATTAGTAAAATCGTATCCGAGGGCATCCGCTACTGTCGTTCCTGAGCCAAAAGGTTTATTTGCCCAAATAAATCTTGGAACCCAGAAAAGAAAAGCAACTAATAACTGTTCCCCATTCGTATGACCAAACAGATCAACATATTTAACTGTGTTTAGCGTCATTTGAAAGGCATCATAATCTCCATCTGTCGCCATATTACTTTGGGCAGTAAGACTTTGGACAATTTTCGTCGTATCTGTTGTATGCCTAAACATATCTGATTTAGGAAATACAAATAGCAATAAACATAAAAGCATAATGACCCATTTATAAAATGATCGCTTCCCCCATGGCAATAGTAAAAAGCATAGGGTTAATATCATCGAGCCTATCCAGTATCTAGCTCCCGAAATAGGATTATTGATCATAAAATTAACGATACCAATAAAGAAGATCCATAGCTGTGTTCCTAAGGAAAGCTTTATTTTTGAATGCTTATAATATATAACGCCAAGTACAAGACATACGAATATGGATACCTTTAAAAAACTGGATAACAAAAGAAACTCAATTTTCCCGCCAAACTGAGCATTAAAGATTTGTCTATTGAGAAATAATGCACTAACGCCTCCAATTTTCAAAATAATAATTGCACATATAAACAGCGCAATCAGCGTAAAAATAATAAACTTTTTCTCGTTTACTTGTATTTTGTCGATTTTAAACAAATTTAAATTCGATCGATCATCATAATCGGCTTTTCTCTCCCGTCTCTTGTTCAAGCTATTATGGAGAAAACCACCAAGGTCGAAGGAAAGAATGCCCGCTATAACAACAAACAGCGCAAAGCGAATATCATCACTGGAGTAAGTTCCCGACAAAGGAAAACTCTCCGTAAGGACTTGTTGGAAAGGAACATAACCCATCCAAATGTATACAAAAATCCAGAAAAACAGTTCAATTAATCTTCTTGTATCGCCCATCATAAGTAAAGAAAGCCGTCCCATTGCATAAAACATAATAAACCAGCTCAAGCCCAGGTTAAGATAATTAAATGACGTATCTAGCAATACCGTTTTATAAAGCTCCAGTAAAGGAATTAGAATAGCTGTGTAGCAAAAGATAATGAAATAAAACCCTACCATATAATCAATTGAATTGTTTTTATGCAAAGCTAATTTAGGTTCCATAAGCACGTTCCTTTTGCGCAATTAAATTTTTACAGGTACGCTTATTTCATCAATCGCCTGCACTTTTTTAAAATATAGGAAAGTATATGAATTTTTCATACTTTCTCTCTATTTCCCGGACTGAAACGCGCCGCGCCGTCAAAAGACGGCGACAGCCGTTTCACCTTGACTTTTAGCTTCGCTACTAACCTGTATGCAAATATTAGATATAAGATTGTTGATATAATAAAGGTCAGTTGATTTCCAGCTGTAATTGAAATAATAAACATAATAATGACAAATAAGAGGTTAGCAAAAACCCCTCTTAAATAAACGAGCTCACCCCATAGATTCATTCTTTTAAAACAGGAAATAAACAATAAAACCGTGGTGGTGGCTGCTCCTATAATACTGGCGTAAATCAGTCCATAAACTTGATAATAGAAAACGCCAGCTATAGCTAATGGCACATAAATACCCAACTGAATATAAGATGTAATGGTTACTACCCGTGGCTTACCTATGGCACGCAATGCAACAACAAAAACATTCATAATACCAGCAATACTTGCGTTAAGCAGCATTAGACCGAGCAACGGACTTAACTCAATCCACTCATTACCCAATAATAAAACAATAATTGTTTCTGCGTTGAATAACACATAACCTGAAGTAACAATTGAAAACGAGAAGATAATAAACAGCATTTGTATAAACTGCACCTTCAGCTGGCTGTGATCCTCCCGATTAAGCTTGGAAAGCACCGGGAAAAAATATTGCCCGAGCGCATAAGACGCATCGCTGATGCTCATTTGGCTGAGCTTCTGCGACGTCTGATATAGTCCGAGCATCGTCGTTCCCAGAAAGCGGGAGGCAATGACCTTATCCAATTGATAAAGCACAAGTGTCGAAATGCTGTTCGCCCAAATCCATTTGCCGTATTTGCGAATATCGGCGATGCTGCCCATATCGCGGCTCAGCTTCGGCTTATCCTTGAACCAGACGAAGGAAGCCGTGCAGCGGAACAACTGGGCGATAAGCTGGCCGGCAATGACGCCAATTGGCGAATTCAGCACAACGACGAGCATGACGGATAAGCTTAAATCGAGCATAATCGTAATCAGCTGCAAAATGCCCGTTGAGCGAAAATCCTTATGGCGCATTCGCTCATACCATTTAATGCTGACCGCATTGGTTGCGAGAGGAACGCCCGCTGCCAGCAGCAGCAAGGACGTCGCCCGGCCCTCGCCGAACAGCTGCGCAATATAAGGCGCGGTTATGAGCAGTACGAGGCTGATGCCTACGCCTCTCGCCAGCATCATCGTCCAAAGCGCATTTTTCTGCTGATGGTTCAAGTCTTCTTTCCTCTGAATGATCCCTTCCATGACGCCAAGCTGCGTGAGCAGCTCAATAATCGAAAGGCTCACGAGCGCAATGCTGACCAAACCCATCTCAGCCGGACCGAGCATGCGGGCGATAATGAGGAACTTGACGCCCGTCAGCACCTTCGTCACAAACTGCTGGATAATGACCCAGAACGGATGGTCCTTCGCTTGCAAGATTTGCTTTATTTTGCCCATAAGCCTACCCATTCCTACTCATCATAATGTCTTCCTTCATTTGATCGTGATAATGTGTGAAGCCGGAAATTTGGCTGGAAATGATTTTGCCCAGCACCTTAATTTTCGTCTCCAAGGGCAGAAAACGGTACATATACGCCGAAATGCGATTATTCTCTTCCGTGAACAAAATATCCTGGGCGAAATTGCCCCATTTGTCCGCCGGCATTAAATTAACAACCATGCCGCCAAGCGCGGAGGGCAGCAGCATATTGGAACCATGCACCCCGACAATGACCGCGCTGGATGCATAAATCTCGCAAGCCTTCAGCTCCGCTTCCAGATTGAATTTGCTTACACGGCAATCATCAATCCAATCCGGGAAAGCGAAGGAGCGGCCGAGGCCGACTACGCTGAACTTGACGTCCTTCTCCTGCTTTCTAATTTTGCTGAAAAGCTTGACGATCTTGTTGCGCTGCGACCAAATAATCGGCTTAAGCAGCATGCGCAGCAGCTTATAGCGCTTCGCCGCTTTAATGACATAAGGATTATCGAGCCATACCCGATCCTCACGCCAAATAAAAGTAATTCGTGTCGGCCCAGGCTGGGGCTCCTCCATCTGAAACGGACGCATTTTCGTAAAATGCTCTATATTGAACCGGCTCGGGTGCGAATACGCTCTGCTGACGAAAACCTGCTCAAAACGCTCGCATTGCGCTGAAATTTGCTCATCCAGCTGTGGATAGAACTGCTGCGCTTTGGAGAGCGGCACATTGACCGTCCATACCTCAGCTGCATAATCCGGTACCATCCATTTCATAAACGACTGCACGAGGACGATGATGCCAATATCCGGATTTTCGATACGTTCACGTTCAGCGTTCAACAGCTTGAGCAGGGAATGACCGTAGAGAAAGTCGATGCAGTTAATGATGACCACATCACGGCAAGCCTCTTTAATCTCTACCTCAAGCCTGACCTGTTCATCAGCAGTTGGATGCTGGATGCTGTGAAGCAGCGGATTGCCGAGCCAGCCTTTGGATTCCTCATGACCACTAAGCGTGTACGACGCCCGGTCAATTAAATAAGGATAGGTCGTCGCATGACCCACTTTCAAATCCTCCACATATTCGCCGCCGCAGGCAGGACAGCACGCTTCCACGCATACATGAATGCCCTGCCACAGCACTCGTTCATTGGCAAGAACAACGCCGCAGTGCCGGCAAATGCCTTCATGCTCGATTACCGGTTTAATTTTAATCATCGCTCACTCCAGCTTTCTTCAATAATAAAGAGCGGCAAAATTGCTCTGCCGCCCTGTTCTGCTTTCTATTAAACGCCTGCCCCTGCTGCGCCAATCAAGCTGTTGTTATAGGCTGTTTCTGCACGAACCCGTTTCAAATCCTCATCAACCATCATATGAATCAACTGCTGAAAACCAACCTCCAGCTCCCAGCCAAGCTTCTCTTTCGCTTTTGTACAATCACCCAGCAGCAAATCGACTTCTGCCGGACGTACAAATTCAGGATCTATGACGACATATTTGCTGTAATCAAGCCCTACATAGGAAAACGCAACCTCCAGCAGCTCGCGAACCGTGTGCATTTCCCCCGTCGAAATAACGAAATCATCCGCTTCATCCTGCTGGAGCATCAGCCACATCGCCTTAATATAATCGCCTGCGAAGCCCCAATCGCGCAGCGCATCCAAATTGCCCATGCGCAGCTCATTTTGCACACCGAGCTTAATGCGGGCAGCGGCATCCGTTACTTTGCGCGTTACGAACTCAAGGCCGCGCCGAGGCGATTCGTGGTTGAACAAAATGCCCGAGCAGGCGAACATATTAAAGCTTTCGCGGTAGTTGACCGTAATCCAGTGGCCGTATACTTTGGCAACGCCATAGGGACTGCGCGGGTAAAAAGGTGTCGTTTCCTTTTGCGGCGTCTCTTGCACTTTGCCATACATTTCGCTGCTGGATGCTTGATAGAAACGCGCTTCCGGCTTAACGATGCGAACGGCTTCCAGCATATTGGTAACCGCAAGCGCCGTCAGCTGCGCGGTAGCCAGCGGCTGTGGCCAGGAAGCGGCTACGAACGATTGCGCCGCCAAATTATATACCTCATCCGGATTGGAAATGCGTACCGCTTCGATTAAGGAAGCAAGATCCGTCAAATCGCCGGAAATCCACTCGATCTGATTTTTAATATGAGCGACATTTTCATAGTTTGGCGTGCTCGTTCTTCTTCTCATGCCATACACCTTGTAGCCTTTTTCCAGCAAAAATTCGGCCAAATACGATCCGTCCTGCCCGGTTACACCGGTTACTAGCGCTCTCTTCATCTTCATTCCTCCAAAGGGATTATTGTATACTGTGATGGAAATGTGTCTGCGCTGCGTGAAAAGGACCTGCTTCCGATCGCCATTGCCCTTGAATTTCTCTGAATCTCCCATCAAACGGTAGAAATTCAAGGACAAAAACATATGCTTACGATGCTGCTTTCCTACGGAAAGCTTTAAACGAACACTTCGTTTCT
Source organism: Paenibacillus sp. JT22N7 (assembly GCF_059383875.1). Lineage (NCBI taxonomy): Bacteria > Bacillati > Bacillota > Bacilli > Caryophanales > Paenibacillaceae > Paenibacillus > Paenibacillus sp. JT22N7. Next base: position 181,153 of record NZ_JBXENY010000007.1, read on the forward strand.
CCAGCAGGCTCTTTTCACTCCGCTACGACATTTCATCACATGTGTCTGGTTTTTAAATATTAATGATTGACTAGAGCTTCCTTCTGATATGCGGTATATACCGAGCGTAGTCCTTCTTCCAGCGTAATGCTGGATTTCCAGCCGAGCCTGTTCAGCTTCGATACATCGACCAGCTTGCGCGGCGTTCCGTCAGCAACGGTTGTATTGAATGTAATTTCCCCTTCATATCCCACGATAGAGCCTATCAGCTCTGCGAGCTCTTTAATTGAAATGTCTTCTCCTACGCCAATATTGACGATGTCATTGCCTTCATAATGGCGCATTAAGTAGATGCAGGCATCCGCCAAATCATCGGAGTGAAGAAACTCGCGCTTCGGATTGCCGGAGCCCCATACTTCCACAGATGGCTGGCCGGATTGCTTTGCTTCATGAAATTTACGAATAAGTGCGGGCAATACATGAGAAGTTTTTAAATCGAAGTTGTCGTTGGGCCCGTAGAGGTTCGTTGGCATAGCGGAAATGTAGGTTGTACCGTATTGCCGGTTATACGATTGGCACATTTGGATGCCGGCGATTTTGGCAATCGCATAAGGCGCATTCGTTGGCTCCAGCTCGCCTGTCAGCAAATATTCCTCTTTCAGCGGCTGCGGAGCAAATTTAGGATAAATGCAGGTTGATCCAAGAAACAGCAGCTTGCCAACATGCGTTTGATAAGCGGCATCAATCACATTCGTTTGAATGAGCAAATTATCGCGAATAAAGTCGGCTGGGTAATCGTTGTTTGCCACGATGCCGCCCACTTTAGCTGCAGCGAGAAACACATAATCGAAAGCTTCTTGCTGGAAAAAAGCGAGCACCTCATCCTTTTTGCGCAAGTCCAGCTCCGCGCTAGTACGGTAGACAAGATTTTGATAGCCTTGCTCGTGAAGGGCTCTGACGATAGCCGAGCCAACAAGCCCGCGGTGTCCCGCCACATAAATTTTAGCTCCTAGTTCCATCCCTTTATTCCTCTCCCTTTTAGCGGGCTGTGCTTTTTAAGCCTTATATTTTATAAAAGCATGGTGAAAAAGACGAAGCGGAATGAAAAGCTTGGACTGGAGAAGCGACAGCGTTCGCTTTTGACCCGAAATTTCCACCGCAGATGCGGTTTAGATGGAGAAATTGGGGGTCAATGGCGATCGGAAGCCAAGCTTTTCATGCAGCGAAGCTTCTTTTTCATCATTCTTTTAAAATTAAGGTTTTAAAGCCACGCCCCTAATATGCATCCTTTGAGCCGAACATCACCTTAACAGTCAGCAAAATAATTTTAATATCGAAAATAATGCTTCTTTGCTTAATATATTGGAGGTCAAGCTCCACCATTTCATGAAAATTCAGTTCATTTCGGCCGCTCACCTGCCATAAACCGGTACAGCCAGGCGTTACGCGCAAGCGCAGCTTGTCATAGCTGCTGTAGCTTTCGACTTCCCGCGGCAGCGGTGGTCGAGGACCGACGAGCGACATATCGCCGCGAAGCACGTTCCAAAACTGCGGCAGCTCATCAATGCTCGTTTTCCGTATAAAACGGCCGATCTTCGTAATGCGCGGGTCTTCCTTCATTTTGAACATGGCGCCTTCTACTTCATTTTGGCTAAGCAAATCCTCCAGCATTTCCTCGGCGTTGGACACCATGGAACGGAATTTGTACATATTAAATGTCCGCTCATTACGACCAACCCTCGTCTGGTAAAAGAAGATTTTGCCGCGCGGGTCCTCCAGCTTGATGAGAACAGCCACGAGAATCAGAATCGGCGATAAAATCATAATGCCTGTAGCTGCCCCGATAATATCCACTGCCCGCTTTGCCATTAAATAGAGGCGCAGCGACTTTCTTTTTTCATAGCTTGCATTAAAACCGCCTTCCAATACGGCCCTGGCATCATTGCGCTGCGGGGATGGGGGCATTCGCAATCACCTCGATTAAATAGTAGAATAACGATTTCAATACTCTAAGCAAAAACGACTTCGTCGTCCTTCTGGGACGTGCGAAGAGCTTTGTCGGAGAATTCTAATCACATATAAGGATGAAACTTATAAATTCTTAGAATTCAAGGTGAAACGGCCGAAAGCTACTAGTTTGCTTTAATCAGCTGCTCTCTGACCAAAATATCCTCCAGAACGGATAGCAGCTGGCCGCGAAGCTCTTGGTTTTGCAAGGCGAAATCGAGTGTCGTTTTAATAAAGCCGAGCTTTTCGCCGACATCGTACCGAATGCCTTCGAAATCATAAGCAAAAACGCCCTGATGCTCATTCAGCTTCTGAATCGCGTCTGTAAGCTGGATCTCGCCGCTGACGCCCTCTTCCTGCTTTTCCAGAAAGCCAAATATTTCAGGGGTTAATATGTATCGCCCCATAATAGCCAAGTTCGATGGCGCCTGGCCTCTCGCCGGCTTTTCCACGAAATGGTTCACCTCATAAAGGCGGTCAAATTTTTCTAAAATGTCTACGATGCCGTAACGATCCGTCTGATCATCGGCCACCGTCTGGACGCCAATCACTGATTTTTGCGTTTTTTCATATTGCTCAATCAGCTGCTTCACGCAAGGCACTTCCGCCTGGACGATGTCATCTCCGAGCAGCACCGCAAACGGCTCATTGCCGATAAAATTTCGCGCACACCATACGGCATGGCCAAGCCCCTTCGCTTCCTTTTGCCGGATATAATGGATATCTACATTGGAGGAACGCCTGACTTCATCCAACAGGTCGAACTTGCCTTTGCTGAACAAGTTGTTCTCCAGCTCAAATGCATGGTCAAAATGGTCTTCAATCGCCCGCTTGCCCTTGCCCGTTACAATAATGATGTCTTCAATGCCTGACGCCACCGCCTCTTCGACGATGTACTGAATCGTTGGCTTATCCACGATTGGCAGCATTTCCTTCGGCATAGCTTTCGTTGCTGGCAGGAAACGTGTTCCGAGCCCTGCTGCAGGTATGATTGCTTTTTTGACCTTCTTCATCTTCCATCACCCTATCCCTATTTATTCTTTATCTATGAATGCCATTCTTAGAAGTTAAAAATGCTAGTTATTGCCTCTTGCCTATAACAAAAGGCAATAACTATTATTTTTAACAGGGCATTTAACCCTTCCTCACATCACACCCTCGACAATCATGTCTAAGGTCGCTTGACCCACAGCGTGACCGAGTGCCTACCCTGATAAAGGTGTTATAGGCATGACCTGAGCCGGGGGCTCCCTCATTCGTTTACCTTTTTGAAAATCAAGCTACGGCTTGCAGCTTAAGATTTTGCTGTTTCATAATATTGCAGCTGAATATCCTCGCTGTCCTTCGGATTGATTTTATTCATGACGACTCCGACAATTTGCGCCTGAACGCGATCAAGATTCGCCTTCATCTTTTTGACCATTTCCTTCTTCACCTTGCCTGCCAGCACAACCAGGACGACGCCATCGCAAAACGCGCTTACGATAAGGGCATCGGTTACAGCGAGCACCGGCGGCGTATCGAATAAAATCACGTCATAATGCTCTTTCCACTCCTGCACGAGTGCTTTCATCCTATTAGAGCCAAGCATCTCGGAAGGATTCGGAGGAATCGGACCGGATGTAATGACCGATAAATGCTCAACCATCGTATCCATAACCGCCTCCTGCCATGAAAATTGATTGGAAATGGCACTGCTGAGGCCGATGCGATTCGGCTTGTCGAACACCTGATGCAGTGACGGCTTGCGCATATCGGCATCAACCAACAGCACCTTGCGTTCCTCTTGGGCAATCGTGACCGCCAGATTGGTAATCGTCGTCGTCTTTCCTTCATCCGGCTGAGAGGAGGCAATCATTAAAATTTGCTTGGGCGTGTCGATTTCGGCATATTGGATGTTGGTGCGAAGCGTTCGGTAAACTTCCGAAATGGGAGAATTGGGATTCGTTAACGCTACTAAATTCGTCTCACTGGTTAATCGTCGCATGCTGCCCTTCACCTACCCCTTGGTTATTCAATACACGTTTGCGGGAAGGACGGACATCTTCCTTCGTCATCTTCGGTACAGAGGCAATGACGGGAATGCCCAGCACCGCTTCAACCTCGGACTCCATCTTAAACGTGTCATCCAAATACTCAATTAAAAACACAAGTCCAATCGCCAGCATAAGCGCTGCAACAAAGCTAACCAGAATGACGAAAATGGGATTGTTGTTAATGGGATATGCAGCGGCTTTTTCATTCGCCTTATCCAGGACTGTAACGTTGTCGACCTTCATAATGAGGGGAATTTGTTCCTTGAAGACGGTGGATACTGCATTGACCATTTGTGCGGCCCGTGCATACGATTGATCTCGAATCAGCAAATCCATGACCTGCGAATTTTCAGCTGAGGAGACAGATATTCGCCCGGCCAACTGTGCAGGTGTAATGTTCAACTCGGGATAACGCTCTGTTACCTGACCGAGTATCGTCTCTGATTTTATAATGACCTTGTACGAGTTGATCATCATAATATTCGTTTGCAGCGTTCCTACACTTGGGGAAAATTGGCCGTCAGGCAAGGCGGTTTGATTAACGAGCAGCCTGGCATGGGCTTGATAGATAGGGGTCGTAAAAAAGAAGCTTTTTACCGCTGCTGCCACACAGGCGATAAGAACAATGACCGCAACCAGCCCTATTTTTTTTCGGATCATTTTCATATATTGTTTCAACTCCACTGTTATCCCTCCACAGGCTATCCGTTTTTCTTTGTCTATTTCCCAAAAGCAGAAACTTGTCTCTTAGAGTCGAGACTTCTCAGTAGCTGACATAACGGCGTCAATCATCCATCCTTTCACTCTATTTCTACAACGTCTAACGCCTGCTGCGTGATACATTATGTATTTTTACAACCCTAACTTTACGATACAATACGTATCATGTCAATAGCTTTTTCACATATTTTCATAAAATTGCGTCAGAACGTAACTGAAAGCGCAATCCGAACAAAGAGAGCGTTTTCACTAAAAAACTCCGTATTATCTAGGGGAAATGGGCCTTTTTCATAAATTAAACTAACTTATATGCGGAAATTATACATTTATTCCTGAAGGAAAGATGAGGAAAAGCCCAAAATATAACGAGGTAGATTTGCAGACAAAATTCGATACAATATGTATATATAAGTAGATAGAAGGTCCTGAGACTAATGGCTTCGGCCAAAAGAGGTAGATGGGAATAACCGTGTGGAAGAAGCGCTAACCATACCTATATATTGACCCCTGATCTGATCGCCACGTCTCCTATTTATTAATGAAGGCTTATAATTATCCATGTCAAAAAACAGGGCATGGGAACGAATATCGTCCCATACCCTGCTTGCTGTCCTAACTATGGCAAATGCTGCGGTACTCCTCTTAAAAAAAGTCCATCAAAAACGTCTTATGCTGCGGTATCCGGCGTTCGAGCAGCGCAGCAGCTTCCGTATCGCCCGTTATCCGTCCCGCTTCTGCAAGCCAGGAGGCTTTACGGCCGCCAAGCAGCAGCGCTGACAAGGTCTGGATATCCAAGGCTAGCTGAGGAGCAGCCTGCGCTTGCTTGCTGCCCGAGTATTCTTCGCCAGTTCTCGTCAAACGTGCCGAACCAGCTGCATCGAATGCTAACCGGAATTGGCCGTTGTTCCATTCGGCGTGCGCATCTGTAATGACAAGCTCCAATGCCTCTTCCTGCTCGCACGAAGCGAAAGGATACTGGCTCACGAAAGCTTCCGCATCCACAATCCGCGTCATAAAATAAGACTGCAGCTCCTGCTTGATTCTCGGGTCCGGAAGCAGAAATGGCAGTGGATCATCATTTGCCACCGTCACAGTAACTTCATCCAGCATAGAGTCATGATTGCTAATGAATGTCCAAATCGCAGTGCGAGCTTCCTCTGTTGGTACAGCCAGCTCGTGAATCGTCATTTTACGGTTTTCGATTTGATAGCTCACATATCCTGCCACCTCATCGTCCGCATTATAATATACGGCTGTATGACCCGGCTTGTTGAGTATCCGCTGAGCCCACCACTCGGATGTTCTAACAAGCGTTCCCGTATACCGTGATACAAACTTGGCGTACACCTGATCCAGCAGCGCACTATCCACCTCTGCCAGCCGCTGCATTCGTCCGCTTGTCGCTTTACGCAGAGGAAGCTGGTTCGCTGCAATCGTATACGCCTTGCGCTCCACCGTCATCTCCCAGCCGAATTTCCGATAGAAGGCAAACGCAAACGGATGCAGCATGCTTACCGTCTGCCCTGCACCCTTCATTAACTCAAGCGACCGTTTCAACAGCTCGCTTACACAGCCAAGCCTTCTCGCCTCCGGCCATGTCGCAACTCCCGCGAGCCCGCCCATGGCGAACGGCTTGCCTTGCACCCAAATTTCCAGTGGCAGCAAAGTAAGCGCCGAAAGCAGCTGCCCTTGCTCATCGAATGCGCCCAGCTCATGCTCTGGGCGGAATTTTTGCTCGTCCTGCTCCCGCTGGCTAGGTGAAAGCTTAAATTGAAAGGCATACTCGGACAGCTTCAATCTTTCCTCAAAATGTTTGGCTTCCAGTGCTCTGATCTCCATCTCCAATAGCCTCCTTGTTTTCCCCTTTTTCACTATTCGCTTAGGCTTTCAAGCGTAGGTTCGTCCATCTGCTTTTATCATACATTAGGGAGCGGCCTAGCGGCAAAAGAAAAGCCGCCAGGCCATGAACCATGACCGGCGGCTTGCACTAATACAAAGACAGCGAGCAGCTTATTTCGCTTGCGAGCTTCGATAGTCGGCGAGAAACTTCTCAATGCCGATATCCGTCATCTCTATTGTTGAAAAAATAATTTGATTTCGCGAGCAGCGCTTTCATCTGAGTCAGAGCCATGTATGATGTTGCTTTCTACGGTTAACGCATAATCGCCGCGAATCGTTCCGGGCTGGGCTTCCTTCGGATTGGTTTTGCCAATGATGTTTCTTGCATTTTGCACCGCATCCGGTCCTTCCAAAATCATCGCAAACACTTTGCCGGAAGTAATGAAATCTACCAATTCGCCGAAAAATGGCTTTTCCACATGCTCCACATAATGCTGCTTGGCAAGGGCAACATCTACATTCATCAGCTTGGCCTGCACAATCTCAAACCCTTTTCCCTCAAACTTTGCTACGATATGGCCAATTAGGCCGCGTTTAACCCCATCTGGTTTCACCATTACAAAAGTACGACTCATACGCTAACTTCCTCTCTTCTATTCTAAACTGTTATTATCCATTTCATTTCCTGTCTGATCTAATGCTAGATTACGGACGGCAAGGATCAATTATAGAATAATCTGACTTTTCAAAGATTTCGTCGAAATCCTCAATTCCTTTTTCCAAAATGATCGCTGCTTCTTTTTCGGTAATCGGAACTGCCCATAAGAGTGGAAAAACTTCGCTGCCGACCTGCAGCTCCTCCAAGCTATCGCTTTCACCGCGCAGCTCATCAAGCAACAAAGCTTTCGCATGCCAGTTCTCTGGCGCTAAAGCACTTGAGCCCATGACGAGAGGTACGGACAAGTCGGTGGCGCTTTCAATATGATGAGCGATTAAATCGGCAAAATAATTAAAAATCCGATCTGCCTTCTCTCCGCCCAAATCCGATGGAAGAGCCATCATCCATTCACAGGCTGCGGGCTGCCCGGACTTGTAAACCGTATTGGACAAGCCAATTGTCACAAATCTTGAAACTCCTCCCCTATCAGGAAAAAGGTACATTTCAATATAGACGCCGCTCTCCATCTTGGACATGATTACCCGATATTCGGGCATGCCCCACTGCTCCATATAAGCACTAAGCAAAATGCTTCTGCGAACATCAAAGGCAAACCTATCATTTTCAGCAAAAAATTCCATTTTCATCAAAGCACCCTATCGCAAAAGCGGTTTGTTCGGTAAGTAATGAAGCGACTTCACGTAACGGATTGTACGTGTTTTGGCCCGCATGACGATGGAATGTGTTTCCGCCCGCTGATCGGGCAAATAACGAACACCGCCCATAAATTCGCCTGGTGTTACGCCAGTAGCAGCGAAAATCACATCATCCGTGCCGACCATATCGTTGATATACAAAATTTTGCGAGGATCAGACAGCCCCATAGAAATGCAGCGCTCATACTGCTCTTCATTTTCCGGCATGAGACGGCCTTGAATTTCTCCGCCCAGACATTTAAGTGCGGCAGCTGCCAGCACACCCTCAGGCGCGCCGCCAGAGCCTACATACAAATCAATACCTGCTTCAGGAAAGGACGGTGCCATCGCGCCCGCTACGTCTCCATCTGACAGAAACTTGATTCGCACGCCTGCTTTGCGCAGCTCTACAATGGTATCTGCATGACGCTCTCTGTCGAGAATCATGACGGTGAGGTCAGATACTGGCTTATCTAGGGCGAGGGCCGCTTTTTCAAGCGTTGTCACGATCGGATCGCGCAGCGACAGCTTCCCGGCAAGTGCAGGGCCCACTGCGAGCTTCTCCATATACATGTCAGGCGCATGCAGCAATTGGCCCTTCGGCGCTACAGCAAGGACAGCCATCGCATTATTCAATCCTTTGGCAACGATTTCAGTTCCCTCCAGCGGGTCTACTGCTACGTCAACCTCAGGACCGTTCATGCTGCCGACCTGCTCTCCGATATACAGCATCGGCGCCTCATCCATTTCGCCTTCGCCAATTACAACAGTTCCACGGATCGATACGGTGTCGAACATGCTGCGCATTGCTTCCGTTGCCGCGCCGTCTGCGCTATGCTTGTCACCGCGTCCCATCCAAGGAGAAGCCGCAAGTGCGGCAAGCTCCGTTACTCGTATAAGCTCCAAAGATAATTCGCGTTCCAGCATCTGTAATCTCCCTCTCCTTCGTATTGCCAACTTTTCGTCATCTATACCTCTTCGCACAGCAACCCTGGAAGTGTGGTGGAAAAAAGGCTGCGCTGCTAGCTGTTCATCATTTCTATAATAATGCCAGCTGTTTCCTCAATAGCCCGGCTCGTTACATCGATGACAGGACAGCCAAGCTCCTCCATGACGCGTGACGCATGATTAAGCTCCTCCATGATGCGTTCCATGGAAGCGTATTGGGCCGAACCCGGCAAGCCCAGCGTCTTCAGACGCTCAGAGCGAATGTGCAGCAGTTGTTCTGGCTGCATCGTCAAGCCGACAATAAGGCGGCCTGGCAGCGGATACAACTCAGCAGGCGGCTTCACCTCGGGCATCAGCGGCAAATTCGCTGCCTTAATGCCTTTGTGGGACAAGAATACGCTAAGCGGCGTCTTCGACGTCCGCGATGCCCCAATCAGCACCACTTGGGCCTGTATAAATCCTCTTGCATCTTTGCCATCATCGTATTTAACCGCAAACTCAATCGCTTCCATACGGCGATAATATTCATCATCCATTGAATGGAGCAGGCCTGGCTTGCGCTTCGGAAAGCTGCCAAAGGTATCCACGTAGGCTTGCATCATCGGCCCCATCACATCGACTGCGCGTACACCCCAGCGTAAAGCTTCTTCCTTCATGAGCTCGCGCAGCTCCGGCTGTACGAGGGTATAGCTGATAAAGCCGCCTGTGCGGGCTGCTTCAGCAACAACCTGAATAACCTCGTCCTCCGTCTTCATATGGCCATAACGTTTAATTTTGACATGCTCCGAAGAAAACTGCCGCAGCGTTGCTTTCGCCACTGCCTCTGCTGTCTCGCCCACCGCATCGGAGCACACGTATATGATTTCTTCTGTCATAAACCTTGTTCCCCCAGTTCCTCTGCTGCTGCGATGTCCGACATCAGACGAATAATATTGGATTTGGACACCCAACCGGTAACCTCGGGACCTTGACCGGACTCGTCCACCGACGTAATAACCGGCAAACAGTCCACTTGATGTAAAATCATTTTGCGAATCGCATCCGCCACCGAATCATCACTGGAAAGCGTCACGATATTCGGAAAACGCGTCATAACCATGCTTACAGGAATGGATGCAGCTCCCGCATTGCCTAGCGTAATTTTCAGCAAATCCTTGGGCGTTACGATGCCGACAAATTTTTTCTCTTCATTAACAATCAGCAGCGTATCCGCATTTTCGGTAAACAGAGTGATTACAGCATCATGAACGGAAAGCGTATCCGGTATGTTCACTGGTACTCCTTGTATTTCGGCAACCTTCATATGATCAAAGCGCTGCCTCGTTTCCGAATTGTCCACGCCGCGGTAGGCATTGCCTAGGAAATAACCGACTTTCGGCTTGGCATCAAGAAGCCCCAGCATCACGAGCAGCGAAAAATCCGAGCGCAGAGTAGGACGGCTCACGCCTATATAATCTGCAAGTTGCTCTCCGGTAACAGGCGCATGCTTCTTTACCAGCTCAATAAGCTCTAACTGCCTGGATGATAGCTGTATAACGTTCTCTCCCCCTCTCGACCATATCTATCTATAAGATAGTCATCATATTGAATGGTCATTATCCGCAATTAATATAACACATATAAATATGATGCACAATATATAAGACGTCATAAACCTATTAGTGTTTCTGATAGCAGATGAAAGAGAACGATATAATGCTCATAAATCCCCTTTTAGAGAAAAATGACCCCTATATGACGCCCCTTGCCCCTCAGGCGCAAGTGAATCCCACATTTATGGGATGGTGCATTCTCCTCCACCCTCTATAATTGAGAATGATTCTTAACAAAACCACACAAACACTTAAGGAGTTGGACAAACGAATGGGTACATTTCGTCACCAGATCAGCAGGCTGCTAATGGCAGGCACACTTGCTGTATCCATGATTATTGCCGGCTGTTCCAGCAGCGAGAAGGAGCCCCAGGCTTCAAGCCCTGCTTCGAATGCAACGGCGTCAGCGGAAACATCGGCAGAAACCGCTGCACAGCAGCAGGCAACAGCAACAGCAGCACAGGAAGCACAGGCTGTCACTTTTCTAACGCCAAAGGCGCCTTCGCTCATTCCAGCACTTCTTGCAGCAGACAAGCCTGCGGATACGATTGCGCTTAAAATAGAAACTTGGGATACGATTGAGCAGTTGCTCGCCCGCGTCCAAAACGGCGATGCCGCCTTTATTGCAGCTCCGCTTAATGTGGGCAGCAATCTTTATGCCAAAGGCTTGCCGGTTCAGCTCATTCAAGTCAATACATGGGGCTCCATGTACCTCATATCGACGGATACGGAAAAACAAACGCTCGCCGATCTTGCAGGCGAAACCGTCTATATTCCCGGCCAAGGCGGCCCTCCCGACACGTTGACGAAATATTTGATTAGCGAAGCAGCACTTGCTTCGGATATTGAGCTCGCCTATTCGACGATTCCGGATATGATGCAGCAGCTTGCTGCGGGTACGATCAAGCATGCCGTGCTGCCGGAGCCAGTCCTTAGCGGACTGCGCATGAAGCTGGAAGGCAAGCTGTCCGAGGTGGTCGATTATGATGCGGAATGGCAAAAAGCATTTGGCGAAAGCTTGCCGCAAACCGGCGTATTCGTGAATAGCGAATGGGCCAAAACCAATAAAGAAGCAATTGCCGCCTTCCAAAGCCAGTATAAAGCAGCGCTCGAGGAAGCCATTCAGCCAGGCGCTAATTTAACTGCGGCTGCCGAAGCCTTCGGCATGCCGGAAGCTGTTTTGACGCAGGCCATGGGCAAAATTACACTTTCCTTCAAGACAGCTGCGGAATCACGTCAAGAAACGGATCGCTACTTCGATATATTGCTGAAAATGGCGCCAGAGTCGGTCGGGGGCAAGCTGCCGGATGATGGCTTCTACTACGCGCCGTAATGGCTTGCGGCCAATAAGCGCCGCATTGCTCCTGCTGCTCGTTTGGGCGGGGGCGGCGCGTTTGTATCCGCCGGTCATTTTGCCCGGTCCCATCGAAACGCTGCAAGCATTGGCAGCACTCGTTGCCGAAGGAGCGCTGTGGGAGCCGCTGAAGCGGACCATCGCCCGTTTTGCCGCAGGCTTCGCGTTCGCCTTCCTGCTTGGAGCCGGACTAGGCGTGGCTGCCGGATGGCGGGACAGCGTACAGGCATATATTCGCCCCGCCATTTCACTGCTTCAGGCGGTACCGCCTGTGTCTTGGATGCTGTTAGCCATCATGTGGCTGGGCACGAATGGCGGGGCACAGGTGCTAATCGTCACGATTGCGCTTGTTCCTGTTTTCTTTTTCAATACGGTCGAAGGGGTCAGGCAGGCTCCGCGCGAGCTGCTGGAAATGGCCGCTGTGTACCAAGTAGGCGCAGGCAAACGAATTGCCGGCATTTATATGCCCGCATTGAAGCCCTTCTGGTCGGCCGCTGTTATGGTCAATCTCGGTATGGGCTGGAAAACGGTTGTCATGGCGGAGCTTATTAGCGGTCATACGGGGATCGGCGCGTCGATGAATACGGCGCGAATTTATTTGGAAATACCGGACGTTATGGCATGGACGCTCGTCATTGCCCTGCTCGGCCTTTCAATGGAGCAGATCGCACGAAAGCTGCTCCATCGCAAAGAACCGGCAGCTGCCGATTAACATGATCTAGAAGGAGAAACGCTGATGCAATTCGTCAACATCAAGCTGACCTTTGGCGGCAAAACCGTTTTCCAAGATTTTTCCCTGCAATTGGGCGAAGGAAACATCACCTGCCTGATGGGCGCCTCCGGCATTGGCAAAACCTCGCTTCTTCGCTGTGCAGCAGGCTTGGAGAAGCCCGAGCAAGGCCGGGTGATTCGCAACAGCAGCATCAACAAGCATCGCATTAGCTGCGTGTTCCAAGAGCCACGTTTGCTGCCCGGCAAAACGGTGCTCGAAAATGTACTTTGGGTGCTAGGTCCAAACAGCGCCAAGCCTGCTAAAAACAGCTGCACGCGCGATAAGGTCATTGAACTGCTTCGCGAAGCAGGACTTGCGGCTGCCATCCATCACTACCCCCACCAGCTCAGTGGCGGCATGCGGCAGCGTGTTTCGCTCGTGCGGGCATTCGCTGCCGGCCCTGATTTGCTGCTGATGGATGAGCCGTTTCAAAGTCTTGATCCAGCCGCAAGGCTTAACATGCAGCAGCTTCTGCTCAAGCTGTGGGACAAGGACAAGCCCACCGTGCTCCTCGTCACCCATGACTGCGATGAAGCTTTACGGCTTGGTTCGAGAATCGTTCTGCTAGCAGGCTCCCCCGCCTCAGTAGCCTTGGACGTTCATGAAGACCAGCATCTGATCCAAGTCAGCGAAGAATACCAAACGAGCAACATGCGCCCTGCGGAGACAAGCCTCGGATCAGCTTTCAACGAAGCAGATCAACAGCTCCTGAAGCAGCTCATTGGCGCGGAAACCTAAATTTAAACCTAAACCTAAGAAGCCAGCAGGCCTCGGGAAGCTTTTCCCGGCTCTGCTGGCTTCTTTTTCTTCAATAATAAGCGATCTATGTTATTCCTCTGTCATCTCCAGGAACAGCTTTACATCGGCCGTCGTCAACGCGACCGCCTCCCGCCAGAAATCGGGCTCCTCCAAATTGACGCCCAAATGCTTTTGCGCCAAATCCTCAACCGTCATGCGGCCGGTATCTTGCAGCAGCGCCACATAGCGGTCGGCAAAAGCTGCCCCTTCCTTCACGGCCCGTGCGTAAATGCCCGCGCTGAACAAGTAGCCGAACGTATACGGGAAGTTGTAGAAAGGCACATCTGTGAAGTAGAAATGCAGCTTCGAGGCCCAGAACAGCGGATGCACCTGTCCGAATGCGCCGCAGAACGCTTCACGCTGCGCCTCCTCCATCAGCTTGTTGAGCTCATCTACGGTCAGCATGCCTTCGGCACGACGCTCATAGAAACGAGTCTCGAACAAAAACCGCGCATGGATATCCATGAAAAAGGATACCGCGCTGCTCAATTTTTCTTCCAGCAGAGCGATTTTCTCATCTTTGTCCATAGCTGCCTTAAGCGCGGAATCCGATACGATCAGCTCTGCGAACGTCGAGGCTGTTTCGGCCACATTCATCGCATATTCCTGCGAATAGGCTGGCAAATCATTCATCACATGCTGATGGTAAGCATGCCCAAGCTCATGCGCAAGTGTCGACACATTCGATGCGGTACCCGAATACGTCATAAAAATTCTTGTCTCTTTGCTTTTCGGCAATGAAGTACAGAAGCCGCCTGGACGCTTGCCCGGACGATCCTCGACCTCGATCCATTGGTCTACAAATGCTTTTTCTGAAAAAGCGGCCAGCTCCGGGCTGAACTTCGCAAACTGCTCTAAAATTTGCGCCGCGCCCTCGTCATAGCTGACGACCTTCTCTGCCGTACCGATGGACGCGTACATATCGTGCCAATCCATTTGCTCGACACCAAGCAGCTTCGCTTTGCGCTGCATATATTTAACCAGCTCCGGCTTGCCCTCGTTGATCGCCGACCACATGGCCCCAATCGTCTTCTCGCTCATCCGGTTCATTTGCAGCGGCTCCTTGAGCGCTGAGTCCCAGCCCCGCTTGCCATACAATTTCAGGCGGAAGCCGGAAATCCGGTTCAAGGCGTCTGCGCACAGATCAGCCTGCTCGCCCCATTCCCGTTCCCACTCGGCAAAAGCCGCCTGCCGCACCGAACGGTCACTCGCTGACAGCTTATTGAACATCTGCCCTGCCGACAGCTCGCGCTTCTCGCCATCCGCGCCGATATCATTAAATTTCGCCCGCGATACGACGAGATTGTACAAATCTCCCCAGCCATGATAGCCGTCTACCGCCATATCTTCGATTAAAGACTCCAGCTCTGGAGACAGCTTCTCCTTCGCTTGCTCGCGGCGCTCCGTCAAGCTGAATGCAATCTCAGCCGCTGGCCCCTCGCTGATCCATGCTGTCCAGCTTGCATCATCAACGCTGCGCAGCACATTATCATAGCGCGTCAATGCGCCTTGGAAGGCCGCATTCAGCGTCTTGATGCGATCATTCAAGGCGGTTGCAGCTTTGTCCTTCATATTTTGCGCGGTCAAACAAGCCACGAATGAATCCGACTGACGCATCCGCAGCAAAACCGACTGCACAAGCTCCGTTGCCCTGTTTAAATAAGCGGCTCCCTCCTGTGGTGCTGCAAGCAGTCCTTCAAGCTCCGACAGTTCCTGCTGCACCGCAGCCAGCTCCGCTGCAAAAGCCTCCGAGCCCGCTCCTCCTGCATAAATCGAGTCCAAATTCCATGTTAATGAATAATGACCAACTGACATCCGTCTATCTCCTCTCCTAGCCCAATCTTCCTTAATGACTAAATCAACCAAGGTGAAACGGCTATCGCCGTCCTTTGGTGGCGCAGCGCGTTTCAGTCCGAGAAATATAGAGAAAGGATGAGAAAATCATATACTTTCCTATATTTCAAGCGTAAACGGCTGAAGCCGTCCTTCGGCGGCAAAGCTGTCGTTTCAAGGGTGAAATATAAGCCTATTTATAGGTGTGAAACTTATTAATGCTTATATTTCATTAAAAACCGCCCGTAAGATTCGCTTTTCATTTGCGCATTCTTTGGAGGCGGTGTATAACTTAATTATATACAGATTGGAGGATTTCTACCATGTCCCAGCCTTTACAAATTTCAGCGGATACTGCAATCAAGCTGTCCAAGCAGCTCGGCATCCCGATTGAGCACTTAATGCATATGCCAAAACATATTTTGCTGCAAAAGCTCGGTGAGCTCGCCAAAGCCGAAGCCG
This sequence comes from Paenibacillus sp. JT22N7, assembly GCF_059383875.1. Taxonomy (NCBI): domain Bacteria; kingdom Bacillati; phylum Bacillota; class Bacilli; order Caryophanales; family Paenibacillaceae; genus Paenibacillus; species Paenibacillus sp. JT22N7. The sequence continues at coordinate 196,846 of NZ_JBXENY010000007.1, forward strand.
AAGCCGAGGCTAACACAGCCGCTGCGAACCCATCAGAAGATGAAGCTTCAGGAGACAAGCCTGTATGATTCCGTTTGAGAACACCTGGCCCTACGACATTATGATGAATGACATCTATGTACATGATTGCCCGTTTTGCCAGGCCAGCAATGTGCTAATCCCGATTCGTCCCAAGGAAATCCCGCTCATCCAGCAAGGCAAAAAAAAGCTGCTGGTCTTTCCCTGCTGCCACAACCGAGTAACGATTATCGATGTAGATGGCGACTACTTGCTGGCAACCGAGCGCTTGCGCAAGCTGGACGGCTAACTCGTTAGCGCGGACAGGTCCTATCACATATCCGAAGCATCCTGCTCCCGTTCAACTAATGGAAGCCTCGGACTATTAGCCGCTTGCCGCATAGCAAAAACAAGAAGCTTCCACACCCGCTGCTTACAGCGGAAATGCGGAAGCTTCTTCATTCGTTCCAGGCTGCTTCAAGCTTGCTTGAAGCGTATTATGCAGATGTCAGCTCGCCATGCGGCTCTTGCTCCAGCATTCTGCTCGTTTCCTGTTCCTCGCGAATGAGCTGCCACTGCTCGCGGCTCGCCCGTATCATCGCGGCATCCATAATGCGCTTGTCATTGACGATGCGCGAGAACCAGCGTACAGCCTCTGCGCGTTCGCCGATGCGTCTATTCAGCTCGCCAATCAAATACATCAGCTTGGCCCCATTGAGCTCCGCGCCTTCCCCTTCAAAAACTTTCACATACGCTTGCAGCGCAAATCTCAGAAAACGCTGCTCCTGGGCGTGGTTGCCCTCATAGCGGTACAACCATGCAATGTGATGCAAAATGCCAGCGATCACACGCGGGGATTCGCCCACCGATTGAGCCGACAACAGCGCCAGCTTGTACGTCGCCATAGCCTGCTGCAGCGAGCGCTCACCGCTGAACTCACGAGCAACCCAGCGCGAGCCGACATTTTCATAATAGCTCAGCTTCTGCTTATCGCTCAGCCGTTCTGTGCCATTCTCTGTCGTTGCATAACCGCAAGTCGGGCATACGCGAACGACATAATAATCGGGATTTATATCCGCTTTATAATAACCGCAGAAGTCTGTGTCTGACTTCACCGCTTTCTTAAAACTAGGACGCACGCGCGAGGTCATAAAACTTGTCTCACAGCAAATGCATTGTACTTTCGTTTCATATAGCGGTTCCATACAGACCACATCTCCTATTCTGGTGTGTTTACAAAATGATGGGCAGGTCCTGATAGTCTTTCGATAACAAATTGTCTCAGCTCGTCTTCAATGCCTACTTCCTGAAGCGCTCTGTTCATGCAATCCAGCCAAGCTTCGGCACGCGCAGGCGTAATCTCGAATGGCATATGCCGTGCACGCATCATCGGATGCCCGAAAGCATCGGAGAATAACGTCGGCCCTCCAAAAAACTGGGTGAGAAACATATGCTGCTTCTCCATCACCGGATTAATATCTTCCGGAAACAATGGACCGAGTAATGGATGTGCCTGTACCTTTGGGTAGAACGACTCTACAATAAGCCTTAAAGACCTATCTCCACCAAGTGCTTCATAGAGGCTTATATTCCTATTCATCGTCATTTTCAGCTCCAATTTGTAGGTATTTAGTATTATATCATAGAAAAATTTGACTGTCTCAACCTTTTTTCTCCGTATCACCTTGCTTCCAACCTAATAGTCCCGGTTCGTACTGGGCCATAAGACTATTATAATATAAATAGGCCTGCTTTTATTTTGTTATCCCCCTCTAAAAACGGCGAATTCGTGATCAATCATCTGATTAAATGCTCTGTTCGGACAGCCCCCGAAAGTACTCGATAACAACCTCGCGGAATTCCAGTGCAGCCCGGGAAAGGTACCGAGTCCTGTGCCGCAATAAAGCGATCTCCCGAACCAATTCGTATTTTTCTACTTGGACATAGTTGATAGCTTCCCGTGAATTCCTTGCCGTGCTTGGTATGAAGGCGATGCCAATCTCGGCTTCCACCAGTGCGCTTAGCCTTGCAGGTTCATTGCCCTCATACACATAGTGAGGGGCAAATCCAACCGATTGGCAAACAGAGTCCACCAAATCGCGGGTCCCATAGCCTTTTTTCACACCGACGAACGATTCATTTCTTAGCTCTGTTAAGGATATGCTGCTTCGGTCTGCCAGCCGATGCCCCACTGGAACCGCTACGAGGATGGGATCCATGAACACGATTTCACATTCAATGTCATCTCCATTTATAGGAGGGGACGACAAGCAAAAATCGACCTCTCCTCTATGCAGAAGCGTTACCATTTCCTGCGTAGTCAGCATTTGCACATGGAATTGGAGATTGGGCCGCTTTTTTCGGAACTCGCGAAGGATATGGGGCAGCGTACTTGCGGCGGTCACCGCCAATTTCAAGGCGCCATGCTCCGGGCTGGATAAATCGCTAAGCTCCTGCCTCCCTTGTTCCAATTCAAATAAAGCCCTTTCTGCACGCTGAAGGAAGCGGTTTCCGTACTCATTGAGCCGCAGCTTCCTTCCAACTCGATCGAATAAAGGGACCCCTAGATTTTCCTCTAAGCGTTGAATCGTTTTGCTTAATGACGATTGCGTAACGTGCAAGCTTTGGGCTGCTTCGGTCATATGTTCCAATCGAGCCACTGTGATAAAATATTGCAATTGAAGAAGTTCCATTTCCGCCCTCCATTCATTCACTCATTCCTTCAAGTGAATGAAATCATAACATAAAATGCGTTGGAATGAATAAGCGATTTCAAGTACGATGAGAATAATACACGTTGGGGGTGACCAAAAATGAATGTTCGCAACAGATGGTTATTGATTTCCGTTGGACTGGGTGTGCTTTTGAACCCATTAAATTCCTCAATGATTGCTGTTGCTATTGCAAGGCTGCAGGATGTGTACCGCCTTGCATTTACAGATGTTTCATGGATTATTTTTGTATTCTACATTGCGAGTGCTGTCGCTCAGCCTGTGATGGGAAAAGCCAGCGATTTATTCGGTCGCAAGAAAATATTTCTTACGGGGCTTGTTGTAGCCTTCGTTGCTTCTTTATTAGCTCCACTATCGCAAAGCTTTGGGCTGCTCATCGTGTTTCGCATTGTACAAGCAATCGGAACAAGCATGATGGTTGCGGTTGGCATGGCCATTGTACGGATTCATATTACGGAGAAACAAGCGACTGCGCTGTCCGTTATGTCCATATTCCTTTCAGGAGCGGCGGCAATCGGCCCCTTTATTGGCGGAGTTTTGATTCACTGGTGGGATTGGCATGCGATTTTCTTCGTCAATATTCCGTTCGTAGTAGCAAGCTTTCTATTAGCTTGGAGGACGATTCCAAATGACCAGCCGCCAACAACCGTTACTCGGGACATGTCCTTCCGTAAATGGTTTGCTTTGATGGATGCGCCAGGGATAGTGCTCTTCACAGCAGGTCTGGTTGCGCTGCTCGTTGGCTTGCTGTCAGCAAAATCAGTAGGGCACGTCTCCGCTTGGAATGTCATTGCCTTGCTTGCAGGACTTGCGCTGCTGGTCGCTTTCGTACGACACGAGCTAAAGGCAGCATCCCCTTTTATTCCTTTGCGCGCATTCGCCAAATATCCTGCGATGACTTGGGTCAACGTCCAATTTTTGCTCGTTAACCTGCTTTTTTACTCGATCTTTTTCGGGCTTCCATCCTACTTGCAAATGGTACGTCATATCAATGAATTCCATACAGGCATCCTCATGCTAAGCTTGGGTTTATGCTCGCTCGTCGTTTCTCCAATAGCAGGACGATGGATCGATAAATCAGGTCCTCGCCCCGCCTTGCTAGTATCTGCAATACTGATGGCACTGGGGTCCATTTGGATCGTGACCTTGGATGCTTCTTCACCAGTTATTAGTGTATGTTTCGCTTTAGCCGCATTCGGTGTTAGCAACGGGTTGAATAATGTCGGCATGCAAGCCGCTTTGTTCCAAAGCTCTCCAAAAGAAATCATTGGTGTAGCTTCCGGGTTGTTTAATACATCAAGATATTTGGGGACCATTCTCTCATCCTTACTGATAAGCATCGTAATGGGAGGTGCGTTCAACGCCGGGGGATTTCGAGTGCTTGGCATTATCCTTACGGTAATTGCAATTTCCTTGGTATTCATGAATCGGCGGCGCTTGGAGTCAGGGCAGCTGGCAAGTCCGTAAAGCAGGCTGCACATAAAAAAGGCGGTACAGCGCTCGTGTAAGCAGCTGTACCGCCTTTCTCTTTCCTAACTCGTGCACTATGCGACTGCTTCCATAAGACAGACTGCCTTACGGCTTGGCAGCGTACCATGCGGAAAATTGCTTCTGGTATTCCTCCTTGTATTTGTCAAAGCCTGCGGCCTTTAGCTTATCCAATGCTTTCGGGAAATACGTATCGTAGTCCAGGAAGCCGCTGGCTATTGGCGACAACAGCTCCGAGAATACGCCATTGATTTTGGTTTCCTCGTTTTTGACTGGCGTATTATCGAAGTTGAAGCCTGCACCCTTCGAAATAATCGCATCATCGTCCCATGCTTTATACTGGGCAATAAAGTCTTCTGGAACCGTATTGTCGAAACGCATAAAGTTTTTATTCATCAGCAGCCAATCCGGTATAAGCGAATCGGTAGTGGTACGTGTCAGTCTGCCGTTCTCATCAAGCGTGTAGTCCTTATCCTTGATGCCATACGCGAACAAATCGTACAGCTCCTGATTTTTCTGAAGCAAATTGAAGAACATCACATAACGCTCGGGATCAGCAGCATTAGCCGATACAAACCATGCGGTGCTATACGTGCCACGGCTAATCTTTGGCTGATCCTTGCTCAAAAAATAGTTGGCAAGCTTCGCTGTCGGAACAGCCTGCGTTATCGAAGCCGCGCCTTCAAACGGACGCGCTGCCGTTCCAGCCCAGAACATCGCCTTGCCGGAGTTCCAATCGGATTGCAATTGAGGCAGGTTAGTCGCAGCATATTTAGGAATAATGCCCTTCTGGTACCAGCCCTTCATTATCGCGGCATATGCTTTGAACTCCTCGCTTTCAAACCAGCTGATCACTTTGTCATCCTTGGCTGATTCATCAATAGCGAGCATATCATTTTGCCAGAACAAATTTTTGTCCGTATATTCGTACATCAGCAATCTGCGGGCGTCCGTGCTTGCAAAGCCAATCAGCTCAGGATGCTTCGCATGGACTTTGTCATAAAATTGCTCCAGCTCCGCCAACGATGAAAGGCTGGTCATTCCAACCTCCTCCAGCAAATCCTGGCGCGCCAGCACGCTGTAGAACTCCCCCGAGTTTGGCTTATTGCCTACCGGAACCGCATACTGCTTGCCGTCAAGCTGGAAGGCCGTAAAGGAATTGTCATCAATCGATTTCTTCAGATCGCCAGCCGCTTTTTCCATAAATGGCGTCAGATCGGTATAAAGTCCTTTTGCTACGGACTTGACCATATAATTCGTATCCGTATAGGTTGCAAAATCCTCGCCGGTTGACAGCATCAAATCGGTTTTCCCGCCGCCGTATTCTGTCCAGGGCAGAAACTGAAATTCAATGTCGGCGTTGATTTCTTTTTTGATCAGATCCTTAAATTCTGCTTTGGAAAGCTCCTTCATGCGGTTCGACTCGTCGCCGTAAAGGACGATTTTGAGCTTGGCCGGCTTAAGCCCGCTGCCAGCGCTTTCATTATTTGTGCCATTAGCAGGCGATGCAGATTCATTCCCGTTATTGCTTCCCGTGCCGCAGGCAGTGACAAGCAGCAGCGCTGCCAAGAGCAGAGCTGACCATACGCGTTTCTTTACCATGTGTGAACCCTCCTGTATTGTTTTTATGTTTGTATATTGTTCAATGGCAACATGGACGCTGATCTAATATAAAGGAATTCGTCCATCATACCATGTACAACCGCAAAAAGCCGTATCAGCCCTTGACGGAACCGACGATAATTCCCCTTACGAAATAACGCTGGAGGAACGGATACAAAATCGCGATCGGCAGCACGGTCAGACAGGTCATCGCCATCTTGGCCGTCTCCAGAGGAGGGGCAACGATAGCGCCGCCAATTTGCGCGCTGTTTCCAGAAGCCAAATATTGAATGTTAGCCATCATGTTGTACATCATGTATTGAATCGTATACAGCCTCTCCTCCGAAACAAGCAGCAGCGGCAAGTAGAAATCATTCCAGAACTGCAGCGCATAAAATAGGGAGATCGTCACAAGACCAACCTGTCCAAGCGGCAGCATAATACGGAAAAAGATATGAATATGGCCCGCACCGTCGATTTGAGCGGATTCGATAATTTCATGCGGAATGCTTTTGAAATAATTGGCCTGCAAATACATAAGAAACACGTTGAGCAAGTAAGGAATGAACAAACCAGCAAGCGTATTGTCCAGATGATAATATTTCGTAGCTAAAATATACCAAGGCAGCGTGCCGCCACTGAACAGCATCGTAAAATAAGCCATAAAGGCGAAAAAGTTGCGGTAGCGGAAGCCCTTCACCGATATAACGTAGGCGTAGGCTGTCGTAACGAGCACGGCGGACGCTGTGCCGAGCACCGTAACGACTGCGGACGTCAAATACGCTTGCAAAATTTGCTCCGCCTTCGAGCCAAACATAAAGGCATACGTGTCTAGGCTGAAGCCCCGAGGCAGGAAGGAATAACCTTCCGCTGCGAGCCTCGACTCTGTCGAGAATGAGCCTGAGACGGCCATTACGAACGGAATGAGGCAAATAAGGGCGAATAGGCTGATGCAGGCATAAAAAAAGATAATGAGCGTTTTGTTTTCTTGATTAGCCATATCACATGTCTCCTAAAATAGTTTGCTTTCCTTGTCGTACCATCCAGCCAGCTTGTTTGCGATCAGCACGAGCAGAAACCCGAAGACGGACTGATACAGCGTAATAGCTGAAGCGAAGCCGAATTCGCCGGAGCGGATGGCTGTACGGTATACGTACACGTCGATAATGTCGGTAGTCGGAAGCAGCAGCGGATTCAGGAAGGTGACGCCCATAATCATGCTGAGATCGCCCTTGAGCATCCCCCCGATTCCAAGCAAAGTAAGCAGGATGATCGACGGAATTAGCAGAGGCAGCGTAATGCGCGTAATCAGCTGTATGCGCGAGGCGCCATCTATTCGCGCGGCCTCATAATAAGAAGGATCGATGCCTTGCAGCACCGCATAATAAATGATGGCGCCATAGCCCGCGCTTTTCCAAATATTCGCAAGCACGAGCACAACTACGAACAGCCACGGATTGGAGTACCAGTCAACAGGCTGCATACCTACTGCCTCGAGCAGGCGGTTCATAACCCCCTTGTCAAAGTCGAGGAAGGAAAACAATATCGCCCCAATGACGATCCAGGAAATAAAATAAGGAAAAAACATGACGCTTTGCGTAATTTTGATAAAAAGCTTGCCTCTCAGCTCATTCAGCACGATCGCGATGGCTACTGAGAAAAACGTACCCGTAAGCATGTACAATACGTTCAGCATGACGGTATTGCGCGTGGCGCGGATCGCATTGTCCATGCTTGAGAAGAAAAATTCAAAGTTTGCGAAGCCTGCCCAAGGACTGCCGAATATGCCGCCGTTGAAATTGTAGTTTTTGAATACGAGTATGAGCCCGCTCATGGGCAGATAGGCGAATAGTACAAGTACAATAACGCCAGGCAGCGCAAGCAGAAACAGCGAGCTGTCATTGCGCAGCGACTTGAACCGTCGCCTTCCGCCTGCTGCTTTGCTAAGCTGAATAGCTTCGTCTGACATGATGTTTCACTCCCTCTGGTTTTAGTTTCGGTCTGTGGGTCCACTATAGCCCCGCTCAAAATGAAAGCGCAATCACAAATAAATGAAAACGCTTAAACAGTGCGAAATGGGCAGGCTTAAAAAAAGTGAAATCCCTTAAAAAATAAAAAAAAGCCCTAGAAATGGGGCTTTGCAGCGAGGATCACAAGGCTTATATAGTAAAAGGAGGTTGTCCAATAAGTCCCCAAAATAAAAAGATGGGCGGAAAAATATCATGTTTTCCGTCCATCTTTTTTTGTACTTTCGCTTTGCAGGAAAGCAGTGAGGCGGATGCCCACCGCCTTCAATACCGAACCGCGCGGTTTTGCAAACCAATGTTCGGTGCAGCCCTCATCCTTTTGCTCTCGCTTCGCAGCTGCTTTAAAAAGCTTGCAATATGCGTTTAATTACTTGTTTGGCCTGCTCGCGGGCACGCGCGGGATCGTCCGATTCGGCAATGCCGATCCCCGCTTCCGTTACCGCGCCAAACAGCATATAAGCGGGCATGTCCAAGGGCTGCCTCTTCATAAGACCCGCTTCCATTAATTGCTCCAGCAGCAAAGTCGACAAGCCAACCACGCTTTGCCGCTCCTTCTCCCGCCATTCCGTCCAGCCGAGCACAACCGGAGCGTCCCTTAATACGATTTGCCGGTACTCCTTGTCAAGGCATCCCTCCAAATACGTATCGATGGCGGTCAATGCTTTTTCCCATGGGTCGTTCTTTTGTGCAATGGTCGTTGCGATTTGCTGCACCATACGATTTAGAAGCCGATCCACCACCTGGGCAAACAAATCTTTTTTATCCTTGAAATAGTAGTAGACCGCTCCTTTCGTCAGTTGTTCTCGCCTCACAACTTCATCAATTGAAGTTCCCGCATAGCCGTATTCGGCAAATTGCAATTGCGCCTGCTGCAGCAATGCTTCCTTCGTCCATTCGGCATCTTGTTTTTTTCGTCGTTTTTCGCTCATAACTGTATTATAACCGCTGAACCGCTTATTTGGAAAAGCTTTGGCCCGCAACATACTCTCGGTATGTATAACATACTGAGAGTATGTTATACTTTCTGCACAACCAAATTGGGAGGCTGATGCGATTGAAAATAGTATCCATTGAGGCAGGCACCATTCGCTACCGGGATGAGGGCTGCGGCAGTACAGTCGTTTTTTTGCACGGAGCTTTGAGCAACGGACATACATGGCGGAAAGTTGTTCCACTCTTGTCGAGCGAATTTCGCTGCATCGTTCCCGACCTTCCGCTTGGCGGCCATGCCATTCCGTTTGCCCACAAGGCGGATCTTTCGCCGCACGGCGTTGCGCTCCTTCTAGAACAGTTTTTCGAAGCCCTGAAGCTTGACAACATCGTTCTTGTCGGCAATGACACGGGGGGAGCTTACGGGCAAGTTTTTGCATCGCTTTATCCGGAACGTGTTTCTCATCTTGTCCTATGCAACACTGATGCATTTGAGGTTTTCCCTCCCAAAGCGTTTGCCTCACTGAAAGCCGGTGTCCGCATTCCCGGCTTTACGTGGCTCATGGCCATATTATTCCGTTGCAAAGCTTTGCTTACAACGCCTCTCGTGCTCGGCCTCCTCTCTCATCGCCTGACCAAGCATGAGGCGTCCACGCTCTATATTTCATCGTTTATTAAGCAACGCGGCATTCGGGCCGACTTCAGGAAGGTCGTAAAGGGCTGGTCTCCCCGCATCACGCTGCAGGCTGCCGAGCAACTTCGCCAATTTCGCCAACCAGTGCTTGTCCTGTGGGGAGCCGACGACGACAAGCTGTTTCCGCAGCAATTGGGGCTGCGGGTCAACGCTATTTTTAAACAGTCCACCTTCAAACTCATACAAAACTCGCGCACATATGTCCAGGAGGATCAGCCGGAGGCCTTTGCAGCTGAGCTCGCACATTGGCTGAACAACTCCTCTTCCGAACTCGACCGATAGTTGCAATAGAAAGGAACAACAGATGTGAATGTCGGGACAGCCCCTTGATTTTCACCCGAATTTTCAATTTCCCTTCTGCAAAATATAATTCAGGCGCCATTTGGATGGCGTTACGCCATAGCGTTTTTTGAACAGCGTTGTAAAATAGGTGCTGCTGTTATAGCCTGATTTTTCAGCAATTTCACGGATGTCGAGTTCAAGCTCGGCAATGAGGAGGCTGCGAGCATGCTCCAATCTAACCAGATTGACAAAATCGGGAAAGCTGCTGCCCGTCGCCTCTGTAATCAGGCGGCTCAAGTAAGGCGGACTAATCGTCAGCTTCTCTGCAAGACCGTTCAAGGAAAGCGTCTGGTCACCGAAATGGCTGCGGATATACGCGATGGCTTCACTAGCCAAATTGCGGGTTTGTACTGTATTTACTTCATTCAGCTTCCCATATGCCTCAACACACAGCTGCTCCAGCCATGCTCGCAGCTCCGTGTAGCTTCGCATACGCCAGATGCGCTGATAATGATCCAAGAAATCCGTATGCCGCGGCATGCTTTCGGCAAGGCCGGTTTCCGCTATTTTCTGAAGATCTGAAGCTAGTCTGGACAACGCAACCGTCGCCTGCTCTACTTTGTAGCTGCATGCGACTGCAAGCAAACGCTCGACCGCTTTTGGCAGCAGCTCGCGCTCCTGGCTTCTGACCGCTTGAAGCACAAATTCAAGCGTGCTGTCAGGAACGGAGCTGCTGTTCAAATGAATGATGTCATCTGCAAAGCTGAGAGATAAATGCTCATGCAGCTTTATATATTGAAGGCTGTTGCTGGCTTCGTCGTACATTTGCTTCAGCTGCAAGGAATCGGCAGATAGACGGCTTATGCCAATGGAGCATGCAGCCCCATCCCACTGCCTTATGGAGCCGCATAGCTGTTCCCATCGTTCGCGGAACGTTACATAATCTCCAAAGCTGCCGTTCTCCGTCTCGCTGACAATGAGAACGGCGGCTTCATGATGCGGGAAGAAGCCGCGGCAGGTGCCCGTCCCAGCAAATAGCTGCTCAGTCAGCTCTGGCAAGCCGCGGATATGTTCTCTCCACCTTGTCGCAGTCAGGCTGCCATCTCCGCTGGACAAACCGATATGCAACACAGCCACGCAAAATGTCCCATTGTCACCTGTCTGATTTATCGGCGGCAGCGCAGAAGGCACATGCTCGTCAGCCCGGTAAGGCGACGTTAGCCAGCGCAGCAGCGCGCTGTCTTCATTTTCCTGCTTGAGCGCCTTGACCCGATGCCCAATTTTCTCAAGCTCCCGGTTCGCTTCATCAAAACCGCCACCCTGCGGGAATGCAAGCCGATCGTCGGATAAATTGCGTATCGTCCCAAACAATGTACCGATTGGCTTATACATGCGATAGGACACAAAGGCAGCAATAGCTGAAGCAGCAGCTATCAGCACAAGGCAAAGCCCGACCATTAGATTGCGGGCGCTTGCGATGTCGCGGACGCTGTTTTTATAGGAGGTTTCCGAAATAAACCACAGCCCTCCATTTTGCGACTGATGATACGTAATCAGTTTTTTGTCCCCGCCGTCTGTTTTCCATACAAGCGTGCCCTCCTTGCTTTGTACAGACACAATTTGCTGCAGCAGCCTGCTATCGAACGCTTCCTCCGAAGAGTTGCTCTGCATGAGCACAATTCGGTCTGCATTTAGAACCGCATAGCGCGTATCTCCTTCATTGCTCGTATTAAATAAGTTTTCCTGCAGCTTCCTCAGGTTGATCGTCATCGCGATGGCACCATTGTATTCGCTGCTGCTGAAAGCTCGATCATTATAAAAAATGGTCATCATCGTTTCGCTTTGCCCATTATTCAGCGTCGCATTCCAGACAAACGGGGATTGCCTAATTTCGCTGTCCCGAACCCGTTCGAACAGCTCCTGCTTTGCCGCCTTGCCAAGCGGATTGTTCTCGAACATCATGACGGGAGCGCCCGGCCCCAAAATATAAGCGTTTTCAATAAAATTGTTGATCGTCAGCGTGCCGCGAATTTGGCTAAGCGCACTATAGAGCTGTTCGCTCCAACTGTTGTCTCCGCTCTGCATAACGGTATAAATGTTCGGATTATGGTAAAAGTCCATCGTGTAATTTTGCACCATGTCCATATATTTCATAAATACCGTCTCTGTATTGAGGAGGACGGTCTCGTTCGTTTTATTGACATTGTCTATCGTTTTTTCCCGGAACCAGAAAAACAGTACCGTGGACAGAACGAGCACCGAGCAAATCGAAATCAGCGCTAAGCTCATAAAAAAACGGACTTGCAGTTGCTTCTCTCCTGCCATCGCTATCGCCCCTTTATAGTTTCCACTATACACATTTCTTCGAGGAAAGTTAACTGCCTTATCAGCTGAAACTAGCACAACCATGACAAAAATATATAAAAAATATAAAATTGAGCATGAATGTTTCAAGATTATGATGTTTTTTTGATCTATACTTGTATGGGCTTACATTTTATTTACTGCTAGGAGGCAAATAGCATGCGCACATTCCAAAATCCTATTCTACCCGGCTTTTATCCCGATCCGTCAGCGATACGCGTCGGAGAAGACTATTATTTGGTTACATCAAGCTTTGAGTTTTTCCCCGGAGTTCCGATTTTTCACAGCAAGGATCTCGTCAATTGGCGGCAAATTGGACATGTGCTTGATCGTCCTTCCCAGCTCAATTTGGATGCAATTGCTCCATCAAGGGGCATTTGGGCGCCAACGCTGCGCTATCATAACGGGACCTATTATATGATTACGACCTTTGTAGACAACGACAAAGAATGCCATAACTTCTATGTCACCGCAACCGATCCCGCCGGAAGCTGGTCGGACCCCGTATGGCTGGAGGATGCGCCGGGCATAGACCCTTCCTTGTTTTTTGATGAAGACGGCAAGGTGTATTATACCGGGAACCGCTTCCCCCCAGAAGGGCAGCTTTATCCGAAGCATATGGACATTTGGCTGCAAGAGCTGGATTTGGAAAGCGGTAAGCTGGTCGGACCGAAGACGAGCATCTGGCAAGGCGCACTGAAGGTGGCCCACGCCCAAGAAGGCCCTCACTTGTACAAAATCGGCAGCTGGTACTATTTGCTGATCGCTGAGGGAGGAACCGGCCATACCCATGCGATTACGATTGCGCGCAGCGAATCGGTAGCCGGTCCCTATGAGGGGTATAAGGGCAATCCGATTCTCACTCATCGCCATCTGGGCCGCAGCTATCCGATTGTCAATGTCGGCCATGGCGAGTTAATTGAAACCCAGCATGGAGACTGGTGGATGCTTTGTCTCGCTTCCAGGCCGTATGGCGGCTATTATCGCAATTTGGGGCGTGAAACGTTCCTTGTGCCCGTTGTTTGGGAGCGGGAATGGCCGGTCGTCAATCCAGGCAAAGGAATTTTGGAGCTGGAAGCTTTGGCTCCAAGCTTGCCGGAGACGCTATGGCCGCAGCTGCCGGCGCGTGATGACTTCGACCAGCCGGAGCTCTCGCCGATCTGGAACTTTATTCGCACCCCGCGCGGCGATTTCTGGAGTCTCACAGAAAATCCGGGCTCATTGCGCCTTAAGCTGAAGCCGGACTCCATCGCTGCTGACAGCAACCCTTCCTTCGTCGGACGCAGACAGCAGCATATGAATTTCCGTGCTCAGACCACCATGAACTTTGCACCAGAGCAAGCTGGCGATGTCGCCGGCATCGTCCTGCTGCAAAATGCCGACTTCCAGTTCCGCGCAGAATATGGCAGCTATGATGGAAGCTCAGAAATCCGCCTTACCGAGCGGAGGCAAGGGGAAGAAACCGTGCTCGCCGCCATTCCTTACAGTGGAAGCCATCTAGAATTGAAGGCCGAGGCGCATGGCCAAAGCTACAGCTTCTGCTGGCGAGAAGCCGGGTCGCCAAATTGGCAGCCGCTTGGCGAAGCAGCAGATGGTACCCTACTCAGCACCGATAAGGCCGGAGGTTTTACGGGCGCCTATATGGGGATGTATGCTGCCTGCACCCATGCAGATCGCACACATTTTGCGGATTTCGATTGGTTCAGCTACGAACCGATTGCAGATTAGGCGGGAGGCTTGACGAATGGATACTACGGAAAAGATGCGATATCCGCTTCCGGCATTGCCGACTATCCCAGACAAAAGCTTCCTCGTAACGGAATTTGGAGCTGCGCCGGGCAGCCTGACGCTGTGTACCGCATCGTTCCAGCAGGCGATCGACGCCTGCTCCGCAGCGGGAGGCGGCCGAGTGATCATTCCACCGGGCCTATGGCGGACCGGGCCGCTGCGTCTGCATAGCCGGCTCGAGCTTCATGCGCAGCAAGGCGCACTGGTTATGTTTGAGCCAAAGGCCGAACTGTATCCGCTGGTGGCCTCGCATTTTGAGGGAGAATCGGCTGTTCGCTGCCAAGCGCCGCTCGATGGCGAGAATCTGGAAGACATCGCGATTACGGGTGAGGGCATTTTCGATGGGGGCGGACAGGGCTGGCGTCCGGTCAAACGCTTTAAGCTGACGAATGACCAATGGAATGGGCTGCTTCAATCCGGCGGGGCCGTTAATGAGGAAGGCGATATGTGGTGGCCGTCGCTTGAGGCGATGGAAGGAGAAGCACTTGCTCATGGGCTGCACCAGCGTGGCGTGACGACTTGCGAGGCGTATTTGCCTGCAAGAGCCTATCTCCGTCCTACCTTGCTTAGTCTGCGCGGCTGCTCCAGGGTAAGGCTTGATGGGCCAACATTTCAAAATTCCCCCGCTTGGTGCTTGCACCTGTATAACTGTGAGCAGGTAACAATCCGGCGGCTGAACGTTCGCAATCCTTGGCATTCCCAAAATGGAGATGGCCTTGATCTGGAATCCTGCCGCCACTCGCTCATCGAGCATTGCACCTTCGACGTTGGCGATGACGCTATATGCTTGAAGTCAGGCAAGGGCGAGGAGGCCAGAAAACGGGCACTACCCTGCGAATTCGTAACGATCCGGCATTGCACCGTCTACCATGGCCATGGCGGCATCGTAATCGGAAGCGAAATGTCCGGCGGCGTCAAAGCCGTATATGCCTCTGACTGCCAGTTCATCAGCACGGATATTGGCTTGCGCTTCAAAAGCGTTCGCGGCCGCGGCGGCGTAGTTGAAGATATTGTCATGGAAAGAATTCAAATGGCGGATATTGTGCGCGAGGCCATTTCGTTTCATTTCTTTTATGCCGGGGTGGAAGGCTCGGAGGGCTGCGATGAGCAGCTTTTTGAGGTGACAGAGGAAACGCCCGTCTTCCGCAATATTACACTGCGCGAGCTGACCTGCCACGGAGCTGCGACAACTTTGCTCATAAACGGGCTTCCCGAGCTGCCGCTAAGCGGCTTAACGGTTGATGGGCTCGAGGCAACAGCGGTTAACGGGGTAATCGCCCGCTATGCCGATCATTTAAAGCTGGAGAAATTGAAGCTTCATACGTCAACGCTCTCCGAGGTTCAGCTGTATCAATGTAAATATTCGACCGTTGAGTAAGCATTGGCATAAAAAAGGACGGCAATAGAGGCTCGCAGGCGAAGCACCTCCCTTAAAAAGGCTGATGCGGCGGAGCTTGTCCGTTTTTTGCCTGCTTGCGGTACTCCATCGGCGTGAGGCCGGTCGCTTTTTTAAACGTCTTATTGAAATGGGATAAATGCTCGAAGCCTACAGCTAACGCGATTTCCTGAATTTTCTGGCGGGAACCGCCAAGCAGCTGCTGCGCTTCACGAACCCGGATGTGAATGATGTATTCCCGAAAGCGGAAGCCGGTAAGCTTATGAAAAATTCGACTGAGATAGGAGCTGCTCAAATAAAAATGCTTCGCCGTATCCTCCAGCGTCACGGCTTCACGATAATGCTCACGCACGTAAGTCGCGATTTCAGACACTTTATGATGCAGCGAGTAACGAGAAGGATTTGACCGGCTTGCCGTATTCTCGAAGCGGCCTAGCAAAATGATCAGCTCCGCCAGCAAGGATAGGCAATAGGATTCGTAAAAAGGCTTTTCCTGCCGGCTTTCATCCAGCATTTTGTTAAGGAGGCGTTCCGTTTCCCCCTGCTCGCGCAGCGAAAGCGGGAAGACGCGAAACCCTCGTCCATGAAGCAGCAGCTCCAGCTTTTGCAATGCTTGCGGCAAAATGACAGGGTCATAATTAATGAGGATTCGCTCAAATTCCGCTACCTCGGAGCTGGCCGTCGCATGAATTTCATGCCCGGCAATCATAATAAGCTCGCCTTTATGCACGGTAACCACCTGTCCGTCCACAAAATAGACACGCTCGCCATCCAGCAGGTAGTACAGCTCGACCGAGGCATGGCTGTGTGGACGAGGCATCGCGGTGGCGCCTTTGCGCTTCATATGCTGAATGCTCAGCTTGCCGTCTTCCATATGATATTTCGGATTGAGGCTATCGGACGCAGACGCGGTCATGGGCATTCCTCCGTATGGAAACAAGGTTCACAATAATACCTCCCATTATAGATAAAACTTCGCTTATTTGAAAGGAGCGCTCGCTATGCTGATTACCGTATCCAAAGAAGACCATGCTGATTACAGCCGCTTGCAGGCGGCCATTGACTCTATTCCGGCGGAATGTGCCGAAGCGGTCACGATTCGCATCAGGCCGGGAATTTATGAGGAAAAGATCACGATTCCAGCCTCTGCCCCGCCTATACTGCTGCTCGGGGAAGACAGCGAGAAAACGATTATTACTTGGTCAGACAATGCCCATACGCTGGGACCGGACGGGGAGCCGCTCGGAACGTTTCGTTCAGGCACTTTAAATGTATGGGCAGAAGCATTCACAGCGGAAAATGTGACGATTCGCAACGCCTCGGGGCCCGGCACAGGCCAGGCTGTAGCCGCGTTCGTCGATGCCGATCAAGCTGTATTCCGCCGCGTCAGGCTGCTGGGCGATCAGGATACGCTCTATACGGGCAAAGGCAAGCAATATTATAGCGAGTGTTACATTGAGGGCGATGTCGATTATATTTTCGGGGCAGCGACGGCTGTATTTGAAAGCTGCCACTTGCATAACAAACGCTCCCGAGGCTATATTACGGCCGCCTCGACACCCGAGGATGCCGCGTTCGGCTATGTATTCCTCGATTGCAAAATTACCGGAGCCGAAGGAGTTGTGGATGTTTATTTAGGCAGGCCATGGCGGCCCTATGCCCATGTTGCATTCATCCGCACATCGATAGACGGCTCGATCACACCTGAAGGCTGGCATAACTGGGGGCAGCCGGATCGTGAAGCTACAAGCCGCTATGAAGAGTTTGGCAGCTTTGGAGAAGGAGCAGCTGCGGGAGCGCGCGTTTCTTGGTCCAGGCAGCTTGAAGCAGACGAAGCGGCCAACTATCGCATCATTGCCATCCTTGATGGCTGGCATCCCGAAGGCTACTGATCAATAGGACGATTAAAGAGGGAGGGCAACAGCATGTCCTTAAAGCTTGAGCAATATTTGCAATCGCTTGTCCAGCAGGCAGCTGCTAATAGACAGTCCGCCCGTGCTGCTGCGAATCCCGAGCAGCGCCGGGAAACGGTTAGGGCTTCGTTTGGACAACTGCTTGGCCATTATGCTCTGAACGAGCATCAGCCTCTGGAGCCGCGCTTGTTGGAACGAACGCAATGCGAAGGCTATATACGGGAGCGTGTGGAAATCGCCACGACGGACGGGCTGCGGATGGCCATGTATGTGCTGCTGCCGGATAATCCCGCGGCGCAGCCCGCTCCGGCTGTCATTGCCTGCCACGGCCACGGATACGGCAGCCGGGAAATCGTCGGGCTTGATCCAGATGGCTCGGAACGCTCCGGCGCTTCGGGCTTGCATAAAGATTTTGCCATAGCGCTTGTAAAAGAAGGGTATGTGGTCGCAGCTCCTGAGCTGCTCGGCTTCGGCGACCGCAGGCTGGATGAGGATAAGGCCGCAGACTCGCCTGCAAAAAACTCCTGCTTCATGCTAGCTGTGCATTTGCTGCTTACGGGGCGCACACTTGCAGGCTTGCGCGTCTATGAGACTTCGAGAGTCATTGATTATTTGCAGGAACGCAGCGATGTGGAATCCAATAACATCGCAATCATGGGCATTTCCGGCGGCGGTCTTGTTGCGGGCTTTACGGCCGCTTTGGACGACAGAATCCGCTGCGCCGTAGTCAGCGGTTATGCAAGCTTGTTTGAAGGCAGCATTTTGGCACGCAATCACTGCCTGGACAATTATATTCCGGGCGTGCTGCTGGAAGCGGAAATGCCTGAGCTGCTCGGACTCATTGCGCCGCGAGGCCTTTTTCTGGAAGCAGGGGCTGTTGACCACTTATTCCCGCAGCAGTCTGCACGGCAGGCATACGCCGAGCTGGGCAGCATATATAGCGCCGCCGGGGCGCCAGATGCTGTGCAAGCTGTCTTTTTTGATGGAGGACATGAAATTCACGGAGAAGCTGCTTACGCCTGGCTTCGAACTCAGCTGCTGGAGCAAACGACAATTGCAGGAGGGGATCGTTACGATGACGGAGCAACAACAGGTTCATTTGACAGGATGGGCGGGTAAAATAGCTGATACCATCATGAGCCAATGCGGCTCGGACGGCTTGCACCATTATCCAATGGAGCGTTGGGCCTATGTTCCCGGCATGCTGCTGATGGCGATGGCCCGTGCGGGCATTCAACTGAACGATAAACGATATTATCATTTCATGCAGCTCCATATGGATCACTATATTGCAGAAGACGGAACGATACGCTCCTATACGCTGGAGGAATACAACCTGGATCAGATCAATCAGGGCAAAAATTTATTTTTTCAATATGAGAACACGGGTGAAAAACGCTATTCGAAAGCCGCCGATACACTGGCTGCTCAATTGATTAGTCAGCCCCGCACCTCCGAGGGCGGCTTCTGGCATAAAAAAGTGTACCCATTCCAAATGTGGCTTGATGGGCTGTATATGGCTTCCCCTTTTCTGGCGGAATATGCGAAAGTGTTTGAACGTCCGGAGCTGCTCGATGAGGTCGCGCATCAACTGCTGCTTGTCGAGCGTAAAACCCGCGACAAGCGCACGGGGCTGCTGTATCATGGCTGGGATGAATCCGGGGAGCAGGAATGGGCAGACTCGCATACCGGCCTGTCTTCGCATTTTTGGAGCCGGGCGATGGGCTGGTATGCGATGGCTTTGGTCGATTGTCTGGAGCATTTCCCGATTGATCACCCGAAACGCGGTACGCTTATCGGCATTTTTCAGCGGATGTGCCTTGCGCTTGTTGACGTGCAGGATAAAGACAGCGGCTTATGGTATCAGGTGCTTGATCAAGGAAAGCGGAAAGGCAATTATTTGGAGGCGACAGGTTCGATCATGTTCGTCTACGCGATGGCTAAAGGCTTGCGTCTACGTTATTTGGAGTCCGGCTTACGCGGTGCCATGCTGAAAGGGTACGAAGGGATTATCCGCCATTTGGTCACGGAGGATAGCCAAGGCGTCCACCTACATCAAATTTGCCATGGCGCGGGGCTCAGCAAAGATCGCAATGGCTCCTTCGAGTATTACATTTCTGAAGCGGTCGTATCTGACCATTATATGGGTATAGGCCCCTTGCTGCTTGCGTCGCTTGAAGTTGAACGTTATTTGGAATAAGCCTGCTTGGATCGGCACCCACACAGCCTTCATAGTTTGGCTCCAGCACATAGATGTACAATCCTTTATATGAAAAAAGGCCCGCATATACCTATGCGGGCTTTGTAAAAGGATTAGGTTTAATTTAGTGGTAGCCTTCGTAGTCCTCTTCTCCTGGTGCTGTAAGCGATTCCCTAATTACATAGACGAAAGCGCAGACGAGGATGCCAGCGATTATACTCATTCTCATCACTCCAAGCATTCAAAGGTAATTCCATTGTACCATAAAATAATCCCGCGTCTACCCTTTTTGCAAGCGTTTTCTTTCCGGGACCAAAAATATTTTTATAGGCTTTTCCTCCTTTGCAAGTGATGGATGTCCTAGTTTCTGCATAAAGATGATAAAAGGACTTCTGCCAGATCTACGGGCTGCTTGCCTATTTTCCGGGACAAGTCCCTTTGACTGTGAAGCGTCATTTTGAGGGGAGGTCTTGACCATGCTGCGCACGCTCTCGCATCCCGCTGCCTTAACAGGATTAGCTGCTGTGTTCCTCACCCTGCTAATGGCCGTATTTCCGAATGAAGCGCTGGAATCTGCCCTGCGAGGCTTATCGATATGGTGGCAGGTGCTGTTTCCTGCCCTTTTCCCCTTCTTCGTCATTTCCGAGCTGCTGCTTGGCTTTGGCATCGTCCATTTTTTCGGCAAGCTGCTGGACCCGCTCATGCGCCCGCTGTTCAAGCTTCCCGGTATTGGCAGCTTCGTTGTGGCGATGGGCTATATATCCGGCTATCCGGTTGGGGCTAGGCTGACAGCCAAGCTCTATGAGCAGCAGCTCATCAACCGCACAGAGGGAGAACGGCTTGTCGCTTTTACGACGACTTCCGACCCCATCTTCCTGATCGGCGCCGTATCGGTCGGCTTCTTCCACAATGTCGCTCTGGCGCCCGTGCTTGCGGCCGCCCATTATGGCGGTGCGCTCATCATCGGCCTGCTCATGCGCTTCCACGATCTGCATGCCCCGATTACCGAAGCACGGCGCAGCAGCAGCCTGACTGAGCTCGACACAAGGCCCGGCCCGGTACAGCATCCGCTGCATACGACAGCGTTTGCGCAGCATTCGCAGCACTCGCAGCACTCACAACACTCGCAGCACTCACAGCACTCACAACACTCGCAGCATTCACGCTCGCTGCGCCGTTCGCGCCTTGCGGACGCTCTGAAGGCGATGCACGAGGCTCGGCTGCTCGATGGACGGGGCCTCGGCCAGCTGCTGCAAGAGGCAATTCAGTCTGCGCTGCGGCTAATGATCGTCGTCGGCGGCCTCGTTGTTTTTTTCTCCGTCATTATGGAAATGCTGACGTCAGCGGGCCTGATCACCATGCTTGCTGCCATGCTGCGGCAGCTGTTTGAGCTGTTCGGGCTTCCGGCAGCACTCGCCGATGCCGCCATTTTCGGCCTGTTCGAAGTAACCCTTGGCGCCCGCGCCGCTGGTGAAGCCGGCACAGGTCTGCTCCATCAAACGGCAATCGCAGCATGGGTGCTGTCATGGGGAGGTTTGTCCGTCCACGCCCAGGTGGCCAGCCTCGTCAGCAAAACCGATATGCGCTACAAGCCGCTTATGCTCGCAAGGCTGCTGCACGGTTTTATCGCATTTGGGCTCGTTTATGCGTTATGGGGCTGGCTCGGGCCCTAATACCCAGATTTATCGGATGAAATGTGCTTCTCGCATTGAATTTACGGCTGTATTCCGATATCATTTAAGGGAACGTAACCAGAAGATTTGAAAAGGGGCTGCATTCCTTGAAATATGCCGTTATCGACAGAGGCGATTCCATATCCCAGTCACTGGCGGAACAGTTCCATACACTGGCGGCGGAGCGCGGCTTCACTCGAAATGACGACGCACCTGAAATTGTCGTATCCATCGGTGGAGACGGTACGCTGCTGCAAGCTTTTCACAAATATGTTGATCGCATTATGGATGTTGCCTTTGTAGGGGTGCATACCGGACATTTGGGCTTTTATGCCGACTGGCAAAAAAATGAGCTGCCTGAGCTCGTCGCTCTAATGGCCGAGAAGGAGCTCAGCATCGTCCGCTATCCGCTCGCGGAAATCGAGGTCGAGACGGCCGAGGGAAAATTTCATTATATGGCGCTGAACGAGTTCACGCTTAAAGGGGTAGACGGCACGCTCGTCGCCCAAATCAATGTCAATGATGAGCCTTTCGAAATGTTCCGTGGCGATGGTATCGTCATTTCGACGCCTTCCGGCAGTACCGCCTATAATAAAAGCGTCGGGGGCGCAATCGTCCATCCGTCCATTGCATCGATACAAATTGCCGAAATTGCTTCCATTAACAATCGCGTTTTCCGGACGCTGGGCTCTTCGCTGCTGCTGCCGCAGCATCACCACTGCGACATCATCTCGAAGAAAAACCAGCGGATGCTGCTGACCATCGACCAGCTCAGCATTTTGCGCAGCGACATTTTATCGATACGCTGTAATGTGTCGAGCCGCAAGGTCAGCTTTGCGCGCTATCGCCCATTCCCGTTCTGGAACCGGGTCCGCGACGCTTTCGTGGATATGCACGAAGTGTAAATCAGAGCAAGTGCCGAGCAAAGAAGCTGCCCCTCAGGCGATTAGCCTGCGGGGCAGCTTCTTGCTTTTATTTAAACAGCTCGTCGTTTATCACGCCGCCTTCTTCCTTGCCCATATCCTTCTGCTTGCCATAACGGGAAGGCGGTATGCCCACCATACGGTGGAAGATGCGGCTAAAATAAAATTCATCGCCATAGCCAACTGCGGCAGATACTTCCTTAACCGGACCTGCATTATGGTAAAGCAGGCGCTTGGCCCGCTCGATGCGCAATCTCGTTAAATATTTAATTGGCGGCTCCTTCATCGTTTGTTTAAACAGCCGGGAGTATGAGCTTGTTGTCAGTCCCGCCATTGAGGATAACGTAACCATATCGATTTTGTCATGAAAATGAGTTTGCATGTAGTGTATCGTCTTCTCAATCAGTCTCTTCGATCCATTCAACGATGTTTCTCCCATAGCGCTCACTCCTCTGGCTAATTAACCTTAGACCTTGCAGTGCTGAGCTGGCGCCTTAAGCCCCAAACGCTCACGCAATGATGCTCCTTCATAGGCTGTTCGAAACAGCCCTCTATTTTGCAGCTCAGGAATGACTTTTCCCACAAAAGCTTCCAGCCCGCTCGGAAAAATTTGCGGCATCACATTAAAGCCATCCGCCGCTCCGCCGTGAAACCATTTTTCCATTTCATCGGCAAGCTGTACCGCCGTTCCCGTAAAAGCATAGTGGCCGCGCCCATTCGCAAAGCGGTGAACAAACTGGCGAATCGTCATCCGCTCCTCTTCGATAAGCTCAAGCAGCAGCGATTGACGGCTTTTCAGCGAATTAATTTCGCCAAGCGATTTTGCCAAATGCAGCGGTACCGGGCCATCGAGCGGATACGAGGACAAATCTGCGGCAAAGCGCCGCGATAATCGCCTCAGCGCATCCTCCATATGAACGAGCTGATTCAGCTCTTCTTCGAGCTCCCGGGCTTCCCCAACCGTATCCGCTACGATCGGACATAGCCCAGGCATGATCAACAGCTCGCCAGCCTTTCTTCCGTAAGCCGGAAGACGGCCTTTGACGTCTGTATAAAAAATACGAGCTGCTTCAAAGGTTTGCTGGGCTGTAAAAATAACGTCGGCTATTTCCGCGCCCATCGCTTTGCCGCTTTCCGAGGAGCCCGCTTGGACGAGCACCGGATAGCCCTGCGGCAGACGAGGAGCATGGAGCGGCCCTTTCACCGCATAATGTCGAGCAGCCCCAACACCGTTAGTGCTGCCAGCAGCATGAACAGCGGCTCCTTCCTCCTCCATGCTATCCCACAGCTGCTTTGCAACCTCAACAAATTCCTTCGCTAATTGGTAGCGCTGTGCATGCTCGGGATGGGCTGCTCGGCCAAAATTAAAGGCCGTCTCATCGGCGCTTCCCGTCACAATATTCCAGCCTGCTCTGCCGCCGCTAATATGATCAAGCGTTGCCGCTTGCCGGGAAAGATGATATGGCTCATAGTAGGTCGTCCCAACGGTAGCAATGAGGCCGATATGTCTTGTAGCAGCAGCTAGCGCTCCTAGCAGTGTAGTCGCTTCCAGCTTATTGATCTTTCCGAAATAGGCATCGCTGACAAAAATAGAATCCATCAGCCCGCGCTCGGCCACCTCTGCCAAATGGCGGTAATAGCCGATATCCAGCGTCTGGCGGGGCTGCATCCCAGGATGCCGCCAAGCTGCTTCATGATGACCCGTTCCATGTATAAATACATTTAAGCGTATTTTGCGATTGTCCTCATTCAGTTGCAACTTCCCCCTTTACCGCACGGCGTGAAATGAATTGATCGGCCTTGGAAGCGCCAGTTGGTCCCGCAGCGTCCCGCCATCAATCGCTGCCTGGCGAAATACCCCTCTTCTCTGCAGCTCTGGAATGATCCGCTCTTCAACATACCTGAAGCTGTCAAGCGCAGCATGCGGCGGCAGCTCCATATGAAAACCGTCAACTGCGCCTGAAAGCTGCCACTTCCGCATCCAATCTGCTAATTGCTGTGCGTTTCCCTCACGGGAAAACTCATCTTCTGTTGCCCGGCCTTCGCAGCCGCCGCCCATTTGCAGCGAACATTCCGCACGGTTGGCGCTGCTATGTACAACCGGCATTACACTGGCCAAAATCCGGCATTGCTCCGGCTGCCTTCCCTGCTGACGCATCAGCTCTCGCAGCTCGCATGCCAGCTTGGCCGCCTCCTCCAGCGACTGCGGCTCAATAATGATGACGTCTGCCCCACTGGCTGCTGCCAGCATATCTGGCTGCTTGTCTGCCTGCTCCCTGATCCGAGCTACTAGCGGCGGATAGCCTTGCGGGGGACGAGCAATATTCAGCGGGCCACGCGTACTGTAATAGCGTCCTGTATAATGAACCTCGCGCACCTTCGCTTCATCAAATTGCAGCCCTGCCTGCTTATCATACATAAGCGCGTCATCATCCCAGCTGTCCCACAATTGTCGCAAAGCTTCACCAAACTCCGCAGCGGCGGCAGCCTCGTAGCAGGGCAGCCGCATTTGCTGCTTATCGGTTCGAGCGAAATTTGCAGCCGCATTTTCCTGCCCCGGCAGCACAAGACAGCCTGCTCTGCCGCTGCTCATATAATCCAGGGCAGCCAGCTTGCGCGCCGCGTGAAAGGGCTCATGGAAGGCGGTATGAATTTCCGCAATGAGGCCAATTGTACTCGTGGAAGCCGACAAGGCGGCCAGCAAAGTAAACGGCTCCAGCACGGCAGAAGACGCGGCATACCCATTAGCCGAGGCCCGTTGACCGACAAGCCCAGTTGCTTCCTGAGGCGTCGGGCTCATGCTGCTGTCAGGCACAAGGATTGCGTGCAGACAAGCACGCTCTGCCGCCTCCGCCAGTTGTACGCAATCCAAGTAATCCAGGCCATCTATTGCAACGGTCATGTACAGCTGTCTCTTCTCGCTCCCGCCGCCCATCATATGTGAGCCTCCACCTTATGCCGGCCAGCTGGACGGCTGAACCCGTAATGCTCTCTTAACGTATTTCCCGTATATTCGGTACGGAACAAGCCTCTATTTTGCAGCTCGGGTATAACCTTGTCGACGAAATCGCTCAGCCCATCCGGCATATGCGAAGGCATCAAATTAAATCCGTCCGCCGCCCTGCCGACAAACCAACGCTCAAGCTCATCTGCGATTTGCAGCGGCGTACCCGTAAGCGATGCATGTCCACGCGATCCTGCTGTGCGCATAATCAACTGCCTGAGCGTCAGCTTTTCCTTGCGGGCCATGCCTTCAACAAGCTCAAAGCGCCCTCGGTTGCCGTTGATTTCCTCATGACGCGGCAGCAGATGGAGCGGTACTGGCTCATCGAGCGGACAATCTGTCAAATCGATCTTGAACAGTGTCGACAATCTTTTCAACCCGTACGCAACAATCGTCAATTCATCCAGCTCACGCTGCTTGTCCTGCGCCTCAGCTAGCGTATCTCCGATAACCGGGAAGAAACCCGGTAAAATGCACAGCTCGTCCGGGCTCCGCCCAAACGGCTGCATACGCGATTTGATGTCTGCGTAGAAAGCCTGTCCGCTCTCGAAGGTAGGCTGCGCAGTGAATACCGCTTCCGCCACCCTCGCAGCGAACGATTTGCCATCCTCGGATGACCCCGCCTGTACGAGCAGCGGATGCCCTTGAGGGGAGCGCGGCATGTTAAGCGGGCCGCGCACCGCGAAATGTTCGCCTTTATGATTAAGCGGATGGATTTTCGCCATATTGGCGTATAAGCCGCTTGCCTTATCGGCAACGAGCGCATCATCCTCCCAGCTGTCCCAAAGCGCCTTCACCACCTCAACGAACTCGCTTGCCTTGCGGTAGCGCTCGTCATGTGGCGGCAAAGCCTCATCCGTAAAGTTATAAGCTGCGCTTTCGCTTGCCGTCGTCACAATGTTCCAGCCAGCGCGTCCAGCGCTTAACCAGTCCAGCGAGGCGAATTTGCGCGCAATATGAAAGGGCTCGTTAAAGGTGGTTGAGGCTGTGCCAATCAGCCCAATCTTATCGGTAACGGCGGCGATGGCTGACAGCAGAGTGAACGGCTCCAGTCCATGCAGCACTTTATGCTCAACAGTCGGAGGCAGCACTAACGTGTCCGCGAGAAACAGCGAATCCAGCTTGCCGCGTTCTGCAATTCGTCCAAGCTCGCGATAATAATTCAAATCGGTAATGCGGTGCGGATCCGTTGCTGGATGGCGCCAAGATGCCTCGTGATGTCCCGTGTTCATCAGAAATAAATTGATATGCATGCTCCGCTTAGCTGAAATCATTACTTCATTCCTTTCGACATAGCATGATAAGGCATCATTGCCGTTATTTCTTGGCTGCCAATGGCCTCGTCTGCCCATAGATGCTGGCAGGGCGCTGCAGGCCATAATGCTCCCTTAAAGTGGTTCCTGTATATTCACTGCGAAAAATACCGCGGTTTTGCAGCTCCGGCACCACCTTGTCCACGAACAGCTCAAGGCCCTCCGGCAAATACGGAGGCATGACATTAAAGCCATCTGCCGCGCCGCCGCGCCACCATTTTTCCATTTCGTCGGCAATTTGCACCGGCGTGCCCACCATCGAATAATGCCCCCGCGAGGCGGCTGTTTTAACAATCAACTGGCGCATCGTCAGCTTTTCCCGGCGGGCAAGCTCCACATAAAGCTGGTAGCGCCCGCGGTGGCCATTCACTTCGCTTTGCTGCGCCAGAAAATCGACGGGTACCGGTTCATCCAGCTCGAACCCGGTCATATCGGTGCTGAACAAATTGGACAGGCGCAGCAGGCCATAATCAAATTGAATGTGGTCATGGAGCGCTGCCTCCCGGTCTCTAGCCTCAGCTTCCGTATCGCCGATAATTGGGCAAAAGCCCGGCAATATTTTCAGCTCATCTTGCTGCCTTCCATATTTCTTCATCCGCGATTTCAGATCCGAATAAAAGAGGCAGCCGTCCGCAAAGCTGTTTTGCGCCGTAAACACAACTTCCGCAGCATGCGCGGCAAATTCCTTGCCCGTCTCCGAAGCGCCGGCCTGTACCCGCACGGGCTGCCCTTGGGGGGGCCTCGGCAAATTCAGTGCGCCCCGCACCGAAAAATAGCTGCCTTCATGGCGTATCTCATGTATGCTTCCGGGATCGGCATAAATGCCGCTCGCCTTATCCTGCACAAGCGCATCATCCTCCCAGCTGTCCCACAGCCGCTGCACTACTTCCAAAAACTCGGCAGCGCGCTTATAGCGCTCCCCATGCTCCGGAAGCTTCTCATCAGCAAAGTTGTGGGCAGTTGCATCATTGGTTGACGTCACAATGTTCCAAGCGGCACGGCCACCGCTAATAAAATCAAGCGAAGCAAACTGCCGCGCTACATGATATGGATGGCTATAAGTCGTAGAGGCCGTACCGATTAATCCAATCCGACTAGTCAGCATAGCAAGCGCAGAAAGCAGCGTAAACGGCTCCAAGCTTTGCAGTACC
The DNA here is from genome assembly GCF_059383875.1 of Paenibacillus sp. JT22N7. Lineage (NCBI taxonomy): Bacteria > Bacillati > Bacillota > Bacilli > Caryophanales > Paenibacillaceae > Paenibacillus > Paenibacillus sp. JT22N7. Next base: position 224,323 of record NZ_JBXENY010000007.1, read on the forward strand.
TTGTAGCGAATAGTCGGGGGCAGCGCATACGAATCAGCCAAAAATAAGGAATCCAGCTTGCCGCGCTCCGCCGTTTGCAGCAGCTTGACGTAATAGCTTGCATTCGTTACATCCTGCGGGCGGCTGCCCGGCAGCCGCCAAGCGGCCTCATGATGGCCGTTGCCCATAAGAAACACATTCAGGTGAAGCTGCCTGTCGGTCGCCTTCATTCTTTCCTCCCCTTCCACTTGCCCATCTATTGGGCGGAAATGACCGACTGCCTGGACGAGGAACGCTCTGGCCGCTCCAGCCCGTAATGCTCCCTCAGCGTCGTGCCTTCATAATCGGTACGGAACAAGCCGCGATTTTGCAGCTCGGGAATTACCTTCAAGGCAAATTCCTCAAGCCCGCTTGGGAAATAGGGAGGCATCAAATTAAAGCCATCGGCTGCCCCCTGCTCAATCCAGCGCTCCATCTCGTCGGCAATTTCAATCGGCGTGCCAGACATTGAATAATGCCCGCGCGACGTTGCTGTCCGCAAAATAAGCTGACGGATCGTCAGGTTTTCCCGCTGCGCCAGCTCCAGATACAGCTGATGCCGCGCTTTTTGCGAATTGATTTCATGATTTTTCGCCAGCTCTGCGAATGGCAGCGGACCATCCAGCGGATAACCCCGCAAATCCATCTTGAGCAAATTAGATAAACGGTACACCCCGTATTCCGGCTGGGTCAGCTCGTTCAGCTCGCGCTCCTTCTCCTTCGCCTCCGCCGATGTATCGCCAATGACAGGACAAAAGCCTGGCAAAATTTTAATCTGCTCTGGCGAGCGGCCATATTTCGCCATCCGCCCTTTCACATCCGCATAGAAGCTCCGTCCATCCTCAAGCGTATTTTGTGCGGTAAAAACAGCCTCCGCCATACGAGAGGCAAACTCTCTGCCGGTATCCGATGCTCCCGCTTGCACCAGCACGGGATGTCCTTGAGGCGACCTTGGCAAATTCAGCGGGCCCTTCACATGGAAATAGCGGCCGACATGGTTGATTTCATGCAGCTTGTCTGGGTCCACATAAAGTCCCTGCTCCTTATCGGCAACGACCGCGTCCTCCTCCCAGCTGTCCCACAGCCCTTTCGCCACCTCCATAAACTCGCCAGCCCGCTCATAACGGTCGGTATGCTCCGGCAGCGGAGCAGCGCCAAAGTTGAAGGCCGTCGCATTGCCCGTCGAGGTGACAATGTTAAAGCCCGCCCGCCCCCGGCTAATATGATCCAGCGAATTAAATTTGCGGGCTACATGAAAGGGCTCGTTATAAGTTGTAGAAGCCGTTCCGATCAACCCGATGCGGCTTGTCGCGATCGCCAGCGCCGACAGCAGCGTGAACGGCTCCAGCGCCTGCTGCACCAAAAACTGCATCGTCGGCGGCAGACCGTAGGAATCGGCGAGAAATAACGAATCCAGCTTGCCGTCTTCGGCAATTTTCGCCAATTTTATATAATAGTCGATATCCGTCACCCCATTCGGGTCGCTGCCCGGATGGCGCCATGACGCTTCGTGATGACCTGTATTGCGCAGAAACAAGTTCAAATGCATTTTCTTTTTGCCATAACTCATCTTCTACCACTCCTCAAAAGGATATAGGGTCACCCTGGAACAGGATGGCGACTCTGCGTTCTGAAATTGATAACGATTTTCATTTACGATTTTATCGAAATACTTAAAGTTAATCCATGTATATTTTTGCCCTATTTTTCTAAATTAAAATTATTAAAAAACTCTTAGAATCATTAGATTCCAAGAGTCATTGAATTTAATACAAATTTAAACAACAATTAGCATTAATTATTTGTTAACAATTGTAAGAAGCTCTCGTGCTGATGTGCGTGGAGCGGCATTGGGAATAACCCGCGGATAGCCAATGTGGAGCACGGCGACAATTTTCTCACCCGGCCGCACGCCCACCCCAGACTCATCGCGAAATTTAGGATTATACATATAAGGATTCGACTTCCACACCATGCCAATTCCCTGCTCCCATGCAGCAAGCTGAAGATTTTGAATGAGACAGCATACGGCCGAAAAATCCTCATCCCACTGCTTTTGACGGGGATCCTCCTTCAGCACGACCATTAAATGCAGCGGGGTATGCATGTATTCCTTCATCCGGTGCTCGCCATATTTCGCCAGCTCCTCCGGCGAGAAGGTAGAAAGCACCGCATCGGCGAAAATTTTGCGCCCCTCCCCTTCATATACGATAAAACGCCAAGGCTCGCGCAAATTGTGATTAGGGGCCCAGACGGCGACATCGAGCAGCTCCGTCAGCGTCTCCACGGATACAGCATCATCCTTGAAAACCCTCACCGTACGCCTTTCCTTTATGATTTGCGATACCGTATTCGGCAAAGCGGACCTGTCCGTATGCATCGTTATCTCCTCCTTTATGTCCTGTTAGGGACGATTGCGATTGCGGTACAGCAAATAAATTAAATAAGGCGCTCCGATAGCTGTCGTTATAATGCCTGTAGGAATTTCAATAGGCGGCAGCAGCGCACGTCCCAGCAGGTCGGCAGACATCACGATTAAGCCGCCAACTAAAGCCGATACGCTCAGCAATCTGCGGCTCGTCTGGCCAACCAATTGCCTCGCAATATGCGGTCCCATCAAACCAATAAATCCAATCGTTCCGGCCATCGCGACAGAAGCGCCTGCCAAGCTTACGCTAATGAGCAATAAAAGGCCGCGTGAACGCTCGACCGCGCTGCCAAGCCCGATCGATAGCTCATCGCCAAGCTTCAAAATGTCCAAAGTCCGCGACATAAGAAGCGCTGCCGGAAACAACACGAGCAGCCATGGAAGCAGCGGCCAAAAATGATCCCACGTTCTGCCATATGTGCTTCCCATCAGCCAGATCATCGCCTGCTTGATGTTTTGAACGTGACGCGTCGTCATCCAAAAGGTAATATACGCGTGTGAGGCCGCGCCCACCCCCACACCGACAAGCAGCAGCCGCATCGGAGCTGCGCCACGGCGCCAAGCGAGAAAATAGGTAAGCGCAGCAGCACCCAGCGCCCCGCTAAACGCAATAAAGGGCAGCAGCGCAATCGGCACTGACGGCAGTGCGATAATGGCGGTAACGGCCATAAGAGCAGCACCACCGTTAATGCCAATGACGCCTGGAGCGGCTAGCGGATTGCGGGTAATCCCTTGCAAAATCGCGCCCGAAAGCGCCAGACCGCAGCCGACCAAAAAAGCTACCAGCGACCTTGGAAACCGCAGCTGATTGACAACAAACTCATATTCAGGCTCGCCGATGCCAATGACTGTTTTCCATGCCTGAGATAGCGGAACAGGGTATTCGCCGATCATAATGCTCATGGAGAGCACGATAAAATTAGCAGCAATAAGGACAACAATAACGGGCCACAAACGGGCAGATGCGGATAAAGTGAAACGGGACATTATCGTTTCTCCCTCCTTTGGGCCAAATAAATGAGGAAGGGAGCGCCTGCCATCGCCGTCACTACACCTGCCGGAAGCTCCTGATAGGGAAAAATAAAGCGGGCGGCGATATCCGCCAGCAGCAGCAAGCCTGCTCCAAACAGCGCAGAATAAGGGATGATCCAGCGATAGTCCAGTCCGACCATAAACCTGACGATATGCGGTACCGCAAGGCCAATGAAGCCGATTGGCCCAGCAATAGCCACAGAGCCTCCCATAAGGCACATGACAATGAACAGGGACGCCGTTTTCATTAGCCCGACTTTCAGCCCCAGCCCATGGGCAACCTCATCACCTAGACTCAGCAAATTAATTTGCCGGCTGAGCGCCAGAGCCCCTGCTATCCCGACCATCATGTACGGCAGCACGCGTACGAACATTTCCATACTGCCGCCGGTTAATGAACCCGCCATCCAGAAGCGCATTTCATCCAGCGACTCCTCGCTGAAAATTAGAATGCCTTGCACCATGGAAGCAAGCAGCATATTGATAGTGGCACCAGCCAAAATCAGCTTAATGGACGTCAGGCCTCCCCTACCCAGCGAGCCAAGCATAAATACGACGAGACAGGCAAGCCCAGCCCCGAGCAGTGCCGCCCACATATGGATGAGCGAAGACGTAAAGCCAAATACAAACATAGAAATGACGAGCAGCAGCGCCGCTCCATAGTTGCTTCCGAGCATCTCGGGGCCCGCCAGCGGATTGCGGCTAATCGCCTGCATAATGCTTCCCGCCATGCCGAGCGATGCACCGACCATCATCGCCATTAGGGCGCGCGGAACCCGGACCGAACGAATGATCAGATGCTCCCTTGAGCCGTCAAAAGAAGTAAAAGCTTCGATGACCGTATGAAGCGGAACCATTGATTTTCCTACAGCAATGCTGGCAGCAAGGCCTAAGATGACAAATACAAAACCGAGCACAATGCCCGTAAGCCGAATGTTCAAATCTGTTCCTCCCTAAAAGCGTGGCAGCAGAGCGCCCAGCTCTGCCTGAACAGGGACACTCTGCCTACTCACCACGCTTCTACTACACTAAACGCTAGCGCTAGTTACGCTTTGACTAAGAACTTAGCCAAATCATCAATCATGATATTGACGGCCTGTATGCCATGTCCGCTCAGCCAAACCTCCCAGCTAGCTACGTAGACGCGATCATTTTTCACACCTTCAAGCGTATTCCACAGCGGATTGCTTTTAATTTTTTGTTCAAAATAGTCCTGCTCGCTTTCGCGTCCGAACAAAATGATGGCATCGCCATCCAGATCGGCAATTTGCTCCTCTGTCGCATTAAAGTTAAAATCGTCATCCCCGCTTTGTACAGCTGGACGCTTAATGCCAGCACGCTCTACTACACCTCCAGTAAACGAAGGCTTCAAATAAACGGAAACGCGGTCTTTCCTTGGACGAAGCAGCGAAACCTCCGTCGTATTCAAGCTGTCGCCAAGCTTCGCATGAAGATCTGCGATATGCGCATCCAGCTGCTCAATCAGCTTCTTGCCCTCTGCTTCTTTGCCAACTATAGCTGCATGCAAAGCCAGGTTCGCCTCCCATTGTGCGCCGCCTACCTCAGTAAATACGGTTGGCGCAATTTGCGATAGCTGCTCATAGATGGCCTCCTGCGTATCTTTAATGCCTATTATGACATCGGGCTTCAACGAGGCAATCGTCTCCAAGCTTGGCTGCTCTACCGTTCCGATATTCGCAATGCCTTCTGTTCCCGTCAAATAGGTCGCAAAACCGTCATCTACAGAAATAATCGATGGCGCGCCAACCGGCTTCACGCCAAGTGCGAGCATATTATCGAGTGCGCCATTATCCAATACGACAACCTTCTGCGGATTAGGCGCAACGACTGTTTCTCCCATCGCATGCTTGAAAGTACGGTTTTCTGTCGATTCTGCTGCATTTGCTTCAGCGGTTGGCTGCTCACTTTCTACCGCAGCTGGGCTAGAGCTGTTCTGCCCTGACGATGCACCGCCAGATCCATTTGCCGCAGCTCCGCAGCCTGATACGACGAGCATCAGCAGCAGCACCAGTACCGCGCGCGCCTGCCAATTGATTTGTAACTTGAATAACATTGAAAAACCCTCCCTGTATGTATCTTTGGCCCATAACGACCTTTTTTATGAGAACTATTCTCAACGAGAATCATAAAACGTTTCGCTCTTTTTGTACATCGAACTTTTTGTCCGATTCCATATAAAATTTTATCATTTATCGAATGGCAGCCGATAGCCTATTTTCATAATTGACTATGATAATGATTTTCATTTACAATAAACAAGACCGCTTGCAGCGATGGATGCCTCTTACCAGACTAATAGACTGGAGACGCCAAAATGAAACGTACAATGGTTTTTTTATCTTCCATTTATAAATACAGCAAGCCCGCTCACGCTGCTATTCAGCGGACAGCACCCGCTCCGATGCTCGTCTTTCTTACCCGAGGCTCCGGCCTCCTCGCTATTAACGGGCATGAGCGAAAGCTTGAAGCGCTTGAGCCGCTTCTGCTGCTTCCCGGCATGTCCATACGCTTCCAATCAGATCGGGGAGATTTTGAATATTATGTGCTGATTCTGGATGCGGTTGGCGTTGCCAAACAGCGTGACAACCGAAAGGTGCAGCTTCCCGAGCTGCCGGCCGAGCTGTTTAACAGCGGCATCAAGCTGCGCAGCCAGCAGCAAACCTCCGAGAGGATCATACGTCTATATGAGACAGCCTCGCAAGTTGACAAGTTTGAAAGCAAGCCTGAACGCGAGCTGATGATGCAGCTGCAATTTCAGGAGCTTTACAGCACGGTTCTGCTTGAGCTGCTGGAGCTTAATCGCATTCCAACGTCTGAGAAGGGCATGCAGGAGAGCATCAGCTACCTCCATAAACATCTTCATGAAAAAATCAATCTGGAGCAGCTTGCCAGCATCGCCATGCTGACACCAACCTCCTACTCCCGCAAGTTTAAGCAGGTAATGGGCGTCACTCCCTTTGAATATTTAGCGGATCTTCGCGTCAAGGAAGCAAAGGCCCAGCTCTCGCTGAATGGGGCATCTGTCAGAAGCGTCTCCGAGCGCGTCGGCTTTGGCAGCGAGTTTTATTTCAGCCGGGTATTTAAAGCATCGGTTGGCATTTCTCCCAATCTTTATATGAAGCGCCATCAATTAAAAATCGCGGTCGTCGCCTGCTCCAGCTTTGACGACAGCTTGCGCTCGCTCGGCATTTTTCCGATTGCCAACATGAACTGCTTCCGTTATCCCGGAATGGGAGAAGCCGAGCATCTGGGCAAAGTGACCCGTCATTTGCAGACGTTGATGCAGCTCAAGCCCGACTTAATTCTTATCGATCGCTATCATCATGAATATGAGGAGCCGCTTAAACAAATTGCGTCCACCGCATGTTTGGAGCATCATGCCGACTGGCGTATCGCCTTGCATAAAATTGCAGAAATGATCGGCTGCGAGCGAACCGAGCAGGCGATGCTCAGCGAGCTGGCGCAGCAAACCGACGATGCCCGCAAGCTGCTCGGCCGCTCCGTCGGCAGCGGAAGTCTGACATTAATGCGGGTTACGCATAACGCCGTCCGCATTCAAGGAGCGCCAGACCATCCGCTCAATGAGCTGCTGTTCACCGAGCTTGGACTGACGGCGGGCAGCTCTTCTCCCGCCATTGACCACAAAGTCGAAATGCAGCCGGAGCAGCTCAGCGGCCTGTCCATTCAATCCGATTATTTGTTCGTTCAGAAGCTGCATCATGGACCGAGCAGCGACCAAATATTGCAGCGGATGCAGAGCAGCCCCTTCTGGAAAAAGCATGAGGCTGTCCAGAGCGGCCGCGTGCGCTTCATCCCGAATTGGTATGCCATGTGCTGGACGCCGATCGGCCGCAAAACGATTATGGATTCGCTGCTCCTTTATACGAACGGCCAGCAGCATGGTTAATTTTTCACCACGGATGAAAAAATCCCGCTTTCAACAAAAAGAAGCCTATGCGGCCGCGGTATCGCGGCTACATAGGCTTTTTGAATGTTTCGCCCGCAGGTCGGGGCGTAGTGGCGTTATTTTCAGCAGTGGCAATCGTGTCAGAAAGAGTTTCGGGATTTGCTCTAGAGTCGCTTTTGGACTTGCTCCCGCCTCCAAGCATTTTGTAGCTCCAGCCAGCATTAAGCAGCATGAGAAAAGCCGACATGAGAAAAACGCCCCTTATCCCCACGTAGCCATAAGCTGCCCCAGAAACGATAGGCCCAAGAACAGCCCCCAGGCTGACTGCGCTCGTATCAAAGCTGTATGCCCGCGTCTCCATCCCCTTCGGCACATACTGCTTAATGAGCGTCCGCACCGTCGGAATGAGCCCGCCAATGAACATGCCCAACAGAAACCGCAGCAGCAGCAGCTGCCAATAATAAGCGACAAAATAATGCAGCAGTACGATTAGGCAAGCGCCGAGCATCGAGTAGCTTAATATGAGGTGCGGGCCTGTGCGGTCGGAGCGCCTGCCCAGCAGCGGTGCAAAAATCATATTGGACACACCCGTTATCGAGCTGACCAGCCCAACATATAAAGCCAGCATGCCAGCCTCGCCATGCAGCTCCTTGACGAACAGCGGAATAAACGGCAGTGATCCGGTCAGCGCAAACTGAATCATGACGCTGACCGCCAGCAGCGCGGGAATTTGCCGGACCCTACATAGCACGAGAAAGCCGCCGATCGTGGAAACATTTTGCTCGGAGCGCTGATCGGCTTTCACAAAATGATCCTTCACGATGATAGCAGTTAACAATGCCGCCATAAACATCACCGTACCCGTTATGAAAAAAACGCTCCGCAGCCCAAGCCATTCCGCCAGCAAGCCGCCAATAAGCGGCCCCATGACCGTGCCGGAAATATTGCCGGAATGGAGCGTGCCCATCGCAAAGCCCATTCGGCTGCTTGGCGTATTCGTCGATACGATAGCCGTTGCCGAAGGTGAAAATCCAGCAAAAGCGCCATTGAGCAGACGAAGCAGCAGAAGCTGCCATGGCGCCTCAGCGAAGCCCATCATAGCAATGACAACAGCCATGCCGAAGCCTGCGCGCAGCAGCATCATTTTTCTCCCATAGCGGTCGGCTATTCTTCCCCAGATCGGCTGGCAAATGAATAAGGTCACATAATGGGCAGCGAATATCGCCCCCGCCCAAAACCCTGCTTCACTGACCGAGCTCACGCCCAAATCCTCAAGAAACAGCGGGAGAAATGGGATGACCATCGTCGCGCTGCCCGTAACGAGAAAATTGCCCAGCCATAAAATGGTGAGATTCAGCCGCCAGTTAACCGCTGCTTTGTCCGCTCCTGCCGGCGCCCCTTTCCCCTTCACGCGTGAACGCCAGACCGAGCCGCGGCGCTGCGGCCGTAATGCTCCCGCAGCGTGCTGCCAGTATAATCGGAACGGAACAAGCCGCGATTTTGCAGCTCAGGAATGACCTTGTCTACAAAGTCATCCAGCCCCGACGGCAGCGAAGGCGGCATTAAATTAAAGCCATCGGCTGCTCCTGCGACTGCCCAGCGCTCCATCGCATCTGCTATTTGTATCGGCGTGCCCGCCATGGAGAAATGTCCGCGCGAAGATGCGGTGCGCATCATGAGCTGGCGAATGCTGAGCTTTTCCTGCTGCGCCATTTCAATAAACATTTGATGCCGGCCCTTCTGCGAATTGATTTGCTCGGTTTGCGGCAGGTCGGCATAAGGCAGCGGTCCATCCAAAGGATAAGCAGACAGGTCTATCCCAAATAAATTAGACAGCCTGTATAATCCGTAATCGATTTGTACCAGCTCATGCAGCTCCTGCTCCTTTTCCTTCGCCTCTGCTTCCGTATCACCAATGATGGCGCAGAAGCCAGGCAAAATGCAAAGGCTATCCGCACTGCGGCCGTATTTCGCCATTCTCGATTTCAAATCGCTGTAAAAGTCGCGCCCGCCCTGCAGCGTGTTTTGTGCCGTAAATACAGCCTCCGCCGCCATCGCGGCAAATTCCTTACCCGTATCCGAAGCGCCTGCCTGCACAAGCAGCGGGTACCCCTGCGGCATGCGTGGAAGGTTCAGCGGACCGCGAACCGCATAATGCTCTCCCTTATGATCGATCCGCTTGATCCGTTCAGGATTCGCATATATGCCGGACTGCTTGTCGATGATGAGCGCACCATCCTCCCAGCTGTCCCACAGCGATTTGACAACCTGCAAAAATTCCTCGGCCCGACGATAGCGCATCGAATGCTCAGGAAGCTGCTCGTCGCGGAAGTTGAAAGCCGTCGTATTGCCGGTAGAGGTCACAATATTCCAGCCCGCCCGACCTCCGCTGATGAGATCCAGGGAGGCGAATTTGCGGGCAATGTGAAACGGCTCATTATAAGTGGTCGAGGCGGTGCCAATGAGCCCGATATGCTTCGTTGCCATCGCAAGCGCGGACAGCAGCGTAAACGGCTCCAGCCCTTGAAGCACCTTGTATTGAATCGTAGGCGGCAAACCGTATGAATCGGCCAGAAAAATCGAATCCAGCTTGCCCCGCTCCGCGGTCTGCGCCAGCTTTACATAATAATGCACATCGACTGCTCTCTCCGGCGTACTGTCGGGATGCCGCCATGAAGCCTCATGATGGCCGGTGCTCATCAGAAATAAATTCAGATGCAGCTGCTTTTTCGTCTGGGTCATCGTTCTCAGCTCCGTTTCTTTAATCAAGGTAAATGTGCTGCGGCTGCGCGTGGCTTAAAAACTGATGATGGGATATCGCCCAGCCGTAAGCGCCTGCATAAGGAAATAACACAATGTCCCCGACACGCACCCGCTCGATATAGCTGTCACGCGCCAGCACATCTTTAGGCGTACACAACTCGCCGGCTATCGTTACCCGGCTGTCAGACAGCTGCGGACGTTCAAAGGAATAGGGCCAGCTATCCACCGCTATAATGCGGAACGGATGGCTGTGCTGCCATGATGCCGGCAGGCGAAAATGGTGCGTACCGCCGCGCAGCAGGGCGAAGCGGCTGCCATGATTATTTTTCACCTCGGCTACCTCAGCCGCGTAATAGCCGCAAGAAGCGACAATGTAGCGGCCGCATTCAAATACGAGCTTGACGCCAGAGGCACATAGCGGAGCAATCTGCTCCCGCAGCCCGTCCGTGAACCGTTCCCACTCGAATTGGCGCAGCAAATCCGCATAATTGACGCCAATTCCACCGCCTACATTGAGGTAAGCGATGTTCAGATGAAACTGCTGCGTCCACTCCGCAGCACGGCGGCAATAAAAGGCGAGCAGTTCCAAATGCCGATCGACGCTCAAATTATTCGATAGCGAATGGAAATGAAAACCGTCGATTTTGATATGGCTTAACGTGCGCGACAGCTCCAGCAGTTCGGGAATTTGCTGCTCGTCATTGCCGAACTGCGATTTCCGTCCCGCCATTACGAGCTTTGCATCCGGCAAAGGAATGCTCACATTTACGCGCAGCAGCACCGTCATGATTTCCCCGCGCCTAGCGGCAAGCTCATTCAATCGCAGCAGCTCATGCCTGCTTTCCACATGAATATGGCGAACCTTTCGCTCCATAGCCTCCATCAGCGCTTCATCGGTTTTGACGGGACCTCCATAAATAACCTGAATGGTAGCATCCACCTCGCGCGCTTTGCGGATTTCGCCTGCGGAAGCTGTCTCAAACCCATGAACATAAGGAGCAAGCGCTCCTATAATAGACGCCTCGGAGTTTGCCTTCAGCGCATAAAACAGCTGGCAGAAGTCCGGCAGGCTAGCGGTCAGGCGGCTAATATGCGAGCGAAGCTCTGCCAAATTGTACAAATAAGCGCAATAGGGCTGCTCGGCATGCTCCTGCTTATCCGACATTACCCGCTTCAGCACGGAGGCAGCAATAGGCCCGTCCCTGCGCTCCGCCACCGCATAAAGCGGATTCGGCACCGTGACATAGGACGGATTTTCGCCGCGCTGGCTGAACCAGCTGGACAAATTCGCTTTGGCTGGCAGCTGGGGCGTTTGAAATAAATCGGTCATATACGGTTCAGCCTCACTGAGCCGTGAAGAACGGCGAAGCGTATGAAGAACGGTTTGCCACAGCGCCAATTCCTCCACATCCAGCGAATAAGCAATAGCATGTATAAGATGGCCGAAATGGTTGACCAGCACATAATATTTAAATCGATCCCATGCCTGCTTGTCTGCATAAAGCGCCGGATGGCCCTGCGGCAGTGTAAAGGTAGTTTTACCAATTGAGCTGTGCCCACGTGCTGCGTAACTGGACTTCCTCCCGGAAGCTGGCTGTCCATGCCGCTCTTCACTAAGGCTAGTCCCTTCCAAATCACGGACGTAAAAACGTGCCGGCCAGCCCCGCTCCAATGCCACAAGCGAGTTTTGCACATGTGCTTCCATGCTGACTCCATGCTCTGCAAATAGCCAAATCAGCGGCACCAGTGATATTTCTACATACTGCTCCAGCCATTTCTGGGCAAAGGAAAGATCAGGTGCCGCCTGCCGAGACTCTGCAGCAAGCTGGATGAAGGCACCTATTGGCGCAGACTTCGGTTCTGCTCCCTCCTCAAGCAGCGCGGCGACTACTAGCGGGCTAGCCGCTTCTTCAGGCTCATCCCCCGACGTCATATAAGCCGGATTGCGGCGGAACACGACGCCGAAACTCGCGGCCAGTTCCGCCGCTTCTGTTGCGCTTATAGCAGACTCTAGTGATTCAGATGGCACATCCTCCAGCAAATTGATCGTCTGATAGCCTTCTTCAAGGATAATATGGAACGTTTCTCCAAACGGGCTGCTTTGCTCCAGCTGCGCGAGAATTCGGCTTGCCTCAATCGTTCTTACCAACTGCTCTGTTGGATTATTTCTCACAAAATGAGTAATTCGCACTTGCAGCGGCAGCTTGATCATATAAGGGCTTTGCACATCCCAAACCGTGCGCACAGATGAGGTTGGTACCACTTCATTCCCCAGCGGGCCCAAATGCACAAGCCCGCCTTGCTCCATAAGCCGCTCGACCACAGGCAAGCGGAGCAAATACGCCGCCTGCCAAGGATGAACAGGCAGAAGAACGTAATGCTGCCGAGCAGCAGGCAGCAGCTTCAGCGCGGCAAGGCGCACCTTCTCAGGGGTAACCGAATCGCCTTTCTCGCCCAATGCTTGATCTCCAATCCACTGCTGCTGCACGAGCTCCGGCTCAGCGGCAAAATAATGCAGCGTAAACGCAGCGCCAAGCTCGGGCGCGTAGCGGACTTTATCGTCCGCCGTAAAACCCTGCGAGCTTTTCGGAGCAGGATGGAACGGATGGCCCTGCAGCATCGACTGCTCTGCCAGCCGAATTCGCCCGCTGCCATACGTCCTCGCAAGCTGGCTCCCGCCACTGCCTGACTGCTCTAGGAAATGGCTCATATTGCTCAACGAGCTGGAGATTTGCGCCAGAAACGCCTCTTCTTTGCTTGCATCTCGGCTTCCGCTCGCAAGCGAGAGCTCGGCTACCATAATGGCCGCTAGCCCAGTTGCACCATCCAGCCTGCTAAACGGGGCATGACGGGCAGCTCTTCCTGTTCCCTCCACCAGCCACAGCGAATCGCCATATTTATGATGGCCCATCGCCGATAGCCAGCGAATAGAGCCAACAATTGCGGAACGGGAATGGGGCAGCTCCAGCATAAATGCCCCAAGTCCACCTTCACGAGCGATCGCCGTATGAAGCTCCATCGGCAGCTGCTGTTCCTCATGAAGAAGCGGGCGAAAATGTCCCGCTTCCCGCATATATGCATTGAGCAGCCGCTCCACATGCGCTTGCTCCGCTATTGAAGGCGGAGCCGCGATTGTTTTCCGCTCACTCATGGCATCACCCTGCAGATGGCGCGGCCTGCTCAGCGCCAAACAATTCCAGCTCGCTGCCAATGCCCGCCTCTCTCGCCTTCCGATAAATTTCTGCGGCGCTGGCAATGTCCTCAATGGCCATGCCCATTGGATTCAGCACGATAATTTCCTCATCATTCTCGCGCCCCGGCTTCCGGCCAGTGACCAGCTCGCCCAGCTCGCCATACAGCTGCTCGCGTGAGTAATTGCCCTCCGTGACGAGCTGATGAATAATTTTTTTCTCCCGGTTTGCCTGCTGCCAATCGTCAACGACGATTTTGTCCGCACGGAGAAAAACATCCTTTTGCAAATCCATTATCGAAATATTGCTGACGAAAGCGCCTTTTTGCAGCCATTCGAATGGAATGTACGGCTGGTCGGCTACGGTGCAGGTGACGATCACTTCGCCGCTGCGAACAGCCTCTTCCGCACTTCCCATAACTGTAATGTTCACATGGTTGAAGCGCTCGCGAAGGCGTTCGGCGAAACGCTCCGCCGCCGCTGCATTCAAATCATAAAGATGCAGCGTCTTTATAGCTGGAAACTGCTCAAGCATCGCCTGCATCTGCATACCGGCAATCGCGCCACAGCCGATGCAGCTTAAAGCAGCAAAATGCTTTTTCGCCAAATAACGGGCGCCAATAACGGTAACGGCTGCGGTACGCATGCCGCTAATCAAGCTCGCCTCCAGTATTGCTACCGGATAATTGCTCTGTGGATCGTTCAGCACAATGACGCCGCTAGCCCGCTCAGCGCCAAGCCGTGATGGATTGTCATGCTTGCTTCCGATCCATTTAATGCCGGATACCGGCTCGTTTCCACCCAAATGTGCTGGCATAGCGATAATCCGGTCGGCAATATGCCCGCTCTGTTCATTGACGCGCAAATAGGGTTTTAGCGGCTGTACAAAATCCCCCTCCGCATGCAGCGCAAGTGCCCGGCTGACCGCCTGCACATACAGCTCTGACGAATCGCCTCCCGCCCGGCGAATATCCTCGCGGTTCAAATACAGCATTTTATTCATACTAGTGCTCCTCCTGTTTGTTCAAGCATACTGACCCAATCGTCGTTATAAATCGTATCCATGTAACGGTCCCCGCGATCGGGGAATACGGTAACAATCGTCGAGGACGGAGAAATAGACGGCAGCAGCTTGCCTAACGCGGCTATGATCGACCCCGTAGAGCCCCCGGCAAAAATCCCCTCTTGTCCAAGCAGCTGCTGGCATCCGGCTACCGATTCCAAATCGCGCACATAGATGACCTCATCGATTTCCTCCCTGCTGAGCAGCTCCGGCACGCGGCTTGCGCCAATGCCAGGAATTTCTCTCGAGCCCGGCTGGCCGCCGAAAATAACGGAGCCTGCCGCATCCACTGCGATTACTTTCATTTGAGGATTCGTCTCGCGCAGCCGCCGGGCAAAGCCCAAAATACTGCCGGTCGTGCTGACCGCACAAACCAAATAGTCAATTTTTTCATCGATTTGCTCTAAAATTTCGCTCGCCGCAGTAGAATAGTAGGCTTTCCAGTTCCACTCATTGGCATATTGATTGATCCAGTAGGAATCCTGAATTTGGCCCAGCAGCTCATTGACCCGCTGAATCCGCGTTTTGAGATAGCCGCCCTGCTCATCCTTGACGGTAACCATATCAATGTTGGCACCCAAGCTTTTAATAATTTGCAAATTCGTTTTTGATATTTTGGGATCGACGACACAGGTAAGCTTCAGCCCCTTAATCTTCGCAACCATCGCCAGCCCGATGCCGAGATTGCCGGAAGTGCTTTCGATTAAATGCGTATTCGGCCCGATTAAGCCGCTCTCGAAGCCCTGCTCAATCATATACAGTGCGGATCGATCCTTCATGCTGCCGCCCGGATTCATCATCTCCAGCTTGGCGAACAGCCGGACGCTTGAGTCTGGAAAAATTCTTTTCAGCCGGACGAGCGGCGTTCCGCCCACACAATCTACTACTGAAGTCACTCCTGCCTCTTGCCTGCGCACCGTATTCACATTCATCTTGTTCACACTCCTGTTTCTCTCATTTGATATAGCGGATTGACGACTGAATGATTGCGGATCACATGCTCGCCGAACAGCCTGCGCCTCGTTAACTGCCCGACTTCTATCGTTTCAGCAAATAGATCATAGCGCTCTGCCTTATGCAGACCGAATGCGCTCAAATAGCTATGGATCGGCGCCGCAGCGGCTTGCCAAAACTCTGTCTCCTCTAGCCCGTAATGCTCCTCCAGAACGAGACAAAGGTCAGCCAGCATAATTTGCAAAAAAGAATCCATCAGAAAATTCCGAATCTTTTGAACATTATTCGTTTCCATTGGCGATGTGCTGTAGCTGTTAGGATGCAGCGGATCGGAGTCCAGTAAATGCTCGGGTCTCGATTCCTTCTCCCCATCGCGGGTATGGAACCGCACTCCGCCGGGCAAATCCCGAAGCGCAATTCTTGAAGGCACGCCTTGCTTGTGAATGAGCACCAAATTTTGACCATGCGATTCCATTGCAATGCCGTGCTCGAACAGCAGATGAATGAGCGGCAGCATGCTGGTTGTAAGCAGCTTGTCCAGCCAGCTTCGAAGTCCTTCGCGCTGCACCCAGCTGTCGATAAACGGCTTGCCATCTGCGCCAATATGGCATAAAACGGTGAACGGAGCTGCTTCCTCTCCCTCCTCCAAGTGGACATACACACTCTCGCGCCATATTGCGCCGAGCGTGCCATAGCCGGCAGCCCGCACAGGGCCTGGCAATAAATTGTAGCGGAAGGAGACGCCCGCATGCTCCTTAAGCAGCACAAGCTTAAGCTCATCGCGCAAATAGCGGTCACTAGCCACAATGCTTTCAAGCCAATCCGATAAAATCGGGGCATTCGTTACATGATGCGTTCCGAGAAGGCGTACAGCGGATGTGTTGACGATGCTGATCGCGGTTTTGACATTATTTTTGAGCCGGTTATTGCGATTGGACAACGAGCGGATCGACTGCTGCGGAGAATAATGATCCCCTTCTTCGCCGAGCACAACCATACGTCCGCTGGCCATGAAGCGGAAATATAGTGGAGCGATTTTCTCCCGCCACTGCCAGGGGTGAACCGGGACGAACGTAAATTCCGCCGCCGCAAGCCCTCGCTGCTCCAGCTTTTGTACGAACCGGGCAACGGTCTCCTCGCCAAGCTCGCCAGCAATATGCTCTGACCATGAACGATCCTTGGATACGGCGAAAATCAGATCCTCCTTATGGACCGCCAGCCATACTAGCTGGAAGCGTCCATGAAATTCCGGTCCATACCGCGCATTATCCTCCAATTGAAAGCCGATTCGCGATTTGAAGCACGGATGATACGGATGCGCCTCGATGACGTCGCCTTCCAAATCCGCCAGCTCCCGGCTCCCGCTAACCGGATGCAGCAGGCGGTGACTGCGGGCCGCAGCTTCCTTGACCAGAGTCTGTTCGATCTCCTGCGTGAAGCGCTCTAGGTATCGCGGCGGCTCCACCATCGCAGAAACGATTTCCTGCAAAAATAATGCAATATCCTCGGCCTCCTGCCCGAGTCCATCCTGATGCTCCGCTGCCTGTCTATACAGCAGCTGGTTGGTTAAGCGAAGCTTGCCAAAGCTCAGCTTGCGCCGGAATGCACAGCGATAATAGACGGGACGCCCTTCGGCATCCGTTCCCGTGATCGTTATTTCTTCCGCTCCATCAGCAGCGATGCGGCTGTCGTAAGCAATCATCTGCTCATACAGCAGCGCCTCCAGCAGTTGGCGAAATACGCGCCGCCGCGCTGGCGGATAAGCCTCCGAATGGACAATCTCCTCTATTCCCGCCTCGGGCTGCGTCAGCTCAAGTGCCTTCATTTCTTGTTCTCCTCCTCTATGAAGTCCGATTGATCACGCCCAGCTTCGCGGTTAGCTTTACGGTTACTGTCACTGTCACGGTAGCCAGCTAATGCATTCGCAATCCAGTGGTCCCGCTCTCCGCCATCTCCTCGCAGCCTGCGGGCGGCAAGCAGCCCGACGAAGACGCGATTTTCAAACAGATTATAGGCCCCAAACTGCTCTGCAAGCTGCGGAAAATCCCGTTCATACTCGCCGATCGCATCCGCAACCGCCTGCCAAAAATGCTGCTCCGCGAATGAATAATGCTTGTTCAAAAACAACGCAAGCTCCGCCAAATTCACAAAAAACAAAGCATTATGCACAACGTCCCGAACCTCATGCTTCACATCCGTTTCCGGCAAGGCCGCGGAGTCCGCATTTTCTCCGTTATAAAACAATACGCCGCCGGAAAAGTCCTTTACGGCTAGCCGCGACGGTACGCCGCTGCGATGCAGCAGCACAAGATTTTGCGCGTGCGCTTCAACTGCGGCTCCATGTGCAAACAACAGATGGAGCAGCGGACGCAAAACAACGTCGAGCAATTGACGGAGCCATACCTCTACTCCTGACGCTTGCACCCATGGCGCGATAAAGGGCTGCCCGTCTCGCCTAACATGGCATAGCGCCGTGAATGGTACCGCCTGCTCACCTTGATCTACATAGAGATGGACGCTGTCCCGCCATAAGGCGCAAAGGGTTCCTTCTGCCCGCCCGCGCACTGATTCTGGGAGCCGTTCATAACGGTAAGAAATACCGAGCCGCTCCTGCAATAAAATGAGCCGCAGCGTTTCGCTCAAATAACGATCCCCCGCCACCATAGCCGCAAGACGGCTTGAGGATCTCGGACCGTTCCTTGCATGCCGCGGACTAATCGTCCGCATTGATGAAGTATTGCGGATGCTTAGCGGCAATTTAATCGACAGCCCTTTAAGCTCTGTGCGGTTAGCTAAAGTACGAATGGATTGTTGGGGCGAGTAGAGGTGGCGGCTTTCGCCTAATACGACGATTTTCCCTAAAGCGATCTCTTGGAAAAATAGTCCAGAGAGCACCTCCCGCCACTGCCATGGATGTACAGGCATATATACATAATCCTTCGGTTTGCTGCCTTTCTGCTCCAGACGCTGCTCCCACTCCGTGAGCAATTCCACGCCAGCGTCCGCACGGATAAGCTCTCGTCCATCTATCCCTTCGGATGCCGTCACTTCCACATCCTCACGCCAGACAGCGAGCCAGAGCAGCCGAAATTGCGGATGAAATTCCGGACTGTATGCCTCATTATCAGCCATCGTAAAGCCGATTCTCGACTTGAAGCATGGATGGTACGGGTGCCCTTCCAGCACATCTCCCTCTAGCTCGTCGTAGCTGCGGCTGCCGCCCCGTTTATTGCTCTCCTCCTCGCTTATCCACTGCAAAGCAGCCGCTTCCTTCAGCAGTGTCTGCTCAAGTTCAGCGGCAAAGGCGCTGATCTGGCTAGGTGCCTCAGCAAGTGAGCGAGCCATTTCCTCCAGAAAGAGGGCAATATCTTGCGCCTCTTCCTGCCTTCCATCCTGAAGGCGAGTTATGATGCTGTTCGTCAGCTTTATTTTTCCAAAACTTAGCATTTTTCTGCCTTGGCAGCTATAATGGACCGGCCGCTCTTGATCATCGCGACCGAAAATAAGTATTTCCAGCTGGCCATCCCGCTGCTCTGTGCATGTGAAAGCGGGTAGCCTTTCAAATACGAGCGCTTCAATCAGTTGGGTGAACACCCGCCTTCTCGCCCTCTGAAAAGCCTGTGAGCTTGCCAGTTCGCCTATTGCTGCCTTATTCGCGTAAGCCATTCCCGTTTGAAGCACCTCCTGGAATTTTTAATTGATTTTCATTATCAATGATATCGGCAACGACTGTGACCGTCCATGTAGCATTTTGTCCGATTTTACCAATTGCTGTTGAACCAAGGTGAAACGGCTGTCGCCGTTCTTTGGCGGCGCAGCGCGTTTCAGTCCGAGAAATATAAGTCCTATTTATAAGCTACAACTTATAAATTCTTATATTTGCAAAAAAAAAGCAGGAACCTGGATGAGCTCCAGCATTCCTGCTTTATTAAACTTAAGCCTGTACCCGAGCCTGCTTATTCTGCGGTTGGCTCGGAATGATTTGTTTTCGGCGGGCGGTTTTTACCGCGATATGGCGATTTCTGGCGCTGCGGCTGAGCCGGCGACCCTTCATTGCTTTCAGCGGAAGCGGCAATTTCCTTGCTTGCCGCAAGACCTCTCGGCGGCTTCTTGCCGCCGCTGCGATCAGCACGTTCTCCGCCCCCGCCACTGCCACCATTCGGCCGGTAGCTGCGGCGCTCACGCTGCTTGCCTCCGCTGCGCTGCGAAGAATCCTCGCTGCGATTGGCAGAGCTGCCGCGTGAATGATGACTCTGGCCTTGCTGGCTTGGCTTCTGGCCCTGATTCAGAGGGCGTGCTTCACCAGGAGACTTGGCTGCCGCAGCAGCAGACTGCACAACATGGCCGTCTTCCTCCTGCCCCACCGTCTGAAAAGCCTCCTCCAGCGCCGTGAACAGCTTGTCGTTGAGATCAGCCGTCAGCGCATCCTCCTCGTACACTTCCTCAAGCTCGGGAGACTGCTTCACGCTTCCGGTCTTCTCCAGCACAAAGTAAGGGCAGCCGAAGTTGCAATATTCATTAATGTAATCCGATGCATAAGAGAACATCGTATCACGAGTTGACTTCATATGGTTGTCTTTAAAAAAACCTTTCAAGCGCAGCTGGCTATAGCCCCAGTCGCCCACGATATAATCATACCGCTCCAGCACCTCGCTGTAGCGGGCACGAAAGGCCTCTTGATTCCAGCCATTTCTGTTCTCATGAACAAGCTCATAAATTTTACCACCGATTTGAATCAAGACGACTTCCCACCTCTCGAAGCTTCAGTTCAAGCTTTATACGTTGCTCAGCTCGCGCTCCTCAGCGGCGACAGCGGAATCCGTCTGCTCATGCGCATGATAAGAGCTGCGAACGAGCGGGCCAGACTCGACATGCCGGAATCCGCGCTTCAATCCTTCTTCCTTCAAAGCGGCGAATTCATCTGGATGCACGTAGCGAACTAGCGGCAGATGGTTTGGCGTTGGCTGCAAATATTGGCCTAAAGTCAAAATATTGCAATCCACAGCACGCAAATCATCCATCGTTTTCAAAATCTCTTCAAATGTTTCGCCAAGGCCTAGCATAATGCTCGACTTCGTCGGAATTTTCGGATTCATCGCCTTCGCGCGTTTGAGAAGCTCCAGTGAACGGGCATATTTGGCCCGGGCACGCACGCGGTCAGAAAGGCGCTCTACCGTTTCAATATTATGGTTCAAAATATCCGGCTTTGCATCCATGACCACTTGAAGCGCAGCTTCATTGCCAAGGAAGTCCGGAATAAGCACCTCGACGCGGCAAAACATAACGCGCTCGCGGATGGCTTGAATCGTTCCGGCAAAAATGGATGCGCCGCCGTCCTTCAAATCATCACGTGCTACGGATGTTACGACGCAGTGGCGCAGCCCCATCTGCTCAGCTGCTTCAGCAACGCGTTCCGGCTCCTGTGTATCAAGCTCCGTCGGCATACCTGTCTTCACCGCGCAGAAGCGGCAAGCCCTCGTACAAATGTCACCTAATATCATAAAGGTTGCTGTACGATTCGCCCAGCATTCATAAATATTTGGACAACGCGCTTCCTCGCATACCGTATGCAGCGTCTTGGTGCGCATCATGTCTTTTATTTCGGCGTAATTGCCGTCAGTCGTTAATTTAATGCGAAGCCAATCGGGCTTCGGCAGTTTTTCTGTTTGTTTGGTTGGTTTCATCCGGCATCCCTGCTTTCACTCCATTTAACAAGGTCGTATCTTCAAACGCTCTAATGGTCCCGTCTCAAGATAAGCCCTGGCCGTATCACTTTCGCTATTATAGCATGTTTCTTCCCTATGTAGCACGTTATCGCACATTAGATTCATTCGAATTTCAGATAAAAGCCATACAGATTTACGATGGATGACGAGTGTGCATGCTTCGCATAAAAACCAATGATTTGCAAAACCTAACCATCAAGCCATACAGCTACAGAAAGGATGGACAGCTTGAAACAGACCGTGCGATTTGCAGCAGCACTCACACTATCCGCCTGCCTATTAACCGGGCACTCCGGGCAAGTCCTTGCGGCGTCCCGACCTGCAGAGCATCAGGATGAAAGCCTTTTGCCAGTGCATTCCGCGCAGACCACGCCCAAAGCTGCCGAAGTGTTCGCTACCCGGCAATCGTTGTACGACAAATTAAGCTTGATGACGGGCATATCCTGGCCCCAGCTTGCCGCTATTGATCAATATGAGCGCACGCTGTCCAGCGCACGCCCCAAAACGCGGCCGCTTCTAGGCCAAACCGTTGGCGTCTTTATTGAAGAGGATCAATGGAGCGGCCTGCTGAATCCGAATAAAGCCGACGTATCGCCGCTTTCTATTCGCTGGTTCAACGGCATTGGCCGGGACGGCGATGGCGACGGACAAGCGGAACGCAACAATGATTTTGATTTGCTGTATGCGATCGCTAGCAAAATTTTGCAGCATGGAACGACTGAGGACGATTTGGCTATCGGACTATGGGAATATTATCATAACAGCCGATCTGTCCAGCGCATCCAGCAGTTTACACGCATTTATGAAACGTTTGGGCGACTAGATCTATTTGAGCATGCTTTTCCGCTCCCAGTCGGGAATAACTATTCTTATAAAAGCACTTGGGGCAACGCCCGCAGCTGGGGCGGCAGACGCAGCCACGAAGGCACCGATCTGTTCGCTGGCTACGGCCTCTCGGTCAAAAGCACCTGCTACGGCATTGTCGAGGTGAAGGGCTGGAACCCATTCGGCGGCTGGCGCATTGGCATCCGTGATCTCAACAATTATTACCATTATTACGCGCACCTATCCGGGTTCGATAAATCGCTCGCCGCCGGAACCGTCGTCAAGCCGGGGCAAGTGATCGGCTGGGTTGGAAGCTCCGGCTATGGCAAGCCGGGAACCCAGGGCAAATTCCCGCCCCATCTTCATTACGGCATTTACCGTGACCGCGGCTTGATCGAATGGTCCTTCGACCCGTATCCGCTGCTGAAAGCATGGGAGCGCGAGGAACTGCGGCGATCAAGGTGAAACGGCTGTCGCCTTCTTTGGCGGAGCGGTGCGTTTCATTCCGAGAAATATAGAGAAAGGATTGCGTTAGGATATGCTTTCTCTATATTTTGAAAAATGGGTAAATAGCAGCCCAGCTCCACTATGTACCGCTAATTGCTGGCCTCTGGCTGGCGACTAGCGGTTTTTTTTCATGGATAGCAGCCTTCATTTTTCGTGAGCAGCCTGATTTAATGATGACAAACATGTTGTCACTAATGGCATGCTATACTGGGTTAAAAAGGGAGGGAGGCCACGTTTGAAAAGGAATGATCGCCTCATTGCCATTATGATGGCTTTGCAGCAGCGGCCCGAGACAGCGCAGGCTTTGGCCAGCAAGCTTGAAGTATCCAAGCGAACGATTCTTCGCGATATGCAGGCGCTGGCCGAGATGGGAATACCGCTATATGCCCTATCGGGACCTGCGGGAGGCTTCCGATTAATGGAGGGCTATAAGCTGCCGCCGCTGCATTTCGATTCACAGGAAGCGCTCGCTGTGTTGTTTTCGCTGAATGCCATGACCAAAATGGCCGACACCCCTTTTAACCAAGCACGTTTTACAGCTATTGATAAAATTCGAGCCACGATGCCGGAGCATATTTTGCAGCATATAGAGCCGATCCTGGATCGTTTGGAGATTGCCATTCCCGATCGGAATTACAAAACGCCGCTGCTGGAGGAACTGCTGAAATATGCAGGAACGTCGATCTGGATTCGCGCCTTCTACCGCTCCGAGCAGCATCAAAGGTCGCTTGAGCTGCTGCCCCTTCGGCTCTACACAGCCCATGGCTTCTGGTATTGTGAAGCTTATTCCGTCGTGCATGAGGAACAGCGAACGTTCCGCGTCGACCGTTTTGTCGAATTGGAGCCCATTGAGCCGCCACTAGCGGCTTTCGCGTACTTGGATAAGGCTGCACCTGCTGAAAATAACGCCGTGAAGCTCGTACACATCGCTGCCCAATTAACGTACAGGGGAGCTTTGCTCGCTGAGCAGGACCCCCACTTTGGACAGCTGGTCAAGCAGGTCGACAGCCAGCTTTGGAAGCTTGAGATGGATTTGCCCATGTCCGAATGGGATTGGGCCGTTCAGTTTTTCACCTATATCGGCATGGATGCCGAAGTGACAGAACCGCCGGAGCTGCGGGCAGCTATCTATCAACGAGTATGCCAGCTCGCTGCCCGCTATGAGCAGCAATAAAAAAATAATCGACCAAACAAGGAGACGATACATGATGTCAGGAACATTTGCAGTTAGAGATCATTTGCTGGAGGAGCTGGAGCTGTCCGTTCGGACAAGCTGCTCCTTAATTGCCCAAATCCAGCCAACCGAGTGGGACTTTCGTCCGCAGGACAATATGCGTTCGCTGAAGGAGCTTGTTCATCATTTGGCAGCTATTCCCGCTACCGATCTTGCTATTTTGCAGGAAAGGACAGAGCAGGAAGTTGCAGAGGTTGAAAATGGAGCCGCTGGCATCACCAGCCCGGACGAGCTGATTCAGCGTTTTCAAGCTAACCTTGAATTGTTCAAGCAGTATATCCTTTCCTTAAGCGAGGATGAGCTGCTGACTAAATCTTCTAAAGCTTATTATTTGGAGCATGGCATGGTTCAGGTCAAATGGCTGATTGAGGTCACTACCCATACGTTCCATCACCGTTCGCAGCTTTACAACTACTTGAAGCAAAACGGGCATGACTTGAATTTCTTCATGCTGTACATGTAATTCAGCTACTAACTAAAAAATCATGAATGAGCCACTGAGGCGACAATTGCATCAGTGGCTTTCCTTTTTTCAGCTTCCGTATTGCAGGCTCCTTGCTTCTGCTTCTAATGCTCGCTCTCATTGTCTGCACTCGGCGCAGGCAGCACCGGTGCATCAAGCTGCTCCTCCAGCATGCTGCCGTCCGATGGCTGCGTCACTCCGCTTCCTTTTGACAGCGGAAGAGCAATATTAGGGGCTCCAGGGGCAGAGCTGCCAACTGGATTGCCTTTGTTGTCGTAATAATACATCGGGACGTCGCCAACGACGAGCAAATAGGAAATCGGAATTTCCGTCTCCACCATTTGCGGCTCCGTTTCGAACGGAATAATGATGGCAACCTCCGCGACAATATGAATATACACCTCAATTAAAATCATATTGATGCCTGCATTTTGCTGGCGTGTGCTGAGATCTACTTTAACCGCGCCGACTGGCTCAAACTTGACGGGAACACGAGGACCATAAGACGCGATAAGCGGACTGCCCAGCGCATTGCCAATAGGGATATGCTCGGGAATTTCCTTAAGATGCTCAAGCGTCGATTGCACCGTTTCAATCGTCTGCGCCCTAATTTTCGTATGCTCGTTATAGTTCAGCATAAACCCCGATACTTTGCCATTGCTGTTCATTTTCCAATCGACCAGCTTCTCGAACTCGGACTGGCTGGACACCTGCTCCGTCGTCGCTTTATTAATTGCCTGCGTTGCTACTTGCTTAATTCGCAGCTGGGCAACCTTAGTAAGCGGCTCGCGCAAATGCCTATCTACGTATATAAAAGACTGAATGCCGCCAATGAGCAGCGTTAGCACAATGATGACCGCCCATATTTTGAGCTTTCGCATGGGCGATTTCGGCTTTGAGCCCCAGCTTCCCCCGCCGGACGACTGTGACTGCCCAGGCTGAAAAGCATCATAAGCAGCTGGCCTGGAAGCCGTACGCCCTGACGGCGATTTTGCTACAAAACCGCTAGAGCTGCTGCCTTTGCCAAACAGCGGCTTGCCCATTCCCCAGCTTTTGGGGCGACTCTTGCCGGAGCTAGGACGGCTTCCGCTGCCCCAGTTTTTGGGCCGGCCCATGCTTGCGCCAGTCAGCTTGCCGCTGCCCCAGCCTTTGGGGCGGCTAATGCCTGCGCCAGTTAGTTTGCCATTTCCCCAGCTTTTGCCGCTGCGGCTGCCTGAATTTTCGCTAACGCTTCCACGACTGCTCCAGCTCACTGTCTTCACCCGCCGCAGCGGCAGTCCAGGCCAGGATAGCTTGCGATTGCGGTTCAACAGCTGAAGCAGTCCCCATTTTCGCCCCCATCTTGCCATGCTTCTTTCGCCTCCCGCCATAAGGATCGTCCCACTCCGTATTCAAGCTTATGCTTGGCTAGGCAAAAAAAGAAGATGACCCTCCCACCAGCCTTGCCCTTGCTAAAAAGCTTGATTGTTCAGGTTATAGCTTTCATCCTGACGGTGAAGCCTATATAATGGAGGAACTTATGGTGCAATTGGATTGGAGGCTGGTACCCATGTTCACCTATCGGGAGAAGCTGTATATGCTGAAGACGCTGAAGCAAAACAAAGCCAAACGTTTATTCGGCTTGCGGAAGCTGCCGCCTGAGCATCAGGCTCTCGTCGACAAGCTGGAGCAAATGGTACGCAACGAGCAGGTCAACAAGGCGCATTTGTAGCCAGCGCCCTTTACGCTAAAGTAAAATGGATTCAACGATGGAGGAAATTATGCTAACTTTTGAACAAAAGCTTGAAATCATTACGTCCTTTCCCGAGCTGGAGCGCAGCGATGTGTCGCTCGGACGCGTTAATTTTCAATATGCAGGCAGCGTATACGACCGCAAAAATGTCGTTTACCACCTTCATCCAAACGGCAATGGCTTTGTTTACGCCGCCCTGCTGGACGGCTATGACATCGACGACAAGGGCCTTGTCAACATTCGCAGCCTGGATGAATCCGAGCTTCGCACATTGATTGCCGAAGCGATCAAATCGCTATCGTTCAAGCCTGAAGTGCCGCTTACCAGAGCACAGCGCAGAAGACAAAAGGCCAATTCCGATCAGCAATGGGCTAACGATGACGCGCAGACGCTTCAAGTGAGATTCGAGGAAGATACTTGGATGATTTACGATGGCATGAATTTGGAGATGGCCTTCGAAACCTACGAAGAGGCTGTCGAGTATTTGGAAGAGGAAGGCTTTTCGCGGGAATAGCCGCCTGCCTGTCCTGCCGTTTTCTTTTTCAAATAAGCTACAAAAAGCACCTCCAGCAATGTTGGAGGTATTTTTTGTCTTATTCATTTAAAGAAATATTGCTAAACAATTCAGATAAATCCTTCTGAAAATCCGGCTATTTCTGACAATTTTAGAGGTGGTTTTATGCTTTTTGAAAACGAGACAGGCTACCGTATTCCAATTTACATAACAAAAATGAATATAGATGATGTAAAAGGAATGCGGCCAAACTGGACACCAGGTTTTAACTGGCGATTGTACTTTCAGATGGGTAATGTGGAAGTGTATAAAATCTGTGTCGTCGGCTCTGATCAAATAGAGGGTGCCATAGCATTAGAAAATCGTGGCGACCATGAATGGATACACTTTATTGAAAAGGCTCCTCATAATCGCGGGGTGAGAGAAAAATATAAATACGTGGCCCACCATCTCTTTGCTTATGCTGCTCAGCGACATATTGAGCAAGGTGGAGACGGATTTGTAGCTTACGAAGCAAAAAGTGGACTTATTCATCATTACGTCAATGAATATGGCGCAGTCTCTATGGGCAGCAGTCGTATGTTTATTCCTAATGTTGCTGGGCATAACCTGATTAGGTTATACTTGAATTAAAGGTGGTGGATTTCAAATGAACAGTAGCAACTATGTAAAAAGCTCTGGCAGAGGACGCACAGATGTAGCAGACACTCGTTTTAATGTTTATGAAATCTCCCCGACTATACCCGGACCGAAAGACGAACAACGCGATAAAGAAGTTAGCGAAGCCATTGAAGAGTGGAAAAATTTGAATAGCAATCGTGAAAAGCTCCGCCAATAGGCGGAGCTTTTTTACAACAAAAAACTATATTTTTCTAACCCATATCATCTTATTAATACGCCTCAAGCTCGCGCTTTGGCAGCATTCGCACGTATTTATCAGACAAGCCCATCAGCTTCATAATATAATCATAATCGCTGCGGTATTGCTCAAAATTCGTAACCGGCTCCATCGTATCAAGCGATACGGCAGTGCCGTCCTCAAAGCCTTTGCCGGGAACGAACAAAATATCATTGTTGAAAAATGATCCGCTCGGCAAATAATAACGCATCCCGAGCACGTTCCGATCAATGTTCAGCAGATCATGGCCAAACAGCGTAGCACCCGATTCCTCCGGCTTAAGACCAAGCAAATTAGCAATCGTCGGCATCATATCCAGCTGTCCGCCGACCTGCTCGACTACCTGCCCTTTGCCGCCTTTGGCACCGCCTGGAACATGGACGATAAACGGAATATTAAAGCGGCTGAGCCGCGCATCATACGTCATGCCAAGCTCCGTCTTAAATTGCTCTGGATCGATTTTGTCAGGCTGCAGTCCGAAGTGGTCGCCGTACATAACCAGCACTGTATTATCCCACAATCCCTGCTCCTTAAGCTTGCTAATCAATGTACCGATGGCATAATCGGTATAATGAATCGCCGTCAAATAGTCGCCTAGTTGCGTTCCTGCAAGCGAATCCGGCAGCGTTAGCGTTACGCGGTCAGCTGGCACTTTAAAGGGAAAATGGCTGGAAGCTGTAACGAACTGCGCATAAAACGGCTGCTTCATTTCTGCAAGCTTTTGGACCCCGACCCGATAAAGCTCCTCATCCGACGCGCCAAAATCATTAAAATGGTCATCCGTATAATAAGGCTTATCATAATAAGCATCAAAACCAAGCGCTGGATACAGCTTATCGCGATCCCAGAACGTCACGTTATTAATATGGAAGGTAGCTGTATCATAGCCTTGCTCCTGCAACAGCTTCGGGAGGCTTGGAAACGCCCGGTCCCCGTAGCCTTTGGACATCGCTTCGCTCCCAACCGGATAAATCGACGTATTCGACATAAATTCGGCATCCGACGTATTGCCTTGACCGATTTGCTGATACACATGAGGAAAATAATAGCCCTCATCCGCCAGCTGATTGAGAGTCGGCGTAATTTCTTGGCCGTCCACCTTAAGATGAATCGGGAAGTTTTGGAAAGCTTCCATTTGCAGCACAATGAGATTTTTACCTGCTGCCGTACCAAATTGCACAGGCTGCTTCGCCGCTAGCTTGCCTTTCGCATCCTTATTTGCTCCAGCCTCAGCATAAGGATAGCTCGCTTGGAGCTGATTAATTTCAGCTATCGTTTCTGACAGACTGCCAGTTTCGGTCTCAATGGCTTCCGTGCTGGCCTGCCAAGCGGCAGATGCCTGAAAGCCGATAAAACCGAGATTTTTAGCCCGCTCCAGCTCATTAGCAATCGACTGATCCATATAAACCTGGCGGCTGAGAAACGATGTACTGCCGATCAGCACGACAAGCAGCACCGATACTCGGCCCATACGTTTGTATTCATACACTTTCCGCGTGCGAAATCGCCTCACCGCATATACCGCCAGCCAAATGGCCACATCAAGAAAATAAGTAAAATAGACAGGCTGGATTAGCGTCTGAACGCTTGCCCGTACTTGACCGACTTGATTAATCGATTTCAACACATTATACGTCGGCACCGAGCCGTAATAGTCAAAATAAACCGTCGAGGCAAACAGCAGCAGCGACAGCACCGCATTAACGAGTAAAAAAAGAGCGCCTTTGCGCTTGCCGGGGGCAATCAGCTCGAACAGTAATAATACGCCTAGCAAGCCTAGGCCGTCCATCGCCACATCTCTAATCGTAATCGTATCAAAAATAAAATAGCGAAATAAAGCCAGCTTGATCAGCAGCGCTGCATAAACAAGCAAAAAAGGCGACCGCTGCTTATTTTCCCCAAATAGCTGTTGTTGCATAAGCCTCACTCACTCTCTCGCATTCCACGTTAATATAATCAAGGTGAATATTTAAAAAAAAGAAGCCATCAACACGTGATGGCCGCTTCCTGAATGATAATTGTTAAGATTATATTAACGCATTTGCGTGTTGAATGAAAGAGGAGGTTCTTTCCGATTATTCCTCTTCATTCATCCTGCTGCTTCATTAAGCGGTAATGGCTTGTAATTTTTCATTTTTGCCAGTCTGGCGATAAAAATACAGGAAGGTCAAGGCGAGCGCAATAATCGCAAAAATGCCTAAAATTAACATTTGCTCGCGCATAACCCCATAATCTCCGCTTGCTACAATCGCTTTGAAGCCAATAATGCTGTGTGTCATTGGCAGCCAAGGGTTCACCTTCTGCATCCAGTCAGGCAGCATCTCCAGCGGAAACGTTCCTGCGCTTGAGGTCAGCTGCAAGATCATCAGCACGATGACCGCAAAGCGGCCCGGATTGTCAAGCCATGTGACGAGCATTTGGACAATCCATGTAAAGGTTAAGCTAGTAATAATCGTGAATAGGAAAAATAATGGCTTGCTATGAACTTCGAGCTTGAGGACGTAGAGCAGAACCGTGTCGGCAATGACCGACTGCACGAGACTGACCATCGTAAACGTCATCGTCCGGCTGACAAAACGCTGCATAGGTGTAGCACTGGCAATGCCAGACTCTCTCAAAGAGAACACCGTCGTAAACACGAGCGCACCCATAAACAGCGCCAGTGATAGGAAATAAGGCGTAATGCCCAGCCCATAATGGCTTAGCTTATGATCGGTGTTTTCCGTAATTTTGACTGGAGCAGCAAACATGCTAACCGTGCTGTCTCCTGACTGTACTTCTGACGATTTACTCGCCGCTTCATTTAATTGGCTTGCAAGCTCGCCCGATCCGTCAACAAGCTTTACGGAGCCGTCGGCAAGCTGGCCTGCTCCATCGTCAAGCTTCTTCGAGCCGTCGGCCAATTCGCTAACGCCGCCGTTCAGCTTGCCAAGTCCTGTTTGCAGCTTGGCAGCTCCAGCCTGCAGACTTGAAGCACCTTCTGCTGTTTTCTGGCCGCCGGCCGCAGCTTCCTTCATCTTGGTGCTGAAGGTATGCAGCCCTTGAGCCAGCTCCTGCTGTCCGCTGCTAAGCTTAGCTGCTCCATCCAGCAGCTGCTTCTGTCCTTTAGCAAGCTCCGTGCTACCCGCCAGCAATTGCTTCTGTCCGTCATGCAGCTGCTCGCTGCCGGACGCCACTTGGCGACTGGCCGCCAGCAGCTTTGCCAGCTGCTCATTGCTCTGCAGCTCCGGGCTGCTCGCCACGAGCTGCTCCAAACCATCAGCGACCTGGCTTGCGCCGACCGCAACCTGCGCGCTGGCCTTCTCCGAAGCCGTCAGGCCAGCGGACAGCTTCCCGCTTCCAACGCTTGCCGCTTGCAAGCCAGCTTCAAGCTTCGCAGCGCCATCGCCTGCGCTGCTTGCCCCAGCGCCGAGCTTGGCAGCGGCCGCAGACAGCTCACTGAGCCCGCTCGACAAAGTCGCGGTTCCCGACTTCAGCGTGCCTGCGCCTTTGGCAAGGTCGCCCGCTCCACTCGCAAGCTGCTTCACACCTGACTGAACGTCCGCTGTGCCGCTCGCCAGCTTGTTCAAATTCGTTTTCAGCGTCGTAATGCCTTCGCCCAGCTTGCCGGCCCCATCTTGCAGCTCCGTTGCACCGGAGCCTGCTTTTCCAAGCCCATCGGAAATTTTATCGATTTGCTCAAACATGCTGCGCGTATAGGCTTCCGTTATTTGCACGGACAGCTTCGACTTCAGCTCTTTCATTGCCGTGCTGCCGATTTGTGCGCCTACAAAGTTATAATCGCTATTCGGTTCAAAAATAATTTCCGCCTGCTTCGGCTCAGCCTCTGTCAGCGTCGCCGCATCCTGCGAAAACTGCTCAGGAATCGTTATCGTCATATAATAATGATTATTGCTCATGCCGGTCTTTGCCTGATCCTGCGTAACGAATGACCAGCTAAAGTCAGTATTTTTCCCCAGCTCATCGACGAAATCCTCGCCAATATGCAGCTGCTTGCCTTCATAGTCTGCCCCTTGGTCAAGATTAACAACCGCTACCGGCAGCTTGCTCGTCTGTCCGTAAGGGTCCCACGAGCCTTCTACTAGAAAGCTGCTATACAGCATTGGCAGCAGAGCAACCCCCGCTAACGTCAGCAGCACCATCGGCTTCTTGCCGAGCAGCTTGATTTCCTTCCAAAACACTTGAAATACACCCATCGCGAACACGTCCTTTTTCAATATGCTGATCTATGCTGCTTATATGTTGAACCAATGACCATTTCGGTATATTGGTCAGTTTTTTTCAAAAAAATAGGCATCGCCGTCTTGCTCTGACTTTGCCCATTACTTCACCGGATCGGCGACAATGCCATATGCGATGAAGGAAAGCATATTTTGTTTAATCTCATCCTTGCTAAGCGGCTCGCTCAGCTTATTCCAATCGGACGTCAATCCAATGTACAGCCGAAAAATCATAAACGCGGCAATCGCCGGATTGCAAGGCTTCACCTCGCCATTATCAATCGCCCGTTCAAGCTGCTGCTTCAGAAAATCCAGCGCGAACTGTTCCATTCGGCGAATGCCATCAAGCGCCTGCACCGTTCCAATGTCTCGAACCTCCTGCGAAAGCTTCACTGCCAGCTCATGGTCGGAGCGGAAATCGAGAATCGAATCAAGCACATTAAACAAATTGTCGCTAAAAGCCGCATCCTGCTTCGTTCCCTCGCACATAATGCTTTGCAGCTCTACAAAGGCTTTGCCGAGAATTTCCTCAAACAGCTCTTCCTTCGTTTTGAAAAAGGTGTAAATCGTCCCTTTGCCTACATTTGCGATTTTCGAAACAAGATCCATCGTCGTCGCCTTATAGCCAAACTGTGCAAACGACTGCGCCGCCGCTTCCAAAATCAATGTTTTGCGATCAACCGCCATCCCCATAACCTCCCTTGCAAAAAGCGTTACAACCGTTTATTGCTCAACTTAATGATCAAAATTGACTAAAATTCACTTTCGGTCAATTGGTCATAAATTAATTTAACACACAGCGATGCAAAAGTACAATCTTTTTTTCATGCGTTTTTTCAAGCATTATTTCTTGAATCATTTCCTTGCATTTCGCCGCCATTGCACAGTCCCAAGGGCGAGAAATAATAGTAGCTAAAATATAGCACCTTTATAGCCCGGTTTAAAGCTTGTTTCCTTTAGACGACGATACAAAATATTTGTGTTGCTCAAATTTCAACTACGGCATACAATAATACCAAGTAAATAAATTGGAATTAGAGGTGAACGGTGATGCGTGAAGTGCCGATGCGCTATGTAAAAGCGAACCAAGTTGGAATCGTAGCTTTTGTTCTTCTCTCCTTTTTCTTCAATCAGCCTTTGTTATTGGGACTATTATGGATGATTCAAGTGGTCGGACTTGCTTCCGCGGGGAAGCTTAATCTTTTTGTCCGGATCGCGAAGCTGTTTATAAAAGAGACAGGCACAGAGATGCAAGCGGCTGAGCTTCAGCGTTTCAACAATGTGCTGGCTGTGCTCTTCCTTACGTTGGCGCTCGCAACCGCAGCGTTTGGCTGGGACATTGCAGCGTATGCGTTCTCCGTTATGCTGCTGCTAGCCGCCAGCGCCGCCTTGCTAGGTTATTGCATCGGCTGCACCGTTTATTTTTGGTACAAGCAATTTCGCGCAGGCCGGAAAATAGGCGGCATTTAGCAATCGCTGCAAGCAGCAATATAAAAGCAGCAAAAAGGATCTCCATTCCAACTGCTATCCAGCAGGGAAAGGAGATCCTTTTTTAGTTATTCGCCTTGCAAGCCCAGAAGCTTGTAGATCATTAATGCTGCCTGTGCCCGTGTAGCCTCGGCCTGTGGAGCAAATTCATTTTGGCCCATGCCGCTCACGATTCCAGCCGCTTGCATGGCAGCAACACCTTTTTTGGCGTATACCGAAATAGCATTCTCGTCTGAAAATGGAGCTGCTGCTTCCTCAGCTAACTCGAGCTCCGCATATTTCGTTGCCTGATAGGCCATGACCGCCATATCTTGTCTTGTAAGTTTGTCGTGCACCCCAAAACTGCCGTCTGATTTTCCTTTAACGATCCCGAGTTTATAGGCTGTGGCAACGGCGTCATAATACCATGTGCCTTGCTGGACATCACTCAGCGGTGTTAGAGCATTCGCCTCCGTCAAATCCAGTCCATTCATTAGCATGGCAATAAATTCCTCTCTCGTTATGACAGCTTCCGGTTTAAATTGTCCTCCGCCCGTCCCGCTGATGATATCGCGTGCAGCTAACGCACCAATCGCTTGCTGCTGCCATGCTTTCGTTACATCCTTGAAGCCGACTTTCTTGTACACGACAGCATATTTGCTGAAATGCTTGGGCTTAAACACCACGCTTCCGCTTAACGAATCATATTTGCTATTTTTCACAGCTTCCAGCGCTCCACTATCCGTGATATAGCAAATAATGACTTGATGCGGATTTTCACCAGGCTGCAATGAATATGGAAAAGCTACAACGATATCCTCTCGCCCATCAAAATCGCTGACCTTCACCCCATCCACTTCCAACTGAAAGTCATAAACGACTGCACCAGTCAATTGCTGCTGCGTCTCGGAAGGAAGCTTGGAAATATCCGCTTTCGTTATAGTTAGGGTCAAGGTTTTTGGCGCTGTGCCTTTATTATTTTCAAGCCATTTCAAGGATAACGTTACGATGGCAAAACCCGTATCGATTTCGAGCGACTCGGCTTTCTCTGTGCTTCCAGCTTCCAATAATCGCGTGAGCGGGATTTTCACTTGCCATGCATTTGCCTCTGCATTTGATTTGATCTTCAGCTTGATTTTGCCATCGATGGCGCTTTCCAGCGCGGCCTTCACCGTTTTTTCATCCAACTCCACCAGCTGCTTGCCGCCTCCCGTCACCACAGGTGTCGCAGTTGGCTGCGATGAGCTCGAACCGCCAGACGGGCTAGTTGTCGGATTCGGTGTTGCGCTTGGCGTCGGTGTCGCACTCGCAGTTGGCTGCGGCGTCTCGCCTGGCGATGGTGTCGCACTTGGCGTCGGCTGCGGCGTTGTACTTGCAGATGGCTCAGGCGTCGGCGTTGGCGTCGGCTCCGGTGTCGGGGTTGACGTTGGCGTAGGGGTTGGACCTTCATCCTCTTCCGCAACAGTGACGATTGCCTCCGCCGTTAAGTAGGTGCCGGCCACCTCGCCTTTTACTTTGAAAAGGCCTGTTTTGCTCATTTGCTCCTCATCTATTTTTCCCCATTGCACGTTTGCATGCTGCTCGCTGCCGTCGCTCTTGCTGACGGATACGGAAGCTGGAAGCAGCGGCACCGCTCCAACAGCTGCCTTAACCTGTACAGGCTGAATCGCTGTTATGGCTGCTCCAGGCACTGTTCTCAGTCTTAATACAGTGACCGAATAGGCGGGAAAATCATAAGTAAAGGATTGGCCTAATCCGGCAACCTCCTTCACCTCAGGCATTACATTTTCCGGTGTGGCAAACGAGTTTTCCGCCGCAGCCGATGCCGCTTTCAGCTCCAGCACGGTAGCGCTGCCGTCGATATAATCAGCATCCACATTTACGATTGAGGTTTGCTCGCTGCCGCCAATATTCACGACTTTGACGATTAGATCACCTGTTTTCTCATCCTTCGTCGTCACGCTGTAAAGTGGGCCAGGGTCCCGATCCACCTCATGCACCAACACGCCATCCAAATAACAGCGGATGAGCGAGCCCTGCAATTCGATTTTAATATCATACCAACGATTGGCTTCTACTCCGCTGTTCAAGGAATTGCTGATGTTTGACTTGGTGCCGCCAACCGCTTGCTCAATTACAGTCAATGTATTCGACCAGCCGCCAAGATTCCACCAATAATAGTTGTCGGTATCCTTGGCGCCAAATCCGATCAGGAAGCCTTCGGAGCCCGTCGTCTTCTTCGCTTTCAATTGCAGCGTGTAATTGCTCCATTGCTGGCCTTCCTTCAATAGAAGCCGCGCATCCGTTGTACTGGTGGAGGTTTGCTTCAGCACGCCGCTGTCAATGGACCATGCGCCCTTGAAGCTGCTCCACTGTGAAAGCGTCGACGGATCGCTGAAATCATTTTGATGTAAAATCGTACCGTCGTTAGCCGTAACCGTTACATCATCATACTCTACACCTGTGTTCCAAGCGCCGAGTGTAATCGAGCCTTGGACGGTGCTGCTGCTATAGCTTTTATTTTTCTGAAGCTGGGATGGCATAAGCTGCTGGCCGACATGGCGGCTGAACAGCTGCTGCACGTAATAGTTCGG
Organism: Paenibacillus sp. JT22N7; assembly: GCF_059383875.1. NCBI lineage: Bacteria > Bacillati > Bacillota > Bacilli > Caryophanales > Paenibacillaceae > Paenibacillus > Paenibacillus sp. JT22N7. Next base: position 259,879 of record NZ_JBXENY010000007.1, read on the forward strand.
CGTTCCGTACGCCTGGCTGTTGTCAAACCAAATTAAATCGGTCGTCCACTGCGTGTTGCCTTGCCTTGCAAATAAAGGCGCGAACGAAGACATCGCTACCACGTCCGAATTGCGCTCAAGCCCCGTCATAAACGCCGCTTCGGCAAGGGCGCTTTCCATATTGTTTTTTTTGCCCGTTCCGTGCGCTGCATATTCGCCTACAAAAACCTTAGGCCCGCTGCGGCTGTAGTGGTCATACCGATTGACATTATTGTAAAACCACTGCGGGCTTTGATACATATGCTCATCGACCAAATCCGCTTTATTGCCATTGCTTCCAAGCCAATCATAGGCATAATGGAACATCGAATCCTCTGGAAAAGCGCCCGCGCTCAGCACCAGCTGAATGTCGGGATATTTTGCTTTTATCGCATCATAAAACACTTCATACCGGTCCAAATAATCCTGGCCCCACAATTCATTGCCTACTCCAAGATATTTCATCTGAAAAGGCTCAGGATGACCGTTTGCAGCGCGTACGGCCCCCCAAGTGGAATCAACCGGCCCATTCGCGTATTCAATGAGATCAAGCGCGTCTTGAATATAAGGGTCAAGCTCGTTCATCGGCACTTTCGGGGGATTGCCGTGACAGGACACTTGACCGATAAAAATAATCGGCAAAGGCTCCGCGCCAATATCCTCAGACAGCTGGAAATATTCATGGAAGCCGAGGCCAAACGATTGATAATAATTGGCCGCCCATTGATTGCGCTGGACTTGGCGCTCCGCTACGTCGCCAATTGTATTTTTCCATCTGTAGCGGTTTTCAAGAGAACCGCCTTCGACGATGCAGCCGCCCGGAAAACGGAGAAAGCCCGGATTTAAATTGTCCAGCATTTCGGCTAGATCGTAGCGCAGCCCGTTTGTGCGATTTTGCCACGTCTTCTCCGGGAACAGCGACACCATATCCAGATCGATGACCGCCTGCTCCGTTCCGATAACGACGAGCTTGGCGTTCGTGCTGGCGGCATTCGTTTGAATCGCACAGCCAAGCTTCTGCCAATCAGCTGTAAGGCCTGTCACCTCGCAGGAGCCATAAACCGCGTCATCTTGTCCTCTAAGCTGTGCCACTAACGGTTTTGTCAGAGGACTTGCGCTCCGTGCATACACGCTGAAATGATAAGTTTCGCCGCTTGCTACAGCTAGGCCAGAATAACCCGCATTCGCTAACCCAGCGCCTGCCCCGGCAGCACTTCCCGCATTCGTAATCGTCAGGCGTGCGAATCGCGGATTGCTGGCGTTCAGCGCTCTATCCGTTGCGGTCGTCAGCTCGCCCGAAGCGCCGCCATAAGCGGTTTTGCTCCAAGCATACAAAGAAGTGCCGAATTCGAAGGAGCGATTTTGCACCATTTCCCCATATAATCCGCCGTCCGCCGCATAGTTGATATCTTCATAAAAAATGCCGTATAGCGTCGGGCTCACCTCATGAGCCGCCTCTCTTCCGTTAATATTCAAGGTGTAGGATGCCGAATCCAGCTCCCATACGACGATGGTAAAGGATTTTGTATCCTGCTCCGCCCCTTTCGCAATCGTCGCTGTCAGAATGACCGTCTTATCGCCTTGACCCGCTTCCGGACGCGTTACCTTCCCCTCTGCATTCACCGTTGCCGGATCAGAAGAAGCCCAAGTCATAGCCGTCCCCCCAGGACCTGCCGCGGGAAGTGTCAAATCCTTCGTCTGCTGCGTCGTATCGCCCAGCTCCAGCCAGTTTTTATCATAAGCAATGATTTCGATATCGCTTAGCGCCTCTCCAACTAGAGAGACGAGCTCGCTTGCCGATAAGGCGCGGTCATAGATGCGGAAATCGTCGATTTTGCCGTCAAAATAAGGATCAGCCGCAAATTGGGATTTGCCAATATAATTGTTCGTCGTAAAGCCAAGCTCGGAGGGATCATTTTGCATATTGCTTACGGTGGCCACTTGAATGCCATTGATAAACATCGCATACGTGTTGCCGGAAATGACAACCGCTACATGCTGCCATGAGCTGGAGGCCGGAAAAGCCGGGCCAGCCAAGGCATTTTCCCCGTTCCCTTGCGGTAGTGCCGCGAAATGAGCCACACCAGCATGATTTTTCAAAGTCAGAAACATCCAATTTGTCGTGCTGGTACCAAAATCAAACACTCGCGCCCACGTTCCCAAGCTGTCCGCCTTCACCCAAGTGGCGATGGTCATATCATGGGTGGACGAAAGCAATCCATCGGGCAGCTTAACATAACCATCCGTTCCAAATAAATCAATGGCTCCATTTATTTTGCCATCTGCCGTGAAGGCCGCTCCTCCTGCCAATAAACCGTCATGTCCGTTCAAAGAGCGGTCTTTCACCGTGCTGCCTGCTGTTTCATCAAAGTTGTAATGAAGCAGCAGACCATCGGGCACTGCTGCAGCTGTTGCTTCTGCATGAGCTGTTTCATCAAGAGTTATATCTTCAGTGACCCTTTCTTCAGCAGTTGGGTCATCCGCTGCAAACACCGGGGACACAACAGAGAAGCACAGCAACAGCACCATCGTGCTTGCGATGACATCTCGTAAAAGCTTATTGCGCAAAAAAACCATGAAAGTTGAACCTCCTTGTTTTTATTGGCATGCGTATTCACGTTCTTCACAAATAATAAAGCGTTTTCATAAGTTGTTGAATACAGATTTATGGTGGAAATGTGTAAATTTATGTTTGAATTGGAATCCACGTACCAAGAGAAGAACAAAAAAATAACCTCTTGGCGATTTGCCAAGAGGTTTGTTTGTCCAAACGGGCGCTGCCTGATGATGTTGTTCGGCAAGCGGCTGTGTTATAAAATTCGCCATTTTGCAAATGCTAAATAGGCTCTAATGCTGCTTATGGCTTAGTCGGAATTTCAAGCTTCGTATACCAGGTTTTCCCGCCGTCCACCGTGCTATAGATCGCTGGTGAATTCAGGCTCGTATCCGCCATAAACCCGACATAGGTGCTCGTAAACGAGATCGTATTGGCATAACCGACCGTATCGGACGGCGCAAACCAGGTTTGCCCGCCATTGGAGGAACGTCCGATTCCAATGCGCTGCGCCGCTGGGGAATAAGCGCTCAAAATCGCTGTTCCACCCACAAGCTCAAGGTCGCTCGGATGTCCGCCCGGTGATGCCGGCCCTTGAGTTACGAGTCCCTTTGCTTCGCCAGGCGCTTTGCCGCCGCCCGCTGTACTTTGGCTAATGACTTTGCGCCAGCTTGCACCGTTGTTAGCCGAAGCATACACCGAATACGATTGCTGCGACATGCCAGCTCCGCCATTAAATTGCGCCCAGACTTGAGTGCCATCAGCAACGATTTTACCGCCGCTCAGCTCGTCCGCCTTCACATGGAGCGAAGTTGTCCAGGTCACGCCTCCGTCCGTCGTTCTCGACAAGTTATAGCCGAGTCCCGGCAGGATGACTAGCGCCCAGCCTTGCTTGTCATTCACAAACTCCGCATAGCGCGTGTTTGCCGGGGTTGCGATTTTCGCCCAGCTTTTCCCGCCATCCTTCGTTTTATAGGCAAAGGCATTCGTATAACCAAAGCCATTATTTTTATCTATAAAATGAATACGCTGCAGCTGAAGCTTGCCTGTAGGCAGCTTCGTAAATTTGCTTCCGCCATCCGTCGTAAATAGTAAAGCGTTCGGACCATTGCTTGCAGATTTAGCTAGCGCCCAGCCCGTCGTATTGGAGATGAAGTCGAGCTGTGCAAACTGCCACGTTCCTTTATAAATCGACTGCCAATGGGAGCCTGAATCGGATGTCCCGATTAGAAAGCCATTTCCGGCCGCCCTTCCCGTCGTTGCATTTAAAAATTGAATATCGCTAAAATGGTACGCGCTGTCGCCTGCTGGCTTGCCGCCGAACAAATCCTGACCTGCTGCCTGATCCGCAGCTTGCGCGCTCGGCAGTACCGTAGCCAAACCAATTGCAATTGCCGCTGCTGCCATCATGCTTTTCCCTTTGGAGATCGATCGTTTGGATGTTTTCATTATAAATGTCCTCCTGCTTCGTAGGTGGTGTAATAAACATTATGATTCTGTATTCTTAATACCCTTCATCCACCAAAACGAATCTTATGTCTAAATAGTTGCATGGTAAAAGATCACAATTTCAATACCTGATTTGTAACTTTTTATCCTTTGCATTTTTTTATAATCATTATGATAATAAAGGTAACAGCCCTCATTCGATTCAGATGTTGTGCAACAAAATTAGACATAGGCAGGTAAGAGGCAAAATGGACAACCGCAGGCAGTCACAAGGACATATGGCACGAAATGTAGACGAGCAATCAGGAAATAAAACGTACAGGGCTGGGCTTGACGGAATCAGAGCAATCGCCGTAATTGCGGTTATTGTGTATCATCTTCATCCCGGATGGATGCCCGGCGGACTGCTCGGCGTAGGCATCTTTTTTGTCCTATCCGGTTATTTGATCACTAGTATATTAATGCATGAGCTAGAACGACATGGAAAAATAGATTTGAAAGCTTTTTGGACCCGCAGGGCAAAAAGACTGCTTCCCGGCATGCTGTTTATGATCGCGGTCACCGGGTCAGCGACCTTGCTGTTTGCTTATCCGCATTGGTCTCCTTTTTTAACCGATTTGCCCGGCGTACTGCTATATGTGAGCAATTGGTGGCTCATTTTACATAACGTTTCTTATTTCGAAAGCTTTGGCCCCGCCTCGCCGCTCGGCCATTTATGGTCGCTTGCTGTAGAAGAACAGTTTTATTTGGTGTGGCCGCTTATGCTCTTAGTAGGGCTGCGTTTTTTGAAACGGCGCCGTGCGCTGCTGCTGGGCATACTTGTGCTGACACTATTATCGGCTACTGCTATGGCATGGCTTTACGAGCCTGACAGCGATCCTAGCCGTGTTTATTATGGAACCGATACGCGCATGTTCGGCCTGTTAATAGGGGCGGTGCTAGCTTTGATATGGCCTTTTCATAAGCTTAAACCACGCGTATCCAATGAAGCGCGGCTTACGCTGGATATCATTGGAGGAACGGCACTGCTCCTAACGCTGCTAGCTTTTTGGTATACGAACGAATATCAGCCCTTCTTATATTTGGGGGGCATGCTGCTGCTGTCCGTTGTGTCCATGCTGCTCATTATGACAGCGGCGCATCCAGCCAGCCGAATTGGCCGTTTGCTTTCGATTCCGCCGCTACGGTTTATCGGCGTTCGCTCTTACGGGCTATATTTATGGCATTATCCGGTCGTTATTTTGACGGGCCCAGCTGTTGATACGGGTGAAGTTTCGGTTATGCGCCTAAGCCTGCAAGTTGTGTTGATGCTTGTGCTTGCCACCGTATCCTATAAATATGTTGAGCAGCCCCTTCGTCACGGAAGCATTAGTAAGCTGTGCAAGCAATTCCCCAGTTGGATGGCCGCCCATTCCTATCGAAGAGCCTTTATCGCTTTCTTCAGCGTCTGCTTAGTCGTCACGATGTCGTATGCGCTCCGAATGGATGGGTTAGCGTCGATCTGGAGCAATAAACCGTTCTCACATGTTCAGGCGTCGGGTAATTATGCCGCGGGGAATGCCGATGGTTCGGAGACGGAGCCCGCTGGGCAAGGGAGCTCTGGGGCTGGTACGGGCGTTGCACCGAGCGAGCCCAGCACGGGCGCACCCGAGCAGAAGCCGTCGCCAAGCGGGGAGCCAAGTGCAGTGGCAAGCCCGGAAGGAAGCGGCGAAGCGATCACCCATGCAAGCACCGAGCCGAGCCCGTCTGTTAAACCGAGCGAGTCGGGTGAGGATGGAGTCAAGCGGGCGCCTGAGCATGAGGAGCAGCCTCCACAAGCTGAATCGAAGGTAACCGCAATTGGCGATTCCGTCATGCTCGACATTCAGAGCGCTTTGGAAAAACTCGTTCCGGGCATAGCGGTAGACGGTCAAATTGGCCGACAAATGTCCCAAGCTCCGCCTATCCTTGAGCAGCTCCAGAAAAACGGCAAGCTTGGCGACACCGTTATTATAGAGCTGGGAACGAATGGCGCTTTTGCAAGCAAGCAGCTTGCGCGAATTTCCGAGCTGCTTAAGGACCATAAAAAAATTATTTTAGTGAATACACGTGTTCCCCGTCCATGGGAGCAAATCGTCAACGATGCTCTAGCCAAAGCAACTAAAGATAATAAGAATATGGTACTTGTTGACTGGCACGCTGCCAGCTCGGGGAAAGACGACTATTTTTCACAGGATGGTGTTCATCTGACGGCAAAAGGGGCAAAAGTGCTGGCTGCGCTGATTGCTCGAGCTGTTTAAAGCTTGGATTTGCAGCACATGCAACATCTTGTAACGCCTCGTAACATCTTGTAACATTAAAAAACCGCTTGTCATTGTCATAAGACATTTGACAGGCGGTTTTTTTGGACTCAAAGCAATTGTTTTCAAAGTTCTTTATACGCTTAAGCGTACCGTAGAAGCTGCCATGCTTTTAAGCGGTTGACTAACCTTTAATCGTTAAAATCGGTTCAACCTCGGCTACGACTTGGGCCATGCCGTGTTCTTCATGGGATTCAATAATGGCATTGATATCTTTATAGGCATAAGGAGCTTCTTTCTTTAATTCCTCTTCCCACTTCTTCAAAATATCCGGCCTCGACTTAATATCGTTGCGGTTCGGATCAATCGGCGTAACCACATTAAACTTGGCAATAAATTCACGAAATAAAGCATCATCCACCTTGATCGAGTCGCCTCGGGAAAGACTTCTGCCCGCACCGTGGCTGGCACTGAACAGACTATCCCGATTGCCGAGTCCTGCAAGAATATAGCTTTTTGCGCCCATTGATCCCGGGATGAATACAGGCTCCCCCGTATATTGGAAAGGCGTATTCATCATTTGTTCTGCCGACTTTGCAGTACAGGCCCCTTTGCGGTGGATAAAACCCGCGCTGCCATCAATCGTTTCTTCCCAAACAAAATTATGCGGCGCATCGTACAGTAATTTATAATCGAACGACTTCAAGCTTTGATGCAATGCTTTTTGCAGCATGAGTCCCAAAAACAAGCGATTCGCAAAAGCAAAATTAGCCGCATTATGAAGGAGGTTCCAATAACGCTTCCATTGCAGCGCATAGCGCTCAGATTGCGGCAGCACATAGATGCCATTGCTCGGATGCTTTAATGATGCAGGATAAATGTCTTTCAGCATTTCCTTTATATTTACACCTGCATGATGTCCAATGGATACGGAGCCTGTGTGAATCATCACGACCACTTGGCCGTGCTTAATGTTCCACTCGTTAGCCAAGGCATGATTGCGAATATTTACTACCTTTTGTATCTCGACAAAATGGTTCCCGCCGCCAATGGAGCCAATCTGGCTGTCATAGGAAAGCTCTGAGCTGCCCAGAAAGCTGTCGAGTCCGTCTACTTCGCCTGCAATGAACGAGCCGGAACGATTGACTCTGGCAAGGTCTTGCTCTTGCTGCCTCGCATCATAAAAATCCCACAGTCCCTGGCGACTGCTCCCTTGCTGCGATGCCAAAACACCCACTAAGCCTTCTTTGAAAATCGCTTCGCGCTGCGATCTTGTCATCGGGATGTTACGGCCGCCTTCGAAGAAAATGTGGCGAATGTCGGCTTCAATTTTTTTGAGATTAGAACGAATGTCGTCCTCCTGAAGCGAGGTCGTGTACAGCCGCATGCCGCAGTTAATATCGTTGCCTACAGCTTGGGGAATGACGAAGCCTTTTGTAAGGAGGGTTGTGCCTATCGGGATACCGCTTCCTTTATGGAAGTCCGGCGTAATCGCAACTTCTTCGATCTTGGCATCCGCATTGGAAAAATAGCCGGTCTGCTGCTGCTTCAGCATTTCGACCGATTCATTTACCGTTAGGAGCTGGTCCAGCTCTGCCAACGCATTTTTCTCAAGCTTCATATCGTCATTAATGAAAAAACGTACAGGTACATGGCTGCTATTTTTAATTTTCAATCAAGAACCATCCTTTTCGTTCGTTGGTTTATTTTTATTATTGAGCGTTTGAATGTTTTCGACAGAAATGCATAACATGGCTGCTCACCCTTTCGTTGTTGATTTATTTAATGTTGTATGATTGATTCTAGAGTTATTATTACAAAGAAAATTTCTCCCGTTTCAATGCTTCTACATAACTGATCATCGGTTCTTTCTCCATCAGATGGATTAAATCAATGATCTTTTTCTCCATAACGGCTAATTCATTCTCATTCCTAAACAATTCAATAAACGGATCATAGAGACATGGATTTTTCATAGCTTCAGGGTTTCGATTGTCTACTAAAGACGCCCACTGTAAGTAGCTTTCACAAATCCATTGTACCAGAGTACGCTCCACCCGTATCATATCCGGACACAAAGAAAATACATTTGGCGAGTAATCTATATTAAGCTCCTTTGCCTTAAACAAAAAAGCAGGTGCTGCTCCTACATTTTCAATCCACCAACTCAACGAATTCCCGTTAAAATGAGAGAGTTCCCCTTTTTTCTCACCCCAATGGATTTTGCCGATTTTCCTTACGGCATGTCCTAAATACCGTTTTTTGTAGGTGCCAATCGTATTGCTGTAGACATCAATCGGATGTTTCGCAGCCATAGACTGCCACCCGGATTGATGAAAAGCATAGGTGCCAACATCAATAAAACCATGCTCTTTTCTGAAACATCCCCCTAAAATATAAAACATAAGCAGAGGCTCGTATATTGGATACACCTGTGCCGCCACTTCATTTCCCTCTTCCGCCAGCTTCATATACAATAACGTGTACTTGCAAGCCCTTTGAGCATGGGTAAGTTTCATTTGCTTCAATTGAGGATACCAATCCTCAGCCGTAAGCTCATAGCTAATTCCTGCCGCTTCGTAAGGATGAAAGTAAAGGGGATGCGATTTAATTCCCATCTTTTCACTAAACTGAACCAAACGACGAAAATATTCACTGACATACACCATATCAACATCGCTTTCCGCTACCGTTCGTCTTCCTGTATCTTCTGCTTCCTCTAATCTCGTAAGATAGGATATGAGCTTTAATATACTATCATCGCCCTGTTTAATGGCGAAATCCACCAAGTCTGCATCATAATCGGTAAGAGGTATAGTGAGCACAGGAAGTTTATTTAGAAAATCAGACATCGGCTGTCTTAGCATGAATTCTTTTTCGCCTAAATAGCTCAAATATATATCTTCCGGCCCCTCCACCTGTTTGATTTGGATTCGGGAGTAATCACAGGTGTTGTACAGCTGATGATTAAAATAATACCGCTCTCTTACATTATCAATTTCGGCACTTTTCGCTTCGATGTTATAATAGCAATGGAACGGAAAACCTTGAATGGACAGACAACTATTATTGTACAATCTTTGTAAATCCACTGTATTCGCCACATATGCGTTGGCATTCCCGAGCCTTTCTTTATCATATTCATGAATAAAAATGTTGCCATCGCTGCTTTTCCACCACTTGATATATGCTCCACTCGCTTCTTTTATTTCAGTAAGTCCTAATTCATTATCTAAGAGCCATCTTGAAATATCAGAATCGTATACTGTTTTTACAAGCCATTGCTTTTGCTTTTGCAATAACCCATATTTAACAGCCTCACTCTCCAAAAACTCCTGAACGCTGTCTGCTAAAATGGAATAGGTACCCTGAATATAACGATATAGCTTGCCATCCTTACCTATGAAGTCACCGCCATCACGACAATCATAATAAATACATTCCACTAAATGCTGTCCCTTATCATATAGGTGTTTGGGATACCTATTACCATTTGGTTCATTTCCTAATACATTAAATGTAGTACCTTGATACGCTATCGATCCGAAATTATATCTAAGTCCCCCATATTGCTCTTGAAAATCCAGTAAAGCCGCGAATACAGGGATACCATGCTGTTGAAGGCTCTTTGCCAGCGTCGTTCTATCGGTTATCGTTCTTCTATGATAGCACTGCGCAACAAACTCTTCGGCTAAGCCAGACAAGCGATTTAACTGATTCATACAAGGATCATCCCTTTCTTCCAGGCGCATATCCGCCTTAGACCAACCGAATTTTCGTTTCAAAGCTTATCGCTGCTCGGCTCGCCGAACCACAGATGGATACACTATTGAAAACCATAAAACGGGAATACGACCACTCATAAGGAGAAAATTTATTGATTAAGACCGATGTGCTATACTTCCTGATTTCAACGTCAGGCGAGTTGTACACCCATACTTCATCCATTTCCATGTTTACAACGATTTCTTCTACAACAGGTCGGGAACACTCAAACATTATTTCCGCCTCGCTTTGCCCTTCTCTCCATTTCCGCAGCACAGCAGGGGTATAACTTTTATATTCGGCAAAAACAACTGTGTCTTGAGCATCTATATGCAAAGCACAACAATCCTTATTGACCTCTAGCTGCAGCGTCTCCACACGCATTCCAGCGTTAAGATGTACACGCTTAATTGAACGATGTTTTGTCGCATAAACTAATCTGCTGCTATCGGCTGTAAACGCAATTGCACGAATCATTCCCATATGAGAAGGAAGCCCCAGCCACAAAAAATCATCCTGTTTAAATATCACCTGTGCGCTAGCCAACTGCCATACGGCGATCGTTTCACCAAATACGGCAACAGCAAGCCGCTGCTCATCGGGACTAATCTGAATAGCAGCAATTTTTTGTTTTTCATAAGTATGCTGCAGCATAACCTTGCTGGTGCTTAAATCGATCACATAAAATGTTTTATAATATTCAGGGATAGGATAACCATCATCTCCTTGTGGATCGTAACTGCCGGCTGTCGGAACAATGACTAAATAGCTTCCTTTTGGACTAAAAAAGACGTGGGTGTATTCCTCATAATAGGCATTGCGCTCCAGTTGCTCCCAATCCAGACCTGGATATAAAAACTCAGTATGCAGTCTTCTCTTGGCGACATCATAAAGCTTCACAATACCGACACCCAGCCCAACCGCAAGATAACGAGAGTCCGGGCTAAAAGCAAGGCAAACCTCTTCCGCCTTCTCCTCACGGTAAAGTGGCACATTATCCTCAAACGAGACAATCTCTGCTCCATCTTCAGCATTCAGAAGCTTGAGAATACCATCTCTGTACATAACAGCAAGCATCGTGCCTTGTGAATTATGTTGGAGCTCTATAATCCAGACATTTTCCTTCTCGCCGATTTCTATAAAGACTTGATGCTCTTTGCGAGGCTCTTTGGCATGAAGCAGCATTCGCTGCTCTATTTGTTTACGTAGTTCATCTACCTTTCTTGTAAAAGATGAAGGTGCAGTTTCCGGAAGCTCCTTCAGCCTATTAAGAGCATCTACAACATTATTTTCGCGATAATGTGACTGTGCCAAATAATACAGCGCCTGCCCTTTCAAATCTGCAGGCAGAGAATTTTCATAGATCAACCAACCCAACGAACGAACAATCTCATACTGATTCTGATCAGCATCAAACGCCGGTATAATCCCCTGTATAAACTGCAGCAACTGATCCGTCTCTTTATTCAGGCCAAAACGTTCCTGTCCGTTCACTGCATGCTGCCGCAGCAAAGACGTGACTTGCTTCGCCTCAGCCACCTCCCCGGTGTGCAACAGAGCTTCTATGTATATGTATATTTTACGAAAATTCAAATACCATTCTTCCTTCGGACTTAAAAAAGCTCTGCTGAACTCAGAAGAAGGGGTAAGCAATTTTATTGCGTCCTCGTATCTGCCATCTTCATTATAAGCAGCAGCATGAGTGACGATTTCCTTTAAATGCTTCACTTATACCTTCCTTTCACGAAATAGGTTTGCAACCATATGGACCATACTTTAATATAATCGGCTTTTACGTGGGATTTTTTCACTATAATAGTTTACCATTGAAGATCAGTATTCAATTTTATTCAAATATAAATAACCACATAAATAAATTCACTATTTTTATTATCAATGTATTAACAAATATGAGTTTATCGCCGATAAACAACAAGTAAATACACATAAAGGGAGAAATAAAGAATGAGTAGATTCATGGTTATTGGTTTGGTTATAGCAATTATGACGATGACAGCCTGCAGCCCGCTTTCTGAAGCAATAGGAACAGAAGGTACAAGCGGTTCTGCTGTGAATGCTTCAGCGGAGCAAGAACTCGAAACGAAGAAATACAATGCCTATATCGATTTGGCAAATACGATGAATGATGGATTGTTTGAAAAACTGCTGACTGTTTATGTACGCAAGTTCGGATTGGAACAAGAAATGGTTATCCCAAAAGGCTTCACTGAGTTTAACAGCAGTCCGTTTGGGCTGGATGCGGTTGACACAATGAATGAAACAATGAAATTGGCTTCAAGTGAACCTGCCTTCGGTGCGGTTGACGATTCTATAAAACAGCTGATTCCATATATGACGGACATTATGAAAACGCTAGATGAGGCTTTAGAGTATTATCAGGAGGGAACCTATAAGCAAGACGATTGGAAGCAAGGGAAGGCACTTCACGCTAAGCTATTCGAGCTGTATGGGCAATACGAAACATTGTCGGAGATATATTTCCAAGATTTAGAGAAATTAACAGAGCAGTCAAAGCTGGAGGAAATGGAAGCATTGAAAGCTTCAGACTACATGATTCGTTACTACGCAATGAGCTTATTAATGCGTGCCCAAAATATTCAAACCGCCTTCTATGAGAAAAATATTGGGGAAGATAACATTTTGGAGTTTGATGTGAAGGAATATGAGGAATTGCATCGCCTGCTGAATGAGGATATTCTTCAATTTAATGAGTATCTTAAGGATGATGAGCGTCGCAAGAAGGAAGGGTGGGCCTCGGCAGGGGGTTTCACTAGTTCGATTAAAGATGTACAGACAGCATCTGCGGATATATTGGAGACACTCAAGACAGGTGACACGACAATAAATACTTTTACGAAAGGCTCTGTCATGGCCGGAACTGGAAAAAATGATATTTTTGCAACCTATAGCAATAAGGTTTCATTTCTCGTTAGCGGCTATAATACAAGTATAAGCTTGCAGGTATACAATTAAATAGAGCTTAGATAATTAGCTGCAGATAGAAACAGGCAGAGCACGGCGTAATTAGCCGAGCTCTGCCTGTTTGTGGGTCTATAGCCTACGCCGCAGCCGTTGGGCCATTGAAACCTTTTTCAAGTGGATGAAGCAGCACTTACAGATCAAGCATTTTTATGGGACGAGTGAGCACGCCGTTACCAACCAGATTTGGATCACACTCATCGCCTTCTGTTTGCTCGTGCTGGTGAAGCTGGAAACGAAGGTGAAACACAGCTTGCTACAACTCACGCGCTGGCTGACGAAGCTACTTGTAAAGGCCGAACATTATCGCCTACAAAAATGTATCATTAAACTAAATGGAAAGGCTACCTTTGAGAGCTGTTCGACCTTTTTCGTTGTCTTGTTTATATCGGCTGTGGTTGTTTCTTTTTTTAAAACGACGCGCTCCTTTTGCAAGGAACACGCCAATTTCACCGATGAAGTTCAATGAGCAGTTATTGGATGCCTTGCATAATTGCATTAATAATGCCTTGCTGTGTTACGGTGTTGTTGGAACGATTGAACAGTGCAAATCCGTGCTGGCCATTGTAGCCGTTGTCCCAGTATACAGGAACCATTTTGTATGTCTTGGCGGTTGACGTAACGGCTTTGGCGAATGCTGCGCGGTACGCATTGTTTGTGGAATCATATGCGGTTTTGTCAATCGCGCCAAATTCGCCAATTACAGCAGGGTAGCCTTGAGTCACAAACTTATTATACACGGAATTGAACTGTGCGTTTAGGTAATCCTCCTGTCCCCAAGTAGACTTTTTGGAAGGATTCGTCGCAGTGGCTCCCCATTGGGTGATATTGCCGTTTTCCTCGCCTGCAAAATCCCACGGGGAATAATAGTGCACCGAAATCATGATCCTTTTCTCCGAGATAGGGATTGTGGAGGATCTGTACGTGTCCGTTGGGAGGACAAAGCCATAATTGCCAACCGTATAGTCAATATTCGTATTCCAGCCTGGAATCAGCAACCATCTGGCACTGTTATTGCCCCCGGTCTTTCGGACTGTATCTACGAAAATTTGATTGTATGCATTAAGATTAGCGTAGTATGCAGAATTCGGATTCCCGTAAGTACCGTCAAACACTTCATTCATCGATTCGAAAATAAGCCGCTCGTCATAGTTGATAAACTTGTTGGCAATTTGCTGCCAAACACGTTCGTATTTCTCCTTGATGGCAGCCTGGTTTCCGCTATTTACCAGTAACCATCCACCCTGGATAGAATTAAAGCCATCGCCATGAATATTAATAACAACATATAGACCTTCATTGTAGGCATAGTCAACGACCGTTTTCACCCGATCCAGCCATGCGGTATTAATCGTATAGTTGGGAGCGCTTCCAATATGACTCAAGTAGGAGACGGGGATGCGAATCGTCTTGAAGCCTGCTGCCTTCACCTTTTTTATCAGCTCCGATGTAATAATAGGATTGCCCCAAGCTGTCTCGCTTGGTGTACCGTTCACCGTCGCCTCAAGCTGATTGCCCAAGTTCCATCCTGCGCCCATTTCGGAAACGATTTGCGAAGCCTGCAATGACCTGAAATCAGATGTAATGGGTGTTGCTGCCGATGCCTGAGCACTCCATCCCGTAAAAATCATTGTAGTCAGCAAGACAAAAGCTAAACTGCAAACGCCGTATTTCTTCATTTTTGCGAGCATGTCTAAACCTCCGCTAATGTTATTTGGTTGCGCAACAAGCAGAACAGATACCATAATTACTCATAGTCAACGATATAAAAATCCCCGCCCTCCCTTCTTCATCAGTCCAGCTTGCGTTGTAAGCAAGGATCGGCTCTTGCAGGCATGACCAACCAAAGGAAACAACTGTCTCCCTCCTCATTAAGTAACATATTATTGGATAATAAGGATGTGTATTCCTATTTTTTATCTATATGCTTACAAGTACGTTGATCCGAAAATGAGTCTTCAAGCAAAGTGCTCATAAAAACAAAAAAAAGCAGAAACCCCTGTGTGACAAGGCTTCCTGCTTTTTTGGATTTATTATTTTGATTATATCTAAATATACGTTCTCTGACTTGGGCACGGTCAAAAACATGAATACAGCAATAAGTCAGGCTGTTGTTTTCTTCAGATAATCCCATGAAACTGAGAATATTAATAAGCCTTTCGTTGTTGATATATTTAATTAACCTTATTCAAGAATGAAAAAATCGTCAAAAACTTCACCTTCCAATGTGAAAAGCAGCTTGTATAATCCAATCTTTTCAGCTTTATATACAATTGGAATATAGGATACTGCATAATCAAAGCCGTATGAAATCAGTTCGTTATCTTTTGTTTCATCCCACTTATCTAGGAATAGAGCTACACTTTCCATCTTAACAGTTAAAAATGCATGGTCGAATTCCTCGCCAAAAACTTCACTAAATTCATCTGGATCTTCTTCAATATAGTTGTTAAAACTCAACCAAAAGCTTGCAAGGCTTGTTTTTTCAATGTTATATTTTATCGCCCATTGTTTTAATTCGTTTATCATCATTTCTGCTCCACTTATTGAACATTGCTGACTTGTTTATCTTATTAGAAATTGTGAAAAATGGCTCTAGTATCTCATTGTTAAATTACTTAACAATGCTTCTCCATTTGAGCTGAACTGTTTATTTTTCTCCAAAAATTGTTCCACTTCGGATAAAGCTGCAGGTCTATAACCTGGGCCACCACAACCGCAAGAGTGATAAGTAAATCCATTACGATATAAAATCTCTACTTTCATCCATTGCTTAATATCATCTTTTTTAGGAGCTTGGAAGTCATGCCCCATATCCTTCATGATTTCGCTGCATTGCGGACATTTATATTCTCTATTCCCTATTTCGGCTTTGCTAAGTTCTTGATCGGATGTTTGCTTGAATACTTTTCTACAACTAAAACAAGCATAGATATCTTTATATGGTCCATACATGGCGTATCTGCACATAATAATTACCTTCCTTCAAAATTATAATTCCCTTAGTAATAATTCATCTATTAACTGTTTACTGTCCTTTATGATTAAAGTTTGATTGGGCCGATCAGGATTCCAGCCCGCTTTCAAACCGTAATCAATTAAAACAGATCTAATTAATGGCTTGTAAAGATTTATATAATAGCATTCTTTCCAATCAAAAATGATCTCAATGAATGAATTTCGATGTTTGCCAGAGTAAGCTCGAAACACGACATCATATGATCTTTCGTTTACCATACCTATGAACAAACGATGATGTACAATAATAGAGATTAATTTTTTTCTAAATACCTTCATGTTCAACTCCAGTTAAATATATATTTTGTCCCGTATCTACTAAACAAAATATCATTGAATTCCTGCAGTCCCAAAAGTATCATTAATGGCTTTCTCATATTTATCCCACTTAAAGAAATAAGGCCCTAGTTGAATACGTTGATTGTCCGGCTCTTTTCTGAAATCTTTCCATACAACAATATCATCTTCCCTTTCGATTCTAACAGAGATAAAACCACATTCTTCATCTCCGCACCAAGGGCATACTAGTATAGGGTATCTTGAATACATATATTCGTGTTGTTTTTTCAGTAGAAAATAATCAATCATTTGCCTTTGATTCTCTTCGCTTCCCCAACCTAGAGATGGAACCATATCATGCTTTTTGAGCATTTGGTAGAGTGATCTTCCATCAATAAGGATATCAGCAAATTTGGTGTTTTTATTTCCATCCTGATCAGGATCATAATCATCAAAGCGACTTGATGGTTTCGTTTGTAGGTCATTGATTGTTTTCATGTTTTCTCCTTGCTACTTGCACAGATTTCACCTAACGTTGTTCGATCCATATCTTTAATTGTTGATTCCGATGCTCCAAAAACTTTTGCATATATTTCTTAAGTATAAGTCTATCAACTGCTTTTCCAAGTATCCCAAATGGGGCTTCAAAATACAGCGTATCCGTCATAATAGTCTTATTACCTAGTTGTTTGAATTCGTGCACATGCCTTAAGCTTTTAAACGCTCCCTTTTGCATGTCATCGACAAATAAAACAGGTTCTTGATATTCCGTCATTTTCGAGGTCAGCCTTTGCCTCACTAAGAAATGAGTAGCTTCAAAAGTTACGGTTTGGCCTAATCCGATCGTCTCTGAGGCAGCTTCCATAATGGCTTTTTCTTTTGTGTGTTTCCAGACTGTTTTTGTGTGTACGTCTATATCTCTTGCTAAGTCAAAACAAACCTGAATAGGAGCAGAAATCTCAATCTGAGTCTTAACTGTAATCAAATGATTTCCGCCCTTTCTGTTCTTTGCTTTTTCGAATGACTAGCTCGAATATTCTTTTCCATGTACTTACAAAATCTCATTTAGCTTAATATTCATTCGTTTTAAAAGAAGATTGGATTTGAGCTATGTGATGTTCGTTATGCCATATAAATCTTTGAAGGGCTATATCTAATGTTACTTCGCCTAGCGCTTGAGTTTTCAAAGTTCGCCTGAAATCTTCAGTTCTTGAATGGTTAAGTAAGATCAGAAATCGTCTATGAAGGATTTCAATTAGTAATAAAGAGTCTTCAATAGGTATATTTTTATAGTCGCTTAATTCTGCCCATAAATCTTCCCGATAAGAGTTCGCCATCGGTCCCTCTTCAGTTAGCGCCCTCTTAAATCTTAAGTAAGCATTCATATCATTATCAGCAAGATGATGAACGATTTGCTTCACTGTCCAGCCATCTTGGCGGTATGGAATGTTAATTTGAGCAGGCTCCAAATCACTCAAAATCATTCTTAACGTCTTTATGATTTCTGGTATTCGATTGATGAGGAAAACCCGTTCTTCATCTGTTCGATTAATTACTGGTTTAAACTGACCTATAGGAAACCGAATATGATCCATTTCTCCATCGACTCTCCCATCAAGATTTGCATTAATTATGCATAATGCTCAAGCACTCTTCGAAAACTCTATTCATATATTTTTATAACCCTCTTCTCTACTGTTTGTTCCCAACAGCAATCCATCTTCTATCTATATCCTCAAATACAAATTCCTTATTGTTATAATCCGTCGTTGACAAAGGTCGAACGATCTTAACTCCTAATGTTCTAAACTCATTCTCCATTTCCTCTTGGTTATTTGTTATAAAATAAGCATCATATCCATAACCATGAATTTCTCGATTAGGTGCGATAACTTCTTTAGTCGATTTAGTTAAAACGATCTCTATTTGATCCCTATATAAACAAATATGCGGTTCCTCTGAATCAAGATAACGAACGGCTCTAAATCCAATCAATTCATAAAAGGCTGTTGTTTTGTTTATATCAGAGCTTGGAAAAATTTGAAGACAGTGCGTAAAGCTTTTAGTCGACATATATTTTCATCCTCTCCTGAAACCTTTACGGTTCAATCAGTAACTTAATATTAGACTTCTGTTGATGCTGACCAAATCTTCTTCGCTATACATTCAATCTTTTTCTAATCATTCTGATTTGGCCCCTATGATTGATTTCATCTTCAAATACATGAAACCACATAAAATAATGGTTAGCTTGTTTGTTGTACCAAAATTGCTCCTCCATATATAGCCAGTCATCATTAACTGATTTCAAAAAGTCCAATGTTCTATTTCTTACTTGCTCCATTTTAGTAAGATAAAATAGTAAGTCATTCCCTTTTATCTTTTCTTGTCCTTCTTTACCTAAATCAAGTGCAGGGCCCCAAACTCTAATTTCTTCTTCATTTAACTCTCTATTTTCAAACGTTTCTACCTGATAGGCATATTCAACAGCGGCAAAGTGTAATAATAAAGCACCAATTGAATTGCTTTCAGAATCCAGTAAAAAATCAAGCTGATCCTTCGACAAATCTTTCACTGCCTCTAGTGTAGTAAATCTTGCATAATTCATCATGGAAATCAGTCGACTGATCTGAGGAGAATATCCAGGAATATCGGTTATTAAGTATATATTGTCCATGTTCATCATTGAGTGCTCCTCCGTATTTTATACTAAGTGAAAATAAAGCCTTACGGCTGCTTCCCAATCAATCCTCTAATAATTTCCGCTATAATATCACTTTACATTCTGATGATTTCTTAGGCCCTACACGAGCTTCAGCGAACCCAGAATCGTCCACACCCCCGAGAGGATGATGAGCCACAAGGTCAGCTTTTTAAACAGCTGGTCATCTAACTTTTTGATCGCTATAATGCCAATGAAAACACCGATTAACACGCTTGGAACAAATAGCGAGGTGTACATCATCACTTTTGGAGTCAGCAGGCCGCTATAAAAAAATGTACCTATTGTGATCATGTTTAAAATAACGCCGTAAACGGTTATGTTGGCTCTAAATTCATTTTTGCTGTATCCCTGATTGGACAAAAACAGCGCTACCGGAGGCCCGCTGAGCGAGATGCTTCCATTTAATAAGCCACTTGTCATGCCGATCGGTATAAAAGCGATTTTATCATTACGGACGGGGAAGGATTTCCCTGATAACAGTATGCCGGCAAAAGCAATAATTAATATTCCTGTAAATCCTTTTAGAAGGTCTGCACTGAGATAGACGAGCAACAAGGTTCCTAGCGGCGCAGCCAATAGGCTTGATAGGATTAAGATCCATATTTTTCGAATAGCGATATGCCGCCAACTATTTAGGAGTACGATAATATTCGTGCATAGACTGAGGATGACAACGATCGGAACGACCTCTTGCAGCGGAATCATTTTCACCAAAAAAGGCATAGTCACTAACGCGAAACCGAAGCTGGTTAACCCTTGAACAAACCCCGCTATCAGCACAATAAATATGCCTATGATGAGAAAAACATTGATTTCAATGACCATAAAAGCTCCTTATGCTCCAAATATGGGCCATTAGTCGAAGCGCTGGGCTTCCTTCAAATGCCCCTTATCATATTTATGTTTCTTGTTTTTATATAATATTGTACCGAACTGCTCTGTTGGCGGTATAACCCGAATGATTCGGTTCGCCTCGATTGATTTCGTTAATACAATTTGATAGTCCTCAAGTATATATTCCATGAAAGCAGCATCGGTTAACGTCTCCTTATATACGGAGGGCTGTTTTTTGATTTCTTCTTTTCCCAGCTTTAAAAAATCGATATCGGCTCTAAACCTCTCTTCTGTATGCCATACCGATCTTTCGCCAATCCGCCAAACAATTGTCTCTTTCATTTGTTCCCCTAGCTGTGTTAGCGTTGCTATAGGCTTTTCAAATTTATCTCCCGTTGCAGCACCTATAAAATGACTAAAATAGGCCGGCAAATCCTGCTCTTTCACTCTGAAAATAAAACCGTTATATCGCTTTCCATCTTTTTTGAAGCTTTTTAATGCCTTCATCCACCAGCGATTCAGAGAAAGATGTCCCGTCACTGGAAAATATTTTTTGTGTTGTTAACTGGCGACCAGTGAACGACAAGCATAGGGCCAGCTCCCTTCCATTTCATAATCATTCTCGTAAATCCACGATCCATGAAAATTCTTTGGCTATCGCATATACGATTTCTTCAATTTCGTCTTCCATTTGCCCGGTACTGGCTTGGGGGATATCTATCTCAATTAAATTTATTTCCTTAACATCATCTAAAGTATCAAAAGCATAGTTTCCATTCTGATTGGCAGAAATACCTTTTGCAGTAACTAACTCTCCGTAAATCATTTTAGAAAATTTTAATCGACTGGTTCGTTCAAAATGTAATGTCTCAACAAAAAAAGCTTCAATAACTTCTGTTCTAATCTTTTTACTATAATGCTGATCCGAATATACACTTACATAGTCATACATATAATCACCCTGTTATCGTTTTATCAAATTTGTGCATGAATACTCTTCCAATCGTCTAAACCTGACTTGCATAAGATGATATCCATTCTATATCTCCTCCCTATACGTTTTCTGAACGGTACGCGGCCGAAGTACGAATATATGGTTATGAGAGAATACTCGCTTATTCAAATTGCTTTCCAAACTTATGTTTTAAATAATATTTCAATCCTGCTCGATCGACATCTGAAAATTTGCGCGGGTCATTTTTCATTAATAAATAAAGATCTTCAATAGCTTCCCATCGAATATGTAAGGTTTCATCTCCAACAGATAATAATTGACCCTCCGCTCTACAAATAAAGTACATTCCTATTGAATCCACGGGTCCCTTAATGGTCTGATACACACAATAAGGCTCTAAGCATTCCACTTCAAAATCAGAATTAATGCCAACCGTGTCAATACGCTTTTCACTGCCTTCTACTTCTGTAACAGTCAAACCTGTTTCTTCCAGCACCTCTCGTTTTAATCCAGTTAATATAGATTCATAGGGTTCCAATCTTCCACCAGGCAGCTCTATGGCTTCTTCATTTTTCTTATTGCGAACCTGGACAATAATTTCTGTACCCTTATTTCGATTCCTCTCAATAAATGCTCTCGTATTTACATAGAACATATGAGTGTCACCTCCTATTAAGTTTATATATATTTTCACGCCTGTCAGAATACCAGCTCGCAATCATGATTCTCCCACACATCAAAGCCATCCCGGCACGCGGTGCTCGGTCACACGTCGGCGGTCAAGTCTGTCCGCAACCGGAGTTACATTATAGGCTATGCCTAGTTTTACATTCTTCGATTTTTAGATCATAAAAATGATTCCAATATACATGCCAATCACCGGGATTTTTTAATGAAACGAGTTCTAGAGTCTTTAAAAGTATCCTCCTTTAATTTCATTACCTGTTTTCGGATAAATTTCAATAAATAAATGCTTCCACTCAATCATGAAATCACTTTTAAAAGTCCTATTATAGAAATCAATATGCTCATTCCAAAAATCAATTGATTCACAATAGTACTCTCCAAGGATGAATGACGGATAGTTATGAATTGAATCAACTTCCTTCGGGTTATTATATAGTTGCAGCCATCTTTAAATTAGCGTCTATCATCTAAACCTGACTTGCATAAGATGCTATCCTGCTCGTTGCATTGCTAACGGTGAAGAGCCTATTTTTTTCTAATTCGTGAAATGCCATATATAACAGCAAAAATTACGAAGCCTACAAATACGAATAGATTAGTTATTGGCTCATTAATTTTAGGAATTGAATCTTGAAAAATCTTTAAAAAAATGAATACTCCTACCGTTAAAATAATTAAGATAATAGATATTGGCTTCATTATTTCCCCTCCCTAATTACCAACATCCGATGTAGGTTGCATTCAATAAGAATGCCTGCTTATAGCTACGATTCCGCGTGAAGTAGTGGCAGCGCTACTCTTACATTACTTAAACTCTTTCTTCCGATGAATGTGGACTGACACAAAGTAGGATATGACAAACAGGATTGTTGCCATACACGAAGAGATCATACCAACCAGCGGGTGACGAAGCTGCATGCCTCCTGTAACAGGGGCCAGTAACGCGGCAAGTACCAGCATCATCCCTATCGCAGCAAAGCCCGAGAAAAATACGACAAGTTCATTTTTTTCCGTGCCAATCTTCAACATGATCGGATACATCAAAGACACTAATGTGATCGACAACGTCAACCCGAATCCATAACTATAAATCACAATCTTCGGATCGAGTTCAAAACCCGCAACGTACACAAAACCAAGCGTGAGCAAGCTCATAATCACACCAAGGAGGATTAGTAAGGTAAATGACACATACTTCGCCCCAATAATCGTACGACGCCTGATTGGCAGCGTCAGTTCAAACTTGTTCCATTTAGAAGTTTCATCCACTCGCAGCGAGGCACCGGTATTGACAACAAACAGGAATATTTGTATGGACAAAATCATGGGAATCGCAGCCGACTCCTTAAGAACCAAAGGAACCAATGATAAAAATCCAGCCATTATTAAGGAAAGTCGGATATTGCTTGCCATGGAATAAAAATTGTTGCGGAGTAGTCCCCTCATTTATTGATCCCCCTTAACTAATAACAACATAATTTCATCAATGGTTATATCATCAATGATGATTTCACGATGCTTTTTGGCAAACTTAGCTTTGTCAGAGATCAACATTTCGATCTGCAGTCCTCTTTTCCTGTATGCGAGATACTCCAACTTGTCAATAATCTGAAACTGCTCCGATTTGCAACGAGCAATCCCGTAATTGTATAAAAGCGTATCTTTTTTCTCTGTTAAAATGATTCTTCCATTGTGAATAAATGTGATATAATCTGCAATTTTTTCCAAGTCACTGGTGATGTGGGAAGACATGAGAATAGAATGTTCTTCATCTTCCACAAACTCTAAAAATAAATCCAGCATCTCTTCTCTGACAACAGGGTCAAGTCCGGAAGTCGCCTCGTCCAACAGCAACAGTTTTGCTCCATGCGACATAGCCACTGCCGTGGCCAACTTCATCGTCATGCCACGCGACAAGTCTTTTACTTTGATGTGAGCAGGCACCTGAAGTCTGCGAATTAGATTCTGAAAGAGATCATCGTCCCATTTTTGATAAATATCTTTGAATACTGCAGCTAATTTATCGGCAGTGAGATCCCCCGGGAAATTAATGGCATCAAAAACAACCCCGATATGATTGCGGATGTCCGGTTGTTCATCTGTCATCTCCTCCCCAAAAATTTCGATCTTCCCGCTGTCTCTCCTGATTGTATTCAGAATTGAACTAAACGTCGTTGTCTTACCTGCTCCATTCTCACCCACAAACCCCATGATACTTCCTTGAGGAACAGAAAAAGAAACATTATCCAAATGAAAATGAGATCCGGCATAGGCCGTCGACAGATTTTTAACTTCCAAACTATAATTCATCGACTAGTCCCCCTTGTAGAACATGCTTAAAAGCTCCGTAAGCTTTTCTAATTTTATCCCGCTTGTTCGTGCGGTTTCCGCAGCCAGCATTAAATACTCTTCAATTTTTTTCTGCTGTTCTTCTTGTATAAAATCCCTGTTCTGTGCAGATATAAAACTGCCTCGTCCAACTGTCGTTTCAATAAACCCATCTCGTTGCAAATCTTCATATGCCTTTTGCACTGTAATTACACTTACATGAATCGTCTTGGCGAGCGAGCGCATAGACGGAATCGGATCGCCTGTTTTTAATTCTCCTTGCATCACCATCGCTTTGATTTGTGTTGTGATTTGTTCATAGATAGGCTTACTCGAGTTGCTGCTGATAATAATTTCCAATCAAGCTCACTTCCCAACAATGTACTTATCGTTGCAGTACATTATATATCACTACAGCACAGTTTTCAATAGAACATCCTGGTGAACTTCCTGTGCACCATGTCCCTCATTTTTATTACATTGAAATTCAAGTGAAATCATAGAGTAATTGGACGACCGACCGGTCGGATTTCGAGGAGGATAAGATGAACAAAATGCGTTCATTTCGCGGAGAGACAAAACAATTGATTATGGAGAAGGCTGGAATAAGTATTGTTCTTTCATGTTATTGAGGGGGATGCTAAACAATGGCAGGAGAAGTGGGAAGGATATTAGGACAGAACAGTCAAATAAAGAACGCTTGTATATGTTGGCAGAGCAGCTTGCAAGAGACTTCCAAAGTCCCTTATCCGTGGAATCGGAATAATTTACAAGAAGTCAAGTGATCCTCCCAAATTATGCTGTGGATGTTATGCTTCCATAAAATTATATATACATTTAAATCGCTCTCCCCCAGGGTACTTCTCACTGCTGATGTCGAAAGTCTCTTTATTTCACCCAACAATTTGCTGCCAAGCCCTTTATTTCTGTGATTGGGATGTTCGGCTATATGTTTTAACTCTGTTTCCAATGTATGATGGATCAAACCGATAATTCCTGTCAGTTCATTTTCAAAATAAACGCCATATAAATCTCGATTTTTTAGCGTTTTATAGTTTTTGCATTCATGAATAATTCGCTCCGGTTTCGGACTCATACAGTAAGAAAGGAATTGATATACCTCTTGATCTGAGATTTCCTTGATTCTCTGTATCTGCATCATGTAATCATTCCTTCTTGTAGCTATAATGTGTTTTAAAAAATTGATTTTCATTGCTTTCCAATGAAATTTTTGTAATGACGAACCTGAGAAGCTCAAGTGATCAACTCAAACGGGTAGCCAGACTTAGACTCGCAGCGTTTATCTAATTGATTACACTTCCGTTCCTAGAACTTCTTCCAGATCAAGGGAGATTACCCGTAACGTGAATTCAATGTTAGATGACATACTACTCTTCTATGTAGTACTAACACTAATTCTTATTTTCTTTCCATATATGACTTTAGAAATTTCATTTTGTATGTTGAGTAATCCTTCATTCACCCAAAGCCTACTAGTCGCCACTCCCCCTCCCATACCACCAGAAACTATATCTCCGTTATTAAAGAACTCAAAATAGATACCTCTTCCATATTCATTTTTCCAATATAAATTATCTATATCTTCTAAAAGCTTACTAAGTGTTTGCCAGTTGCATCTTATTATTTTCACAGGGCATACTACATATATTTCGCCCCCATAATCACCCTCCATTATTAGATATGCATTTTCATAGTTCTTAGCCTCTTCTAGAGATTCAATAGATTGATGAGGTATTCCATGTGCTTCGCTTAATATATGCCGAAGGGGACTATGATGATCTGGGATTTTATTTTCTTCATTAGACATTGATTGTCAGCCCTTCTGTTTTTAAAATGTTATATGTTCCTTTACTTAACGCTCTTGTATTCACAAACCCGAGAGTCTTACATGTAGAGAACAGATCGCAGCTCATAGTTATTGTCCAGTTGAATCCGCTTCCTGCTCCGCGATTTCGACCATACCAAGAGCCACATGACCCGCAACTAGAATACGATGTTAGATGACGTTTGCACCCTAAGAGTTACATGCAACATTAGTCTATCTTATTCAATTCCATTCCTTTAAGCCTTTTTTCTACTCTTATAAACATTAAAACGAAAAATAAAATCATTAATCCTATTAATATCATCGTTATGGATATCCCTTTAAACAATAGACTTATTACACATCCAAGTATCAAAAATATGATCCCATACTGCTTCATTATTTCCGCACTATATTTGTTTGCTTCTTTCCATAGATCAATATTTTTCAATGATCTTGATGTTCTATAACCATATGTTACATTGATTTCTTTTGGAGGATATTTCTTTAGTAAGAATCCGCTTAAATAAAAGACTAGAGCAATCACGACGCTTAATATAACATTACCGATTTGGCTTTTATCCATTTAATTCTCCTTTTATTTTTTGGTCTTTGAAATTTCCACTCCACTCTTCACCAATCATCCCGTAAGTTACTCGATCTAAATATTTGCCGTTTAGAAATTCGAAGCATCGAACGGTTCCCTCTTCCTTAAACCCTAGGCGCTCTGGAACAGCTCTACTTCTAATATTGCTGGTAGCCATGCATATTTCAACTTTGTTTAATTTAAGTTCTTCAAAAGCATATTTCATAAATAACGAACACGCCTTAGTAACTAAACCTAATCCTTCAAAATCTTTAGATAACCAATATCCGATCTCCGTCTTCTTGCTATGCCAATCAAAATATAAAAAGCCAATTGATCCTGCTAGTTTTCCTTTATGCCAAATCCCAACCCAGTAGCCGTTATTAGCTGCAAATGAACTTAATGTTCGTTCGATAAATTTCCTTGTATCATTTATTTCGTGTGTATGATTAGGAAAATTAAGCCATTCTCTAATGCTGTCTCGACTATTATCCATTAACTCAAATAATTCTTCCGCGTGTCTATTTTCTAAAAGTGAAATGTAGGAATCCTGATCTATGATTGATTTGAACATATTTTGCCCCCTGAAACTGAATTTGTGGATTTGTACAATGCTCGAATACGCTGCTATGTGAAATAGATTCCTTTTTAGATTTAGACTACCTAATTCTCTTATTATTGTTGTCTCGAAGATTATTTACTAGAATTACAGTGCTGATAGCAAAATACCCCACAATAAAAACTAATTGAGAAGATCCAATATATAATGGAATTCCAGCTTCCCATAAGACAAACTCCCACCCAAAGAACTTATTCAATTCTCCAGAAACAGATAGATCATGGTCTTCTTTCATTTTAATGACTCCATAAATGGTTGACGTAGAAACCCAAATCAAAAAAATTATTATTCCTTTTATGCCTCTATACCTATTCACGATTTTTGACGAATAATAAAGCATTATAGAAATTATAGAATAAGAAATTAAATAAAGTAGCCATGATTCATATCCGTATTTGAACGGCCACGTTCCTAAGAAGATTCCTGAGCACAAATAGATAATGAAAATAGAAATGGATCCAATAATTCCTTTCATTTAACCATTCCTTCTATTTATGAATTATGCCGATTTTATTTCATGTTCTTGTATGGTTGGGTAGCGTTAAATCTGAATTTAATACTCGCCATTATATTCAATAAAACTTGTTCGTCTAAATCGTGCTACATGACTTGGAATATAACTATTCCTTGTATGTGGGGATAGATTTTCTATAAAAGTGATAGCAGCTTCTACAATTTCATTAGTTTGAAAAACACTTTCATCTAAATATCCGCTCAGCAAGGCTGCTTCACCCTTAACTTTTAAACAAAGATACCCAAATCCAGGGTCTACTATAACCAAGTTGATAATCTCTTCTTCCTCTTGCTCTCTTGAACTATCATAAAATCTTAATAAAAGGTCATCCTCTTTATAAAAAACATCAACATCACATGAAAAGTTCTCAAATATAAATTTCATTTTTCACTTTCCTTTCATATAACGTTCTCCATCTAAGACATGACCCGGCCTTAGATAACTCTTATCTTAGGTCGGGTCGCGTGATGTCTGAATATTCTTCTTTGCTTGCATATTGACAGTAAAGTCGTTTCAATGGACTGATTCCATAACTCCCTAGCGAATGACCATCGTTTATTTCTACCAGCTTCATATTTCCTTCTTGATCAATGCCAAAATCCATACCATATGCAGCTGGCGCATCAACAAAATCCCTAACCGCACTTTTTATAATATTTAAATCCAATTTCGAATCCCAAGCACCTTTATAATATCTGATATCAAGTATTTGTCCGTATCGTATAAAACAACGCCATTCCGTTGTAATATGTTTTATTTAATGAGGCTTTCTTCTTGATATACATACATTTTTATAGTTTGACTTGAAGCCTTCCTAGTCTTGTTAATCTTGATTTTATTGCCCCTTCAGTCCTCTCATTTATTATTGATAAGTTCTTTATTGATTCTCCTTGATCAAAATCACTTACTAGTTTTTCATCCTCTTCTTCACTCCATGACTTCCCTGATTTTGAAGGTACAATTAATTCTTTATTCTCGCGCTTCTCTAGTAATTCAATTCCTTTTAATGCAGTATATAACGCTCTTATTACTTCCGGTTGTTGATAAGGACTGTCATTGTGATAGATTTCACCTGTGATCGGGTCAATACCATCGGAAAGCAAAGTAATAATTTCTTTTGCTCTGGCTGCATTCATTAATATCATTCCTTTAGTTTTTTCTTTTAATCCCCAAAAAATCCATGTCTGATAACGGTACTGTATTCACCAATCAGAGAGCCCTAAGCGACGACGTAGGAATGTAATGTTATCTTAGGGATTGGCATACCCTGAGAAACTCACAAATATTATTTCGATTCTAATATGTTTTTTATAAAATCAGTTTTTGCCTCTGTATAAGCTTCTCTGTCTTCTCTGTTTTCTTCCGCTAACTTTCTTTTTAGTTCGGCATATTGCTCAGCCAAATTAGGCTGTTCACGAAGTTTATTTCTGAATTTAATTTGTTTTTCCCAACGTTCTTCATCCTCTAACATCAGATGAAGATGACAATCTCTTCTATCATTTTTAACTTTGACAAAAAATCTTCTCCACTCATGCCCGTCCAGTTCCAGTGGAACATAATTCCAATTATCAGTTTTTAAACTTTCAATGATTTCTTCTAAAGCATTATAGGTCTTGATTTTTGCCATCATATCAATAATTGGTTTGGCTGGAAGATTGGGAATTGACGTACTACCAATATGTTCTATATCCCTCACCCCGAAAGGATAAAGATTTTCTCTTAAACGATCAACTTCTTGTGTCCCCTTCACTAACCAGGTGGAATCAGGAATCTTAATCTCAACTGGTTCTGTGGCCCAAACTGGCCAGTTATTCACTTTAACAGAAGATTGGATTTG
This sequence comes from Paenibacillus sp. JT22N7, assembly GCF_059383875.1. Taxonomy (NCBI): domain Bacteria; kingdom Bacillati; phylum Bacillota; class Bacilli; order Caryophanales; family Paenibacillaceae; genus Paenibacillus; species Paenibacillus sp. JT22N7. The sequence continues at coordinate 289,151 of NZ_JBXENY010000007.1, forward strand.
AGCTATGTGATGATGGTTATGCCATACAAATCTTTGAAGTGCTATATCCAATGTTATTTCTCCTAAAACTTGAGTTTTCAAAATTCGCCTGAAATCTTCCGTTTTTAAATGGTTAAGCAAGACCAGAAATCGTCTATGAAGTATTTCAATTAGTAATATAGAGTCTTCAATAGGTATATTTTTATAGTCGCTTAATTGTGCCCATAAATCTTCCCGATAAGAGTTTCCCATCGGTTCATCTTCAGTTAGCGCCCTCTTAAATCTTAAGTAAGCATTCATATCATTATCAGCAAGGTGATGAACGATTTGCTTTATTGTCCAGCCATCTTTGCGGTATGGAATGTTAATTTGAGCAGGCTCCAAATCATTCAAAATAGTCCTTAATGTCTTTGTAATTTCTGGTATTTGATTGATGAAGAAAACACGTTCTTCATTTGTTGGATTGATTACTGGTTTAAACTGACCTATAGGAAACCGAATATGATCCACTTCTCGATCAACTCCCCTTAAAAAATTTGCAGTAATTATGCTTAGAGTTCTGGTATTTGTATACGATGTTATCTGATGTTTCTACCTTCTTGAGATTGCTGTTTGAACTTACATACCCGATTCTTCAAGCATCTTCTGATAGATCTGATAGTTTTCTTCATCAAAACAAACGAATTGTATTCTATCTATAGCTGAATGCAGTTCAATATAATTTTTGACTGACTTCAGCGCGATTTGAGCTGCAACATTTTTGGGAAATCGATATATCCCTGTACTTATGTTAGGAAAAGCTATGCTTCTTATATTATGCTTACATGCAAGTTCTAAGCTATTTATGTAGCAGCTTTGCAGTTTTTCTTCCTCATTATTTTTTCCGTCATTCCATACCGGCCCTACAGTATGTATGACATATTTCGCACTCAACTTACCAGCAGTCGTTATAACGGCTTCTCCTACAGCACAACCACCTTGTCTGGCTCTTATTTGTTTGCATTGTTCAAGTATTTCACTTCCACCGGCACGGTGAATGGCGCCATCTACGCCTCCACCGCCTAGTAAACTAGTGTTTGCAGCATTGACAATACCTTCTACTTCAGATTTTGTAATGTCCCCATGTATCAATTCGATGGTTGTCGAATTAAATTCTTTCCTCATTTTTTTCAACCTGCCTTTCGTACCTTTCAGATAACGTTCCTGTATTTTGGGCGCTATACCCACCTTAAGCTCGATGGGAGGCCGTGGATATGATTAACCACTCACAACCGTTCTTGAGATCGTACTATTTGCTCTATTAATTTATCCTGTCCTATTAATAATTTATTCGAGGTTTCTTTATAATCATGAATTGATATAGCATATTCTTTGGGATCTGATGGACAGACGCTCCATCCCTCTCTTAAAGAATAACCATAAGAAATTTCTATTTGCTGATTACTAACTCTTCTGATTCTAAAACATCCTGTATATTGATCTGAGAAATCAATTGGTAAGTAGCGTTCTTCTTTACTATCGAGGTTAATTATGTTTTCAATCCAGTATGATAATAGACTTTTTAAAGATGCAGCTATCTTACAGGAACCATCCCTTTCAGGTTGTATCTTATCCTCTATCTCAAAATAATAAGTATCAGCAATGACTAATAATTCCATTTCTTTAAAGCTTACGATTAAATCTTCATGAGCTGTACCATTCTCTTTAATAAATACCTCCATTGAGTTCCTCCAAAATAAGACTTCTTGTTCTTTCATCTAACGCTTTCGTATTCACGATATCCCATCGACTTAATAGAGTAAAAACAACGGACATATGCCTGCCGCGCTAATATGGTGTTCAGTGAAGTCATCTCTCTTTTCCGATTAAACTCACATACTCACGTTCAATTATCATGACTCCATTATTTATAAGTTTCACACAGTTTACATTATCCAAGGAACCCTCAATTTGTATGAAAGATTCACTATCTACTATGCAAAATGGATCTATAGATGGTTGTTCACCACTCACAATTTCCCTTGAATTAATCGGAGCGCCAAATTCCCTATAGGTCTGAATATTATTTAAATCATGTTGGTTCCATAAATCAATTGAAAGATTAATAAGAGGAGAAAGCTGCTGGCCACTAAATATCCATGTACCATCTCCAATGACTATCTCATCTTCAGGTATTATCATATGTAGTATAATTTCATTAGGTTGATACATCCAAAACAATCTAATATGACTAAACTGCTCAGAGTCTAACAATAATTGTTTATAACCATGTTTAACATGCTGATCATAAGCCAATTTGAATTTCTTAGATAATAAGTTCGTATTCCAAGAAATTATTTCATCATGTGTATTGTTTTCTGACTCCCAATAGCCCGATTTAAAAGGGAAGTAATTATAAAATGAATTATAAACTTCTTCTACAAAATCAATTGAAAAAGATGAATAAGGAAAAGAATAATACACCGAAAAATATGCAGGCACAAAGTCACTTCCTAGGTGATAGATTTATATATAATTTTCTTTTATTCATGAACTTGATAACATGAAGTGAACATAGGAATCAAGCTTATTGTTTCCCGAATTATCTAATCGCAATTCAGCTTCATCGAATACCTCCAATACTCATGAATTTTAATCAATTGCGATTACGTTCTTGTTATTTACGAAAATTAATTAATACTCCATTCACTAATCCTGTTATATGAATACTTTAAAGAACGCTCATATTGAACTTGGCCATAATAAACTCTTACTTCCAATTTTTCTGAAATTATTGTTCCTATTTCATCAATTGATTTATTTGTATTCTTTATTGTAAGCATCACTGGACATTCATATTCTCCTTGTTCCCAATTATGTTCTCTTGCAATATTAAAATAATATTTCGTATTTTGATCCGTTTGGGATTCACACCACTCCCATGTATCTTCATAATCCCGGTAATATTCAGGTAACTCTAGAGCAGTTTGAAGTAACTCCGTTATATCATTTAATTCCTTTTTAATAAAAAACCAAAATTGATTTTCTCTCATATTTTAATCACCTATTTCATTCATTGTCATTTTTGTGTTTATACCATCCCATAATCCTATTAAGAGTTTCATCAACTTTCTTCTGAAATCTCTCAACATATTCATCTTTTATTTCATTGGGATCAGACCCATACCATTCATAGCAATTAATTAATAGAGGACGGATTTCATTCAATTTATTTCCACAAAGTAAATTTTGCAATTCACTTGTTAAATTATCATGTTCATCTTCAGGGGCCCCACCCTTAATAAGTCCCAAGGGATCGTAGCTGTTTATTATTTCTCGTAACTCTAAAAAATCAATTAGGTGTTCTTTTGGTTTATTCTTCTTTGGATTCTTATTCATTTTTTAATCACCTGGGCAATAAGTCATATATGAAATTTCGTCCTCACGACTTGGAATAATATTACTATAAAATCACACAAAAGGGGAGAATACAGGAACTTTCATTCCCATATCCTCCCCACAAGAGGCCTTGCTATTATTCGGCACCAGCAGCGTTCAATCCCTCTATCAGGATGAACAAAGCAAGCGCCTGTCCATAGCCCATCGGGCTAAGTGGAATGTCCTTATAGAACTGGGCATTCGTGCCGACAGGAGTTCCGTAGGACACCTGCTGTACAATTCCTTTTTCATCAATGTGCCGCAATACAGCTTCAAGTGCCTTCAAGCCTGTCTGACGATAGGCCTCATCCACGTAGCCATACCGGATTCCCTTGAGAATGCCGTAGCCAAACGCTGCTGTAGCCGAGGCTTCTTTGTAAGAGTCCGGATCATCCAGTACAGTGTGCCACATGCCATCCGCTTCCTGAAGCTTGCTCAGTGCTCTGATTTGAGCGGTCGCCGTATCCAGCAAATAGGCTTTCAGCCCTTCTTCTAGCGGCACAATATTAAGGAAATCAATAACTCCCGCCGTGTACCACGCATTGCCTCTGCCCCAATGGACAGCACCATAATTATGATTTTCGTTAAAATCCCAACCGTGATAGAATAATCCGGTTTTCTTATTATACAAATATTTGATATGCACAAGGAACTGTCGCTTGGCTTCTTCTACAAACTCAGGTTTGTTAAAGTAAACCCCTGCCTTCGCCAAAAATAGAACCGTCATGAAAAGGGTATCTATTAAAATTTGGCCATCATTGGCATCTCCAGTTATCATATGCTGAAATGCACCATCTCCCGTGCGAAGCAGCCCCTTCATAATCCAGCCGCTCCATTCCTCACAAACACGTTCATATTCCTTGTTCCCGGTAATCTCACAGAGCGAAATCAGCGTAAGGAGCGGGGCGCATGTATTCACATTTTTTTCCGGCAATCCTTCCATCAGCCTGGCATTGTACCATGACTCCAGAAATTCCAGCACCTTGGCATCCTTCGTTGCCTCATAAAGCTGAAGCAAGCCATATAGACCGACACCTTGCGGCCATTCCCATAAATGAATATCAATTAGTCCGATCGGAAATTGCTCATCCATTGCTGTATTTTCCATGGACTCCATCGCATGGGATACTTTGCTTATTTTCTCCAGCAGCATCGTTCTGTTCAGCATGTTCGTATTCGCTCCTTTGCTTTGTTGCCCCAGGCTCAGTTCCCCATGTCCAGCAGCTGCAATTGTCCTCTCACGCCATAACCGCCGTGTATGATTTCCTCTCCTTCTATAAGGAAAGGCTTATCCATCCCCCATTGCATTTGACCGTATATCGGGTCTGCTAGAGTAAGCGATAAGGTTTGACTGTCGAATTGCGGGCTTGCAGCTAACATTTGGTTTTTGAAATGGCTGAAACTACCGAACTGCTGCTCGCTGCCTGCCCTTATAATCCAGGCGTTGCGCAAGCCGTGCGAAATGAGCTCACGCTCTTTCGTCACCCCAGCTGTCTCCATAGCTGCCCCATTTGCCGCATAGATGGCTGCATATCCTTTATCCAGACGGGCAAAATGCCAGTTCCCCTCCCTTGTCCATTCCGTAAAGGAATAGGAAGGAAAATAAGCATGTGTCCAATCTGAGCTTTGATTAGTCGGAATGTCAAAAATCATGAGCGCTATGCTCTCATGCTGAACGACGTCGGGCAATATTCCATTGCCTGCCCAAAAACAAGGCCTGCCGTCTCCATGCTTATAGATTTCTGCCGGATGATTCACCCAAATTTGCGCCTCAGGAGACAATGATAAATGATTGACATGCTCCTGATAGCCTTGTTTGCCTGGACGAAACCGAATAATGGAAGATAAAGTGTACTCCGCAGTGCGATAGTGATAGAGCTGGGCATAACCGCCCTTGCCCTGCTGATTGGTGAACACTAATTGCTGATTTTCCCCGAGCAGCAGATGCTCCTGGTACGCTGCCGGTGGCATATAATCCGATAAACACAAGGCGACATTGCTAATTGAATAATTGTTTACATTGCCGACTCCATATCCAATCCAGCACATGGAGGTCGTTCCCGCTGCATAATGGCCCAACAATTCCTTCTCATAGCTGCGGCCGAAGGTTGTCGTCATCACTCCTCGATGCATTTGGACGGTAATATAATAGAATAAGAGGTCCATTGCCTGTTTCGCTTGTTCCCGGAGCCGGTCACTATGGGCAAATTCATAAATATGCAGCAGCCCTACCGCATCAATAGGAATATAGGCGCTGGAATTCCATTCTGCCAGTCCTTCGTCAAAAAAGCGCTCGAACCATAACGCAAGCCTCTGCTCTGCTTTTTGGCGGTGCACTTCACCGGATTCCCCGCTGTTGCCAAACGTTTCTTCCTCGAACAGCTGGCCCGCCAGCAGCTCATTGGTATGAAACAATAGGGCATGGTTTTCACTGAAAAACCACATCACATCATCGCCCGGCTCATCAATCCAATAGCGATAACCCAGAATGCTTGCTTTTACCCGATCCCAGAACGATTCGGTAAACAAACCGCTATTTCGCTCATCTCTCCAGAGGCGGAATAGCCCGACCAGGTAAAAGTCACTGCAATCCTTCCGCTGTTCTATCCCTTCCACCCCATCCAGCAAAATCTTCTCTGCTGTCTGGAGATCGCCTCCTGTTTTCAGCATGGCGATGGCCTTATGTATATTAGGACTCCCCTTCTCGGCCATACAGCGCAGAGCGAGAGATTTTCGAGCTTCTATATCCGCAGCCTTCTGAGCAGCCTCGTCATAGGCAGTATCATAGGATTGACAACCAAATTTCTTCGTCAGTACAACGTTTGAAACGGAAATGGTTAATGTGAAATAAACGTAATGATGGCCGATTTCATTCGTATGTGCCAAGGTCAGATCAGCTGCACCTTCAGCAATGCGTATCGTTTTATTTTCCGTCCCATCAAAAAAATTGCCATACAGTATATCTGCCTCTGTAACGATGTCAGGAAAGGGGAGCGGGAGCCGCAGCTTGATCTCCTCCCCTTTAAAAATATCCGAAGGAAAATAAGCCTGTTCAAGAGCTTGCTCTGCCGATTGCACAAGCTGCACCAGATCGGGAGCGATAGGCAAGGAAATAGCCAATTCCTCGCCGCCTTGATATTCCACTGCGAAAGCATACATCGTATCCCGTTCGGCAAGATCCTCCCAGCAGGCATAAATTTCATTGATTCCGGCCACAAGCTCTGCTTCAACGACGATTTCCTGCTCCTTGTTCCGGGTGAGCGGGGCAAAGTCTGCCACCAGCTGTCCATTAATCCACAGCGCCAAGCTGCCGTAGGTTCTCACCCGTAACGAGGCAGTATGGCTAGCAGGCGATACAAGCCGTGTCGCCGCATAGCTGCGAAGATGGGTCGGGACGAACCAAAATCCTGATTTCTCCACCCTCGGATTATTCCATGGCGAATACAGCTCCCAAGACCTCCCACCCTCTATTCCCTGCAGTCTGTCTCCTGGCGTTGGAAACTTGCTCCATTGATCGAAGAAGCGAGCCGGGGGCTGCATTCTCCGATTCTCCACAAATTCCTTGCGGCAAGGATTTTCATGAATGGCAAATCCCTCTATAAGCCAATCATTAATATCCCCCTCCATCGTTGTTGGAACAAATTTAACAGGCTTCGTGTAAATTCCGCTAATCAACCAATGATTAATCATTTGATTTTGCCCTAATTTCATGGGCTTATAATACAAGGCGTCAATTCCGCCAATTATGGTGTCAGACATTCTAATCATCCTTTCATACCTGAAGTAATCATGCCGCTAACAAAATAGCGCTGGAAAACGATAAAAACGACAAGCACTGGAATCATCGTGATGACGGACATGGCAAGCAAGCTTCCCCAATCCACGCTGTATTCTCCTATAAAATTAGACAGTGCCAGCTGGATCGTGTATTTAGCTGGATCACTAATTGCAATGAGCGGCCATAGGAAATCATCCCATCTCCACATAAAGGAGAAGATCGCCAGCACGGCAAGAATAGGCTTAGCCATGGGAAGAATAATGCTCCAGTAAATTTTCCACTCTCCTGCTCCATCCATCCGTGCAGCTTCCAGCAGCTCATCCGGTACCGTCAGCAAATACTGCCGCATCAGGAACACCCCTGTCGGGGTAGCCGCAGGCGGGATAATAATCGCAAGCATGCTGTTATACATGCCAAGTGCGCTCAGCACCTTGAATATCGGAATCATAATGACCTCGATTGGAATCATCAGGGTGGAGATAAAACCGATCAAAATGATAGAGCTCCCGCGAAAGCGGTACTTGGCCAATGCAAAGCCTGCCATGGAATTGATCAGCAGCAGGAGCAGCGTTGAAGTGAGCGTCACGATCGTACTATTTTTGAAATACAAGCCAAAATCGCCTTTGCTGAACGCCTCCTTGAAATGCTCGAAGGTTACCGGCTGCGGCCATAGTTTTGGAGGATAACTGTACAAATCGCTATTCGTTTTTAGAGCAGAAATGACGACCCATAATACCGGCAGCAGCCAAAAAAATGCTGCTACACTTAACAGACTGTAGATGGCGATTTTGGTTAGAGGCCTAAGCTCCATTAGACAGCACCCCCTTTGGAAATACGGAATTGCAGGGCAGAAAACCCGCCGATAATGACAAATAACATCACGGACATCGCACTAGCCAAGCCAAGCTCCTGCTTCGTAAAGCCAATCTCATAAATGTATTGAACAATATAGGTCGTTTCTTTGCCCGGCCCGCCGCCTGTAAGCGCAAACATAAGCGGGAACGCTTTGAACGCATCAATCAGAGACAGCATGAATACGAGCAAACTAGTTGGCTTCAAGAGCGGGAGTGTAATATGGCGGAACACCTTTAGTCCCGTTGCCCCGTCCAATCGAGCAGCCTCATAATAATCCGTAGGTATCGCCTGCAAGCCCGCTATGAAAATGACCATGAAAAAGCCGGCCCGTGACCATACCGTCGCGATAATAACAGCCGCATTGGCCCAGAATGGCGAGGTTAAAAAGCCGACCGGCTCCACTCCGATCAGAGTAAGCATGTGGTTCAAAATGCCAAATGAATCTCCAAAAATCCACTTCCAGGTCAAACCTACTATGATAAAAGAAATCATCGTCGGCCAATAAAATATGGCTCTGAACAAGCCGCGCATTTTAATCTCACGCGCAAGCAGCATCGCAATGCCTAATGCCACTGCATAAATGAGCGGAACAACAATCGCCGCATAAATCCCCGTTCGTCCTATCGTCGACCAAAATTCCTTATCCCCAATAATTTTGATATAGTTGCCGAGTCCATTGAACTTCATTGGATTCAAGCCATCATAAACATGGAAAGAATAATACAAGCCCAATAAAGAGGGAATTACGATAAAAACACCAAATATCAGGAGGTTGGGAAGTATGAACAGATAAGGAGCAATGGCGAGCTTCCTCGTCTGTCCTGCCTGCTTTTTACGGTTTAAACTTTGACCTCCGCTCATCTGCTTGCCCCTTCCATATGAATAAAATGAAAGGGCGGCCTGACAGAAACCGGTCCGCCACCCCTCTATAAATACGATTTGTCGCCTTAGGCTGGCCTACTGGCTTCCAATAGCCTCGTTAATCAGCTTGGCTGTCTTGTCCATTGCTTCCTGAGCAGTTGCTTTATCCGACAGAACGTCAATAATATTATTTTTCAAGTCCGTCGAAATTTTGGAGATAAGCGTCTGTCTGGACCAGTCATTGGCTGCAAGCGGCGAAGTATTTTTGAGTTCATCCGAGAAGACCTCATACATTTCCTTGCCAAACTCATAATCCAGCACAGAGCTGTCCTTGCGCGGACTCATAAACAGTGACTCTTGATTATATTTAGAATTCACTTCTTTGGACGTCAAATAGTTAATAAAGGCTGCTGCCTCCTGCTCATTGCCACTGCCTTTGAAAGCCATAAGGAATTTCCCGCCTGGCACCGAGGAACGTTGTGTTCCTTTCGGCATATAGGTAACTCCCCATTCAAAATCAGTAATGTCCTTGTAATTGCTAATCATCCAGTTGCCAGCCCAGTGGGCAGCTACCGTCCCGGAACGGAACAAATTGTTAGGATTCTCCCCGCCGAGCCATACGGATTCCGGCATGATCCCATCCTTATGAAGCTGCTTAAAGAGCTCCATACTGCGAACTCCGGCTTCACTATTAATCGCTGCTGCGCTGCCATCTTCAGTCACAATGCTTCCGCCGTTCTGATACAGAAGCGTGGACCATCTATGCGGTGTAACATCCCAAACCATGCCATATCTTGCTCCGCCTTTGGCCATAACCTCTTTCAGTGCAGCGATATACTCATCCCACGTCCACACTTCCTCTGGAGAAGTCGGTACTTTAACGCCCGCTTTATCGAATAAGGTTTTGTTATAAATCAGCCCATTCGCTGTTACATCCATTGGGGCAGCGATCAGCTTATCATCAATCACATAATAAGGCTTAAGCGAATCAATAAATTGACCCTCGAACTGATCGGCACTTTCCACGTAAGGGGTAAGATCCACTGCCTGATTAGCGAACGATCCCGTATCCGTGATCCGACTCAGAGCAGGCGGCTTGCCGCCAGATATCATCGTTTTCAATTTTGTTTGAAGATCCTTGAAGCCGACTTCAATCAGATTGATTTTGACATTGGTATTGGACTGCTCATATTCTTTAATAATCCCCTTGATGACTTCTCCTTCGTTCCCATCAGAGAACCACAAGAAATCTAGAGTAGCCTGCTTGGCACTCTCAGTGTTACCTTTACTGCCAGTGCTATTATCGGTATTGCCGCAAGCAGTTAGCATAATGAGTGACATAATCAAAACCAGACTAAAGCTGAGCTTGAAGTTCGTTCTTCGTTTCATACAAACATCTCCTTTGAAATGATTAATGAATTTCGCTTTAGTTAAGCACTTTATTTTTTCGGAATAGCTGTGGCGATGCACCAACATATTGTTTAAAAGCTCTACTAAAATATTCTGGTGTGTTGAAGCCCAGCGTTTCTGATATGGACAAAATCGGCTCATCCGTAGACAGCAGCAGCTTTTTGGCCTCAGCCACCCGTTTTCGTATCACGTAATTGCTCACTGTGTATCCCGTCGTCTCTTTAAAAGAGTGGCAAATGTAATATTTATTCAAATGAAGCATCTTGGACAGCTCATCCAAAGAAACATTTTCTGTATAATTTTGGTTCAAATAGTTAAGAACCCGGCTCACGCTTGTTTGCTTCTGAGTAGAAGATGGAATCTCATTCACCGACTGCTCCATTTTCATTTTCCGGTAGATACGCAGCAGCAATTGAGTCAGGCTCATTTTGACCATCATTTTATATCCTGTATTTCTGGCTTCCATCTCCTCCTTGATTCCTTTGAAAATGCTTTTGATCTGTTCACGCTCCTCCAAGGACCAGTGCACCAACAATCCATTAGGATGACGAAAGATAGACATCAGATTTTCGAGTTGGCTAACGCTGAGCATGTCCAAAAGCAACAATTCTGTAAAATTGACGAAGCTTCGCTTGTATACGATTTCTCTTGAGGGATTAATCCGGTGCGGCACCGCCCCTCTGAATACAAACATATCCCCAGGCGAAGGCTTATAGATTCGATCTCCGATTAAGAAGGTCGCATCCCCCTGTATAAAATAATGAATTTCATAACCGTTATGAGTATGAATAGGCCATTCATCCTGAAAATTATCCGCTTCTGACCGCACATAAACTTCATTTTCCTCCAAAGCAACATTCGTCGGGGTGTGGATGGATAGCACCAATAACTATCTCCCTTCTATGAATAGAATCAGCAATATTGATCAATAATTAAAAATGATAGCGCTTTATATTGAATTGTATCATAGTCATTTAAATAGAATCAGGACTATATTGCTGTATTGTTGATCAGAATTGTTGAAAATAATAATTAATGATTTCACAAATAAAAAGAAGACCGCATGCACAGCCCAGAGGCTGATCATGCGATCTATTAGGGAATGGTCAAATTTGACAATCCAATATCTGTTATCGTTCATATGGTGTGGATTCATTTTGACTTAAAAACTTCATTAAGTCGTTATTCAACTGTACAATTTCGTTGTTTGCATTACTCGCATAATCCGGCAACATCATATCCTTTACCATGTTCGTCCGTAACCATATCATAAAGAAAAAATCCAAAATCCAATCCGGACATCTAAGCAAAATTTTAATTTTAGACGGATCAAACGTAACACCAGCTTTTTGTACAGCCCTTAAATTCGCTTTCAGCGTGTATGTTATTTGATGTGCCGTTTTTCTGGTTCTAGCTGTTTTGGGGTCAATGATCTTATTATCACTTTTCAAAAAACTAAGCATTGCAATATCCGTTACGGCATGAGTTATTAAATACGCACTTATATCCTTATTTATTTCGTAAGGAAGTTTTGCTATTCTGAATAATCTTGCGAGTTTTTCTATACGTTCTGTCACTGCGCCATTAATTTCTCCGAACCTCGTAGCCGCTAATAACTTTGGTGGAATTCGAGCGTACAATATTCCATCTTTAATCTGTCCCCCAACGCCGGGGAAGCCTGGTAAAAGTCTATCCCCTACAATATCCATCCATGAAGAAAATCCAATTGGATTACTAATCATTGTAACAATATTTTTGCTTTGATTGTCTTTTAGTGCTAACAACGCTGATTCGGATCGATCGTAACGAACGGTAACGAAAATAAAATCATAAATATCACCATTTTCAAGCTCATCAATGACATTTACTTTTATAGATTTGACCACACCTTTTTCATTATATTTCAGGCCATTTTCTTTCAATGTATTAAATCGATTAGAACGTGCTAACATAGTAACGTCAAGCCCTGCTTCAATGAATTTAATTGCGTATATGCTCCCTATAACACCTGCACCAAAAATTAAAATTCTATTTTGTTTTACTGACATAAAAATCACCCCTATTTTTTAACCATTTTTTCTTGAATATCAGACAACATGTTGTATGATATAATCATAAATCTTTATGATGCCTTCATCAAACATCAGTTTTTTATGATTTGTCGGATGATATTCTTGTTCCCAATAGGAGACTAAAAAAAATGAAAAAGCAGCCCCAAATAACGGAAAAAACAAGACAAGTGTTTATAGATGTTTTTTGTGAGTTATATAGTCAAAAGCCTATTGAAAAAATCTCGATTCAAGAGATTGCGAATAAATCGGGATATAACCGCAGCACATTTTATCAATACTTTACTGATATTTACGATTTGTTAGACTTTGTTGAAAATGATTTATTGAACTACATAAAAGAAGAATTGGCGAATAATGAGCTTTCTACACATACTGCTGTTCAAAATCCGTTTCATTGCATGGAGAAAAGGGAGTATCTCTCGATTCTCAAAGCCCTCTTGGGCGATTATGGCAGTATTCGTTTTTTAGAACGCTTGAAAAGAGAAATCACCCTTGATAGCTTGGCATTAAACCTTCCGCAAAACAACGCCATAACGCCATACTTGATTGAGTTTCACATATCAACATCACTTTCTTTATTTCGTCTTTGGCTCCAGCGACAAAAGGATTTATCGCCAGAAGAATTTTTCGAGTTAGTGGAAAACCTATATACAAAGGGGGTAGCGCCATATTCTAAAAAATGAATCTACTTAGCCCATTCAATAAAATAACAGATAGCTTTGAATGGCTGGACAAACCCTCCCCGAATTGATGAAGCCTTTCCTGCCATTCCTTTCTCTCTACGATGGACTCCACGTTGAATTTTTCTTCATCCATTGCAGTCACTTCATCCATCGGCATCGTGGAATGTTTTTCCGGTGCAGAACCCGGTGGCATTGACGTTCGATAATGGTCTTGAACCATCCCGGAAACGCATCCGTCTCTTGCAATTTAGCGAGATTGACGAAGGCCTCCGCGAACGCTTCTTGAACCGCATCCTAGGCTTGAATGCTACGTTAGTCGCAATTCCTACATGCAGAGTTAGCTGCAGAAATAAAAAGAAGACCGCATGCACAGCCAGAGGCTGATCATGCGGTCTATAATTAAATAGTCAAATGATACACTAATTTGTTCCGTCTAAGTTTATAAATGAACTTAGTTATTCTTTATCCAATACCTTTTAATTATATTTCCATCATCCTCAATGAAATCTGTGTCCGGTTTTCCGCCATTATTAATGATCGTTTTTTCAGATCCTACATTACCAGCATCACAAACAACTAGAACATCTTCTATTCCTAGCTTCTTTGCCTCGATTAAAGATAATTGCAATAAAACTGTAGCGAAGCCTTTCCGTCTTTCGGACGGTCGAATGCCATACCCAATATGCCCAGCAGCATTAAACAAAAATTCGGATAATCGATGCCTAATATTAACTGCACCTATCACCCTATTTCGATCATTTATCAGCCAAAACGTTGAATCCGGAACCCAGCCTTCGGGTATTCCCAAGCCCAATTCATGCTTAGACAAAAAAGATAGCATCTTTTGAAAATCACTTGGATCTTTAGATTATTCATGTCTTTTAGGTTCTTTGATTAATTTTGGAAGTAGGGATGCTGCTATAGCGAACACGAGAGCCTTAATTAACAGCTAGGGGACAGGTCATTAGAATTAAGTTCACAATGATTGTATGGTTGAATCATCTTACATGGTTTCAGCTTCGGCCAGACCGAGGGCGAATTCCCATAACGTGAATTGATTTTTTTAATGATTCTTGCCTTTCCCAGAATAATTATTTATTATTACGCATTCCTTCAGTTCTTTCCATGTACTCGATATAAGATTCTTGAATTTTTCTCTTACATATTTCTTCCCATATATTTTTTAAGCTTTCATAGTTATTTTCATCATCAAATGATTCCGGATTCATATCACCACCAAAACCAATCCAAGCATTCTTTTCGAATTCTGACTCGCCTTCACTATCAGAGTAGGCAATTTCACTTGGAGCCTTTGTATAAGATAAAGATTCACAAGAGTTTTCTAAGCAATGGTAACCAGGATGATACGATCCATATCTGCAATACAGAGGAGCCTTTCTGTTCTTTTCTTTATCAAATCCACAATACAATTCTAAAATGACATGATTAATGGCCATATTAAATTCCTTTCTTGAATTCTTCAACAATTTCATCGTTTTTCGATACTTGCAGATACGGTTGTCACAATCACAAACCTTCACAGATTTAGATAGCTCTTATCTTAGTACATGCAGGGTTATTTGCTGAATCTACTTATAGTTTTTAAAATGTTTTAATTCCTCTAATGCTTCTTCTCGAATAGTTTCTATATCTCCATAGATTCCTTGTGTCGCCAAGTAATATCCGTCATCCAATCGATCCAATATTTTAGATAACTTATCATCAACTAATAAAGCAATTCCTTGATCAAGGATATTATTAATATATCTAAAAAAATTCTCATTTGTCATACGCGCCTCTTCAAGTTCAGTTACCAATTCACCTATTATTTTGTATAGTGGTTCAAAAAGTGTATTCTCACAACTGGCTTTTTTTAGCATTGAAATGGTTTCTTTAAGAGACTTATTATTGGACAATGAGACTTCAATTAATTCATACGGAAAATCTTCCATATCCTCAATCACAGTATCTACCCATTTTATGATGTCTTGTTTACTAAAGTATCCGATAACTAATCCAATGTAATGGTATCCGCATAATTGTTTTATGGTTTTCATGGCTTTCTCCATGTTCTTTAGAAGTTCTTCTTAAGGTGATAATAATGCCTTCTTTGAATTTACTAAAAGGCCTTAGTCTCTTGAATAAATCAATGCTCCGCCTGAGCCCATAATAGCTAATTTTTTGCCCGATGGTGAAAATCCACATTTAATGTTTCCATCTAAACGGTTTATATCAAGCATAATAGCATCATTTAGGTATGTATAAGCTGCTTTAAAAACATTATCTATGATTACAGATGCTCTTGGCCACCAAGGGTAAATAACCTCAACGATCCAGCCATCGTTTGTTGTATGAATCCCATCCCCTGATTCAAAACCAAAAATACTTATATACTCATTATTTAATGGCAATTGAAAAGTTAAATCGTTATTACTCATTCTTTCGTAAGTTAAATTAGAATCCCTATCTCTATGTATTAAAACCCCTGTTCTAGCTTGATTAATGCTATAGCCTGAACTGCTAATTAGGACAAGTTCCTCATCACTATTCCTCCCACAAGCCATACAGCCAGCTGCGGGAATAATAACCTCAGTCTCCCAAGGATGCGGTGGTTTGGCTGGTTTCATTGATTGTGCTTTATATAACAAATCCACTTCAAATTTAGTTCTTATTTCTCGTGGGGGTTTGTTAAAAAATTTCATACTATACTGAGCTCCTTAATGGGTTGTATATCTTGGTATCGCTTTGTTAAACAGTGTGGTTTTAGCCACTCCTTATGCTTACCAACATACACATCTTTCTTTTATGTTAACCTGTAATACTTACTGTAAAAATCAATTACTTTTTCTCTAGTCATGTAATCATCATTTGTTTTATATTGCTCTATGTATTCCAATATCTCTTTAGCTAATGTCGTATTTAATTCTTTCAAAAAATGAATAGTCTCATTAAGTCCTGCACCCATTAGCAATTCTCCGTCAATATAGCAGCCTGCATCAAAATCTTTCATCTTAGCATTCCAGATTAGGAGAGTGTCCTCGGGATAACCAAAGGTAAAAAGCAAAATACAGAGCGTTTTCAAATACTCATGTTCTTCTGTATTAGAATCATTCGTTTCTTCAATTAGTAACGACCTAATTTCTTGTAAATTTTTTAGCTCTGGTTCTAACCCGAAGCGTTCTAATAAAATATCTTCCCTGTCCATCATAACCCTCCCCCGTATTTAGCCTATATCATTTTTTCTAAATCTTTTATTTCAAGAATCACGGAATGATAGTAATTTCCAACGAATCGTATGCTATCTCTCTTTGCCTTATTAAACACAGCCGAACATAACATATTTCCTGTTCATTCCGATTCTGTCAGATCCGCTTCCGTAAAATTACAGGTCTTCAGATTCGAATTTATAAATTTGCTGTTTTTTTAACTTGCATTTGAAAAATCAAGGGCAAATATGCACTCTATAAATGAGCATCCACTCAGATTATAGTTTTGAAGGCTCCCTTCTTCTACCTCTATCCCTGAAAAAGTCTTTTGATCGGCTTCAAGTAATTCTTTAAATTGATCGATAGTCAGTTCCATTTTGTTTTCATGCCGTCCGATAATTTTCAGGAGTCCCTGACTGTACCAAGGGCGAATGCCCGCAGTGTGAATACGCTGATAGATGATATCCATGCCTTCCTAAGTTACTTCAATGAAATTCCAAGTCCTATTTTATAAATATAAAAACAATAAGAAGCTTCATGTTTAGCTCTTCCTATTACATATTCATTACTCTTAATCAATTCCTTTAAAATTTCAGGTACTTCAATATCCCATTCGATTTCTAATAGTTGTACTGGAAACTCACTATACGGATTTTTTGTATGAATATATATTGCATCACCCGAACCAAATTCAGGATTAATATAAATCCAAGTTTGAAAATCAATTTTACTCCCGCTAGATTGCTCTTCAATTCGATCTAAGATATTTAGGTAATATTTAAAATGACTTTTTCTATGCCCAATACTTTCGTCCGTTAATCCTTTCCAGTCAAGGTGCATATGCCAGTGGTTATACCACGATTCATCCTCAAAATGAAATTGATGACTAAAAATCAGTTTTTCTATATTTTGATAATGCCGACGTATACCACGGAATTTTTTCATATAATCCCCTCTAAAAAAACTGATCATTATGGTGTTCATTAATTACATATAACGTTCTTTAATTCACGTAAAGCCCCAGTCCTATGATGTATCTGCCTTCTTGAACTGCTGTTAAAATGTCAATATGGTGTCATAATAAATGTTTTTTATGTAATTTTGATCTCCATAACGAATCACTTTGGGATAATCTTCGCTGCTGATTTCCAACTTCAGTAAATCATCATTACTCTCTTTTATTTTACTTTTTATCTCTGCCCTTGAGTGCATATTATATAGTATATTTCTTATTTTCTTATCATGTTTAATTTCATAGCGGACTCCTAGTTTCACCATGTTATGCTGATCAGTGAAGTCGTTAAATAAATCTATTAATATAAAACTTTCCTTATCATCTTTCTTAAAAAATACAAAAACATCTCCCTTTCCTGCTCTACAAGGTCCTTCACCATATATTAAATATTGGTCATATAATCTTGTTATATCGAAACTTATATTTAGCTGTCTCATTAATTCTTCTAGAATAAGCGCCTCATTTGTTTCATCCATCAAATCAAAAAACGGTAAATAAAAAGAAAATTCAATATATTTATTCATTCTTAATTCCTTTCATTTATTCATATAGTTATTTTAACGCACATATTCCATATAACTTCTCTGTCTTCACGTTCTCCGACGACTGTCGGAGGTATTCTGCTGAATCTCCTACCATCAATCCGGCTTGATGGCACCAAACCGCTACGTGAATATAGTGTTATCAGAAATTCTTGTCTTCCCCGACTACTTTAAATTTAAATCCTTTAAAACCTCTTTCAAACTGTCATCATACATATCCTCTAATCGTTCCATTTCTGCTTTGTCATTTTCACTCTGTTTTTCAAAATACTTTTGGGCAGTCCCATCTAGGCCACTAAAATCAGCTTTAAATAAAAGCTCTTCATCCGATTCTGATGGTTTAATAAAATAAGCCAAAATGTCCTTACGCTCTTCTTGCGTATAAGGTGTTCTTGCTCTCATCTTTGAGTCGATCAAATTTAATATTTCGATCGTACTTGTATAAAATTCTTGGTGAAACCCATTAGGCGTCTTTCGGGCTGGAATATACTTTTCATTCTCTGACGTACAGGCTACTAATGAAATAAGCAGCAACAGACAACATCCTTGAATTACCATTCGCACAATTTATCTTTAACTCCTCGCAATATTCTCATAAACCCATTTATGTACGGATTCACCTCACCACTTTAAGGGCCAAGTGGAAGGACGTGGCCACACTGAAGTGATGCAATTTTGTCTGCCTGATTCCCCTTCTTCCTTCAAACAACTTTCAAATTCTCGTTACTGTACCAAAAGAAATCTTCATATTTGGTGCATATGTTAACCAAGATTGACTATTAAATTCTTTAGAAAATGTTAATTCTGCTTCGTATTGTTCTTTAGCTTCACTATCATTTAATCCTCTAGTCAATAAATCGTTTATTATTCTCTTTGCATCACCAGGTTCTTGCCCCAGTCCCTCTTCCTTTAATGAGTCAAAGAGCTTAGTCTTTTTTTCATTGTCCATGTTTTGATCTAAAAAGTTAACCTTATCACTAACTCTACATTCCACATTTTCCAATCCTAGTTGACTCATTAGAATGGGCAAAAACATTCCAATGTTGCCATCCTTTCCAGTACGTTTATAATCATCCTCAAATATTTTCTGTAGCGCACCTAATTGAATGACTTTACTTTGTTCAATTCCGTCTAAACGATAGTTTGCCATATTACCAATCCAATGAGGCTCAAAACAAATGATTTTCCCGCTATCCAACACACTGTCAATCATCTTTTCAAGAATTTTTTTAGCATCATTCATATGTAATAAGAAAGCATGACTCATGGCTATATCATAGTTCCGTTTCATTTCAAATTCTTCAATATCACACGCAATAAATTCAGTTTCGTAATTTAGATTCAAGAAAATTTCTTTAGCTTTATTTATTAAATCTTCCCCTTTGTCAATGCCAGTGTAGGTCGATCCTTCAGGTAACAAAGGAAGAAGTTTAAGTCCCAAATATCCAAACCCACAACCGTAATCAATAATACTTACAGGGTTATTAATTTTCCATACGCTCTGCACTAGAAATTGCAAGTAATCATCATTGTAATACAGCCATCGAGTATTTCTTAGATATTCAATTTGATTATCCCAATAATATTCTGACATAAGAATGACCTCCTTATTATTAATTAAAGTCTTTAGACAGCTTCAGTTGAATTACTCCAAATCTGGTCCGCCTGCATATAAATCTATATCTAATGAAGCATTTAGCTTTGATAGTTTCTCAATGATTATTGGTTTAAGATTAATTCCCGACATCTGTTCTTTGTAGCCGTAGTAAACAACCCGAATTTCTTTATGAATTTCAGCGGATTCAATAATTTGAATCAAATTTGATGTTTCTAATTTATTTATTAAATTTGCTAATTTCTCTTCAACTTCACCCGTTTTCTTATCTTCTAATTGGAAAGTAAACCCGCTATCTTCATGGAATCTATTCGTATTTCTTTTTGAAATTTGAGTTCCTATCTGCCATGTTTTTGAGGGTGCCAGATTAATTCCCTCCAATAATTTCTCTAAATTAGTTACGTTAGATGAAACTGATAAATATACATGATTCCCCGCACTCATTCCCATAAATCTAACCTTGACTTCAGGTGAAGTATCTAAATAAACCACGAAATAATATTCTTCATTCACAATAGAAAAATAAACTTCAGCAGATTGTTCTCCATCATTCATTATCACATCTGCTATTTTAGGTTTGTCATTCTCATAAACCAATTTATTTACGGATAAATATTGTTTCGTTAGCTCGAAGGATTGTTCTTCTATTTCCTTGCGTGCAACTTTCTTAAGTGTCTCAATCATCTTCGAACCTCCTTAAATAATGACTTTCAGACGATTTCTGATAACATCTGCCTGCCGTCTGCGAGTTGCTTTCTTAAATCTTCTATCCATCTTTGGCTTATATTTATGGTCTTCATAATCTGTAATAACCATATCTGTGATTTATTATCAATCACCTATTTTTAATCCTAAAATTGTCTTTTTACTGATTCCAACATGAATAATCTTCCAACCCGTTTCAGTATACCAAAATTAGAATTTTACAGCATAAAAAAGAGACCCTTAGCCAGCTGCCAGCAGGCTTCGAATCTCCGATGCTTTTGATATATTCCATCTATATCTTGTTTTTAATATAAAACTATGATTCCTGTTTCTATCATGCTGCTTTTCTACGCATATCCATGTTTATTTCCGTTCCTACCTGATTAACGATTTATTCAATATGTTACTTTTTGCGCTCCCTTTTCATTTCGCATTCCCCCCTCCTTCACCAATATTATTTACATGCTGAAGCTTGCTACTCAGTCCATCCATAAATCACCCTATTCAACATTATGAACTCCACTATTCATGTTGATTCGTAAGCCTAACTAAACACCCAATTTTATCCAATTTGTCAAATAGCCCAATCGAATCCATTAATCCATGTATATAATAGATTACTAGCTGGAAAGGAGATGATTTGAATGGGATACGGATATGACAAAAAGAAAAAGGTTAAAGTAATTTTTGTTAAACCTGGTCAAAAAGTTCTTATTATCGGTAAGAAGCATTGGACAAAGAAAAATCATTGCTAAGCTTGTGGAGTGCTTGTTCATACAAGCGCTCTTACATACTCTTATATATAAACATCCCCATCCACTGTTCAACTCATCCTATAAATAATAAAACCCAAAATGATTAAAATTCATTGCTATCATTAACTTATGCAATTGTTAGCGGCCGCCCCATTATATTAACCTGAATACAGGCAATGACTATTTCGTATTTGGGAGGTACATATGAGTCAGACGATCATTTATCCAGCACCGGAAGGTGCCATTGGTTCAGATAACTATCGCGTTCGCGTACGGGAAATTGGAGGCGACTGGCAAGAGCTGTTCGTGTACGAAGTCAAGGTGGATATGCATAACGTTCGCAAAGCTTCCATGGCTTATTTTGATATGGAGGGCACGGTTGAGGTAGAAATCGACTGCTGCTTCACGCCTATAAGCAGCGTCATCGTACGCCCCCTATCGACAGGCATTCAGACTGAATATAGCAGCCATTCCATTCGCTTCACATTGGATCGACCTGAAAAGTTATCAATTGAGGTTAATGACGAGCGCTTCCGCAATTTGCATCTATTTGCCGGTAAGCCTGAGCTGGAGGCACCTAGGCCCGGAGATCCAGGCGTGCTCGTGCTGGAGAGAGCCGGGAAGCCCGCCATTCACCGAACAGAGGATATTTTAAAATTAGCCGAGACCCCGACAGCTGAGACGGGGCACGCGCCCGATGTCATTTATTTCGCTCCCGGTATGCATTATTTAGA
Organism: Paenibacillus sp. JT22N7; assembly: GCF_059383875.1. Taxonomy (NCBI): domain Bacteria; kingdom Bacillati; phylum Bacillota; class Bacilli; order Caryophanales; family Paenibacillaceae; genus Paenibacillus; species Paenibacillus sp. JT22N7. Next base: position 310,778 of record NZ_JBXENY010000007.1, read on the forward strand.
AGAAACAATACTCCGCATTCCTTCAGGCAAAACAGTTTATATTGCCGGGGGTGCCATCGTTGTCGGCTCGCTCGTCTGCGAGCATGTTGAGAATGTAACCATTAGAGGAAGAGGCATCTTGGACCTGTCCGATTTCCATCGCTATTCGGCTTTCCGTGGCGTACGTATTGTATTCTCGCAAAAGATTCAGGTTGAGGGGCTTATTTTGCTCGATCCGCCCCATTACAGCATTTATATTGGAAAGTCCTCTCATATAAGCATTAGCAACTTCAAATCGTTCAGCACAAGAGGCTGGTCAGATGGCATCGATATGATGGCTAGCTCCGATATTGACATTGATGATGTTTTTCTGCGGACATCCGATGATTGCATCGCTATTTATGGCACTCGCTGGGATTATAAAGGAAATACGCGCCGCGTGCGTGTCCGCAATTCAGTGCTGTGGGCGGACGTCGCTCACCCGCTAATGATTGGGACCCATGGCGATCACCATCATGACGGAGATACGATTGAGGATATTACCTTTATGAATTTGGACATCCTTGAGCATCACGAGCCTCAAGAAAATTATTGGGGAGCGCTGGCCATTAATGCAGGAGATAAAAATATTGTTCGCCAAGTGCTGTACGATAATATCCGCGTCGAGCCATTCGAGCAAGGACAGCTGATTGACATTCGGGTCGTGCACAATGCTGATTATAATCCTGTACCTGGCAACCGTATCGAAAATATTACGTTCCGCAATGTCGCCTATAGTGGAGAGAATAGCAATCCCAATCGGATTTACGGTTTTGATGAACAAAGACCTGTCGAAAATATTACTTTTGTTAACCTCCGCATCAATAACCAATGGATTAGTGATGCTTCTAAGGGCCATTTTCGCATCAATGCATTTGCCAAGAACATTACGTTTTTGTCCGATTAATAGGAAACAGCCCCTTCGTCACCAAATGACGGAAGGGGCTGTTATTTGTGCTGCATTTCCCGTTACATCGAACATGTTGCCGCTATACGCAACATTGTTCCCTTTACTTATTTACCGCCTGCATCCAAATAAGCCTGCACTTGCTTGAGCACTTCCGCACGTACCGTTTCTAGTCCGGAATCGCGCATTTGTTTGTTTAAGCTTTGCGCCATTTCCAGCCAGTTTTTCTCGTATCCTACCTTGAGAATTTGCTCGACCTCATCAAATTTCGGCTTGATTTTGGCAAGCTCTGTCGCCACCGGCTTGGAATCGAAGATAAAGCCCGAAAGCGCAATTTGGAAGTAGTTTTTGTTATCAAGCGCATACTGCAAATAGTTCATCGTAGCCGGGTCCTGATCTGAATTCAGCCTCGATAAGCTCGGATTCCAGGTTAGCTCATACGGCTGGAATTGATATTTCGTCGTATTTGCCGTTGTTTTGTAGCCATTGTCGCCATCGGCTACCCAATGCTCGCCCTCAATGCCAAGCTCGAATAAATCATGATTGGCCTTGCTGCTGAACAGCCAATCAAAAAACTTCATTGTGCGATCAATATTTTTGGAGCTTGCCGGAATAACGACGCTGTTGTTCGCGCGGAAATCCGTACGAATAGCGCCTGGCTTCATATTGCGGACATCGTCGCTCTCATACACGAACGGCTCGATATCCAGCCCTGTACCGTATGCTTCTTGCAGCTTTTGACGATCTCTTGAAATGCCGCCAATCGTGCCTTCTCCAGCGCCGCCCTTATCTGAGACAACACCCGTTGCTGGAGCTAGAGCATCCTTGTTAATGTACTTGCTCCAGTCCACCCGCTTCTGGAAGTGGCCGTAAATCGAAGCATGCGTATTGAACGGTGCAGGGAAGCTCGCAAATTCCGAATCCGGATCACCCAATGTTGCGGCGCCGATAACCTTCTTGCCATCCTCCGACAGCGCGACACTGAATGGAATGCCTCCGGTAAAGGAATCGCTTCCAATCGCGGCTAGGCGAATATCGGTCCGCCCATTTTCGGATGGCGTGAACAGCTTATGAAAGCCTCGGCCTCCTAAGGCGAGTGGCGTATAGTCCGGCTTCTTTTCTTGAACCTGCTGAAGATAAACTTCTAATTCCTCCAACGTTGTAATCGGGCCGAGTCCCAATTCCTCGCGAATATCTTTGCGGATACTGATGACGTTAAGATCTGTATAGTAGTAAGTAAGCGGAATCGTATAAAGATGGCCATTAATTTTGTTCGCTTCAACGAACTCCGCAGGGAATGCCGCTTTCAGCCCTGGATATTCATCATTGTTAAAATATTTATCAAGCTCTGCATAATAGCCGAGGCTGACATGATTGTACAAATTCATCCACCCCGCATCAAACATGACGTCAACGGCTTCGCCTGTCGACATCTTCAATTGCATTTTTTGCCGATGATCCTGAGGCGTGTTGTATTCAAATTCAAGCTTCGTATTAAGCGAATCCTTGCTCACTTCTTCAAACTTAGCGAGAACCTTATCCAAATCCGCAGGCTTATCGCCGAATAGCATGAACTTCAAGGTCACCGGATCCGGTGCTGCCGCATCTGGGTTACTCGTACCTGCCGTCTCGCTGCTGCTTGGGGAAGGCTTCCCGCTCGCATTGCCGTTAGTTCCGGTGCTGCCGTTGTTTCCACTGCATGCCGCCATTAAAAATAGCACCATAACCAGCGTTGCCGCCATAAACATTTTTGCTTTCATTGTTTTTCCTCCCTTTTTTGTGCTGCTGAATCTATCTGCATCTATCTAAAATCATTCTGCGATGAGATTAGCCTTTGACTGAGCCAACGAGCAGCCCTTTTACAAAATATTTTTGCAAGAACGGATAGAGGAATATGATCGGGCCGATCGTCACGACTGTCGTTGCGAGCCTTGAGGTCAAAGTAGGGACAATATAGCCCGGAGCCGTTACGCCTGATGCAAGATTGTTGGCAAATGCCGCATTATCCAAAATTCGTTTAATCAAATATTGCAGCGGAAACAAATCTTCATTCGAAATGTAAAGCATCGCCTCAAACCATTTGTTCCAAAAGGCGAGCGCGTAGAACAGGCTGATCGTCGCAATAGCGGGCAAGGAGATCGGAATCATAATGCGGAACATAATATAAACATCATTGGCCCCGTCAATTTTGGCCGATTCGCCAATCGATTCATCAATGGAATTGAAGAAATTACGCATGAGGAACATATTCCATGGGTTAATAAGGGCGGGAATAATCAGCACCCAGATCGTATCCTTAAGCCCTAAATATTTGGAAATGAGCAGGTATGTAGCTACCAAACCACCATGAAACAGCATCGTAAAAAAGACATAAAAGTTAATCGAATTGCGATATCTGAGCGATTTGACAGACAGCGGGTAAGCAAGGGCACAAGTGACAATCATCGCCAATACGGTACCAACGACCGTCACAAAAATCGTAACGCCATAGGATTTATAAATTGTGCTGTCCTTAAGCAAAAGCTTATAAGCTTCTAGGGAAAATTCCTTAGGAAGCAGCGTAAATCCGTTTCTAATGATGGAGCCCTCCGTGGATAATGAACCGCTGATGACGGTCATAAACGGGATAAGGCATACGAGAGCAAATACCGTAATTCCGACATACATGAGCGATAGGAGCAGCCGGTCTCCAGCGCTTTCTTTTATCATGCTACGCCACACCTTTACTGATAGATTTATTAGAAGAGCGCTGAATCAGGCGAAAATTTCCTTGCCAATTGGTTTACCGTTACGACCAGCACGAAGCCGACGATGGATTGAATGAGACCGACGGAGGCGGCCATGCTCACATTGCCCAAATCCACCAGTGCCCGATACACATAGGTGTCGATGACGTCGGTTGTCGGATAGAGCAGCGCATTTTTTCCTACGATCGCATAAATCATGCCGAAATCCCCGTAGAAAATGTTCCCCATAGCAAGCAGCAGCAGCAGCATAACCGTTGGCTTCACCATCGGCAGCGTAATATGGCGGATTTTGCCCCAGCGCGTGGCGCCGTCCATGGAAGCCGCTTCATAAATTTCCGGATTAATGCCCGATATGGTGGCCAAATACACGATTGAGCCAAAGCCTGCGGCATGCCACAGCTTGATGATGACGAGAATAAGCGGCCAATACGCAGCTGTGTTATAGAAGGCCAAGCCTTCTAAACCAAAATCCCTCAGAATTTGATTAATCAGCCCCTCTTTGTACAAGAGGAATGAGGTAGCAAAGGTCGCGACCACCGTCCAGGACAAAAAGTTCGGCAGGGTTACAATCGTTTGTGCGATCCGTTTAAAATATTTTCCTTTCAGCTCCGAGAAGATGATGGCGATGATTAATGAAGCAAGGGTGCCGAAGCCGATAAATAGGAAATTTAGAAACAGCGTATTAAAGACAACACGATACACATCGCTGGATTCCAGAAAAAACTGAAAGTTTTTAAAGCCAACGAATTCGCTTTTCAAAATCCCCTTTACCGGATTGTAATTTTGAAAGGCAATGACAATCCCGAACATCGGCAAATAGGAAAAGACAAACAACAGCAGAATGCCGGGCAGTGTTAACAAATACAGCAAATGATTTTTTCGAATCTCCTTAAAAAAAGAGGGCTTCTTGTTCAGTGTGATTCGCTTTAATGCTTGGTCTTGATGCGCTATGGAATTTTCCATGCTGAACCTCCTTTATCTGATTGTTGACTATATAAGCTCCAACTGGCTCCTTTATTATTTCGTTTCGGGCTGTTCGAGGCTAGAATTCAATCTAGGGAAAACCATGTTTATTACCATTTATGAACTATCTAATCTCACTTTTTCTACCTAAAACGCACAAAAAAGGGCCGCCCCCGCCGTCATGAAATGACTTTGTGGGCTAGCCCTTATCTAGTGGCCACCGCTATCGATATATGCCTGTACCTGTTTTATAAACTCTGCCCGGATCTTCTCCAGTCCCAGCCTGCGAAGCTCGGCATTCAGCTTGCTTGCCTCTTCTCGCCAGTTCGGCTCAAGCCCGGCCTGCGTAATGAGATTAAAAGCATCGTAGCGCGGCTGCACTTTCGCGATTTCAATTTTCACCGGCTCGGGATTAAAGGTAAAGCCGCTTAAGGCTACCCGATAATAAGAATCCTCGCTCGCCTGATATTGCAAATATTGCAGCGTCTGCTCGTCATGATCAGCATTCAGACGGGATAATAACGGGTTAAGCGTCAATTCGTAGGCGGGAAACAAATAATCCTTCGCATACGGCGTCATCTCATACATATGGTCGCCCTTCTGGTTCCAGTGCAGCCCTTCAATACCTAGCTCGAATAGATCATGATTGGCCTCACTCTCGTACAGCCAATTCATAAATTTCATCGACTCCTCCTTATGCCTGGAAAAGATCGGGATGACGATATTATTCCACGCTTTATAGGAGGTTCCTATCGCCTTCGGCTGCATCGTGCGAGCCGCATCATTATAAACAAAAACCTCTAGATCCGCTTCCGGCACGGCTGCCTTCAGCCGCTGCTTGATTTTTGAAATGCCGCTTATGGCCCCTTCTCCCGCAGCCGCTTTCCCCGTAACGACCAGATCCTCTACATTGCTCAGCACATCCCTCGGAATGAAACGGCTGAATTCTACTCTCTTATCATTGTGGCTGTAGAAATAATCGGATTGATTAAACGGCGCAGGCAGCTTGGCGTAGTCCGCGTCTGGATCTCCTATTGTTGTTGCGCCTAAAACATGCTTGCCGTCGTCAGACAAAACTAAATTAAATTCAACGCCCGTCCCATAAATCACATGAGGCACTGCTCGAAACCGGGTTTGCTTATCGTTAAAATTATAAAACATATCAAAAAATCCGCGATTGCCAATTCCGAACGGAATGATTTCCGGATTGTTTTGCTCAACCTTTTCCAAAAACACTTTGAACTGTTCCATGTTTTGAATCTGGGGCAGCCCATATTTCTCCCGCAAATCCTTCCGAATGAAAATCGTGCCAAAATCCGCATAATTGCTCATCAAAGGAATCGTATACAGGCGGCCATTGATCCGATTAGCATCCAAAACCGCTTGCGGGAACGCCTGCTTCAAGCCAGGGTACTTCTCATTCTGAAAATAATCATCCAAGGGCTGGTAGTAGCCTTGTCCAATGTTTTGCTCCAAATTCATCCACGAAGCATCGAACAGCATATCAATCTGCTCGCCTGCAGCCATTTTCAATTTCATTTTCTGATTGTAGGTATCGGCCATATCCCATGAAATGTCCAGCTTGATGTGGAGGGTATCTTTCGTTAAACGCTCAAATTCCGCCAAAATTTTGTCCATATCGGCTGGCTCGCTCCCAAAGAACATCACCTTTAAGGTGACGGGATCATCCGCTTTCTCTTCTTGCTTTGTCGCCGCATTCTTTAGGCTTTTGGCAGAGCTTCCTTGGCAGCCCGCTGCAAGAAGAAGACAGGCCAACACGAGTATAAGAGCTAATCTATAATTTGATAAGTGACTTGCCTTCACGACTAATCCCCCCATTCCACGCGAAATCAATGGCTGCATCAGCCTTCTTGCGTTTGGATATCCTTCAATTTATCGATTAATTGGTATTCCTTGCGAAAATGAATCGGCGACTTTCCGGTATACTTTTTAAACGCGGCATAAAAATGATTTTTACTGGTCAAGCCGATCATTTCACATATCGTTCCTGCCAAATGATCCGTTTCCAGCAATAGCTGCTTCGCCTTCTCAAAACGATAATCCGTCAAATATTGGGTAATGGATTTGCCTGTCTGATCTTTAAATATTTTGCGGGCATAATTGGTAGATAAGCCCACTTGCTCCGCCAATCCTTCCACCGATAAATTCGGATTAGCGTATTCCTGCTGAATGAGATCCGTAATGATCAAAACGACCTTCACGTTTTTCTGCGATGAATTTTGATCTCTCCGCTCCATGATTTGCCCACATACCGCCTGAAATTCGACTTCCATTTGTTCAATCGTTTCCTGCTTTCTTATTTTCTCCGGCAGGGCAGAGATGCCATTGTACATTAAATCCTCTTCGTTCAGCATGCCTTTGAAAATTCGGATCATGCTTCCGCATAGCTGGGACAGGAAAAACATAATTTCATCGTACGGATAGCCCTTTAATTCATGAAAAAAATCGCCAATCGCCTGCTGGAGCTTCTCCCGCTCCCCCATCTTCAGACTGTCCGTTATCGCTTTCTCGAACGCGACAGGGTATTCATGCTCCTGCTGCTCATTAGCGCGAATAGCTTCAGACGTGATGAAAGCATGATGGCCGTAAATCAAACGATAACGGGACGCATGATAGGTCAAATTCCAGGAATGCGGAATTTCTTCTATCGTATGAACGACGCTGCCTACCGCAGCCGTCACACTGATTTTCAAATAAGAGGAAATGCTAGCCTGCACATCCTGAATCATTTTCAAAATAGCATGCTGCGTAATCTCGCTCTCGGATGACCAATGCAGCAGCATAACGATGCCATCATCCTGATCGTCAAACACAGCTGCTTGAAGCTGGCCTGCAATAATTTCCTCGGCAATATTCGCCGCAGCATACTTAATTAAGGACACATCCATTAAATCCATCCGTCCAAAATGCTGCTCGAAACCATCCAAGCGCAGCATGCACACCTGAAACCGGTCACCTTTAAAACGAATGCCCAGCTCTGAAAGCTGCTTGTCATGCACATGCGGAACGTACCCGCCTTTCACGACAAAGGTCAGCAGCTCCTTCCTTCTCGCAGGCTTATAACCCGAAATATTATGCTGCAAATCGCTCACTTTGCTTTCCAAATGCTGAAAGGATTTTGTTAAAAACTCATATTCATTAAGCTGTGCGCCATCACGCAGCTCTCCGAGAGAGGAGCCCACTCGTTTAATCAGCCGATGTATCGGGGTGTAGATTAAGCGAATAGAGAACAGCACCGTCAGCGCCGCAATCGCGATAAAAATAAAGGTCAGCCATACAATAAATTGCTTTAATTTATCTACCTTTGTGAGCAGGCTGTTTATTTCCGCCATGCCAATGAAGCTCCAGCCCAAAGAATCCGCTTTCATATATGAAATCAGATAGCTTTTGCCATCAATCTCTTCCCTCAATTCGCCTTTGTCGAATTTCGATTGAATCACTTTCTTAATATGCGCCTCGCTCCCCCAATTTTGGTTGATCAGGCTGGAATCAGAATGAGAGATAACGGTTCCTTCCTCGTTAATGATCATCGATTGAAGGGATTCATTGCCGATGCCCTTGGTGACTAGATTTTGCAGCGTCTGCTGGTCCAGATTTACAACAAACGTACTGTCCACGATTTCTTTGGTCGCATATTTGGAATAAACGAGCGAGATCAGGTTTTTATCTATTTTCAGATCCGATTTTAAGGCGACCAAATGGCGCGGTATAAAAATGCCCAGCTTGGACGTATTCGTATTTTTAATAATTTGGGTCATATCTTGATCATAAAAATCGTCTACGGTTTGCAGCATCGTCTCCGATGAGAAAACGGCATCATTTTCAAAATTATAAATATATATCGATTCAATTAAGGGGTTGGCTGCCTTTAAATCAATTAAATATTGATTAATTCGGTACGTATCCAAAACGGAGAATTGTTCCCCGTACAACCCGTTAATGATATGCTCATTGCCAATATAGACGGATGAAAAATAATGATAGGTCGATGAAAGCAGCACATTCGCCGTATTAAAGGATTGATTGTTCATCGTCTCCACCGAGTCGAAAATATCATCGGTCAAATTCCCGGTCACTTTATCGACGACAAGAAATGAAAAAATACCGATTAATATAAAACTGACGATTAAATAAGAGAAGATCATTTTTAACAACAACTTGCGCTGCTGCACGAATTGCTTTATACCCCACATTGATTCCTTGCCCCCCTGCTTGCTCGATTCCAAAACTACGAATAATAATGATGATATCATGCGCAGATAAGAGAAGGAACAAGCAGAGGGATGAACTTGAGGCCAGATCAGCCATGAATTTTAAAGAAAACTATGTAGGATGATGATATTTGCTGAATTAGTACTGCGTTATACAAGCTTATGCTTGTGAACTCTATTAACCATTTCTGAAGATGCAAACATAATACTAAACAGGATCAGCAAAATAATGGGTACCATGAACATACCGAATTGGCTTGCAATAATCCCCATTAATAATGGAATCAGAGTTGAACCCGTATAAGCGCTTGCCATTTCAAGTCCAATTACACTCGGAGAAGCTTTTTCCCCAAATCGTTCCGGTGTTGCATGAACAATACTAGGATAGATGGGTGCGCCACCTAGCCCTACTACAAACAAAGCTCCTGCAGCAACCCCGTATGGAACCGGTAAAATAAGAACCAGCAGTCCCACACAGCCAACTAATCCACCATATCTTATAAGGCTTTTACTTGATACATAAGTCGAGAGAAATCCTGAAAAGATACGTCCTATTATGATGCCAATATAAAATAAGGAGGACAGGGCCGCTGCTTTCCCAGGAGAAATCCCTTTACTAGCTATAAAAAAGGACGCCATCCATAGACCTGCGGCTGTTTCCGAGCCATTGTAACAAAGCATCGAAACCATGGACATTTTAACACCACGGATTCGCAAAGCCTCTCTGTTACTGACTGCTTTCTTTTCGTCGTCATTTCCTAGCTTTTTATTATCCAATATTCTCCACAAAGACAGCGATGCCAATAATATTACCACTATAACAGTAAGTAATATCGCTATCGTAACGTATCCTGCACGCCAGTCACCTCCATTATCAAGCGAAAATGACATAACAATAGGTCCCGACATGGCTCCAACTCCCCAGAAGCAATGCAGCCAGCTCATATGCTTGGCTTTGAAATGCAGCGCTACATAGTTACTTAATGCTGCATCTACAGAACCGGCGCCTAAGCCCAAAGGAATTGCAAGGAATATAAAGAATAAAAACTCGTTTGATAAAGAAAATCCAAATAAGGCGATCGTTGTTGATAGGATGCTGAATAAAGTTACCTTACCTGTGCCAAATCTATGCAACAATCTGCTTGCAAATAAACTGGATATAACCGTACAAAATGAGATCACTAACGATATATAACCTGCCATTTCTGTTCTGGCGCCAATATCGAGTTTCATAACTGACCAAGCACTGCCTAGCAAGGCATCTGGCAATCCAAGACCTATAAATGCGAGATAAATAATAATTAGCAGTAACGTAACCATCGTTGCTCTCCCCCTGTGTTTCCTCTTTATCGATGCTTTACAAGTTCTCTAAGTAAATGCGCATATGAAAGTTTAGTTCTATTCGCCTTTCTAATATGCTACAATCAAAAATTATAAACTTTAAAGCAACTTTAAAGTCAATAACTTAAGTAAAGGAAATAATACATGGAACCATTAATAAAGATCAGCGATGTTTCGGAAGCTCTCGGTGTGCCTACATCAACTTTGAGGTTTTGGGATAAAGAGGGCCTGATTCGCTTTGAACGCAATGACGATAACAACTACCGGAATTTTTCATACCAAACGATGCTCGATATTTGTGATATTATTTTTTTTAGAAGTCTTGAGCTCCCCTTATCAACAATCAAAATCATCAACACCAAGAGTGCCGATGATTTAAACTTATTATTGAGAGAAACAAAGACTGAATTGGAACAGAAAATCGCCTATTTGCAGCAAGTGACCGAACGAATCGAAGCAAGAGAAAAAAAGCTCGAAAAATACCAGCATATGCAAGATCAACCACTACGCGTAATAAAAGCCAAGCTATCACCAGTCCGTTCTTTTAATTTTCAGGATAAAGAAATGGTGCAGTTGTATTTGGATGACCCTGGTCTATCGGCAGATATACTTGCTGGTCCTTTTAATGATTCGATGGTCTGCGGCATGTTTGTAGATTCGGAGGTAAAAAATATTATACGCGAAGGTGACGATGAAGAAAGAAATTATTTGCATGGATTGCTCTGGATGAACCGCGACAAACAAATGAATGCAGAGGAATTTTGGAGCACTTCACAACGTTTGGGGTACAAGCCAGGTCAGATTATTTGCAAATATCTTGTTTCAACCAAGGAAGAAGGACAAGAACTGCGTAATTTTTTCGAAGCATGGCTAGAGATTGATTAATTCGTTTCCCTCTTGCCCGCATTACAGTCGTGCTGCTCATGAGACGTGTATAGGAAGCAGAAAGCCGCTCCATTAGAGAGCGGCTTTCTGCATTTGATAACCTTTGACAACCTTGCGGATTCATTAATTAATATTCTATGTTTATAAACCGCCAATCGTCATGATCGTCGTGTCATATGGAGCTAATTCAAGCGTCTGTTGTCCATATTCCGTATCAATTGTCGTGCTTTGAAGCTGATCGCTGTTGTTAATTACAACGAGTAATTTACTTTCCGGATAATATGCACACTCCGTATATAAGTTATCCGTCATGTATTTCGTTTCATTCAGCTCATTGCCGGCATAGCGGATCAGGTTCAGCAGCAATCGGGTATTTTCCAAGCTGAATTCGAACGAAGGAAGGTAGATTCCCTTGCCTTTGCCAAAAGCATGCGTAGACAGCGTGATTTGTCCGTCCGTTTCATGCGCAACCGCAGCTGACCCGTCGGTAAGATAGATGCCCTTCTTAGCTGCAATGCTAGCCCCAACAGGCACCAGTCCGTGCTCGTCACGAGCCTCGTAAGTCCATTTGCCATGAACGACTCTGGCGCCGGTATCCTCATCCAGACCGAGAATATGGGCCATTCTGAAAAAGCTGTCATACCCTTCTACCGCCGAAGGCTGGTTAATCCCGATAAACGTACCACCCTCATACACCCATTTGGTCAGCATGTCCACGCATTTGCTGTCGTTCCAGTGCGTTCCGCCGCTCCATGCTGAACCGGCCGAGCCGGCATTAATCACCACATCATAGTCCTGTAGTTTTCCCTGACGGATATCCTCAAAATCGATGAATCCGACCTCAACCGGCAAGCCAGATAACGCCTCATTGATATGAATCAGATCATGCATGTAGGTCTCATGGAAATGGCCGGACAAGGTCCACGATCGGAGCTTGCCCCAGCTGTGCAAAATCGCAACCTTCGTCTTGATCTGATACGGCTTGCCTTGCTGGTGCAGCTCTTTGATCTCCCTGAATTCATTGGCAATCTTCTCAATATAATCGCAGAATTCCGGGTAAGGCTCCACCAAATGCAAATATCCGCCCAATCCGATCCGATCAATTGGCTCTCTTAGCAGGGCGCGACGGATATTGATCCAGTACTTCTTGGCATCCAGCGTAGGATCGCCGCCCTCCATAAAGGTAGGCAGTCCGCCTAATCCGACCGGGAATAAATAAGGATGCAGCCGGATTTCATGCGTGTCCACTTTTACCCCTGAACACATTCGTGCTTCATAACCCGAGAATACGCATTTGATCATGCCGTCGAAGCCAAACTCCGGAAAACGATCATTATATGGCTCCATGCCCACCCAGCTGTCATCATAGAAGACGTAAGCCAGCTTGCCATGCTTATGCACAATATCAATCAGCTGTTTGCTGAAGCCAATGACAAAATCATTAATAAATGCCATCCAGTCGAGCTTGCGCTGCTCCGCCGGAATATGACTGACGCGGTATTTGCCGCCATTTACAAAATCCTCGGCCGTCAGCGAATAGCCATACTTTTTGGCGAACAGATCAAGCGCTTTGGCACTCACCGTGAAATCATAGGAGCCCCAATCCGAGAACAGATGGCGATTGCGCTCGCTGCTGCCCCAGATCCAGGCAAAATTATAAAATAAGGAGGTAAACCGGACTACCGTTGTTTCCTTATGCTGGGCGCACCAGTTTTCCGTCCAGTCGAGCATATACTGCTGCGTTTCCAGATACATTGGATCAATCTGCATTAGATGCTCTTTGTCCCAGTTATTCGTGGTGTGATTGTACATGGAGATCTCTTCCCAGATCCGGTAGGCCATGAAGCTGACCGTGTATTTATGCCAAGGCACAATTCCGGTAAGCACCACATTCCCCGATTCGCGGTCATAATTCCACTGCTCTCTCGGAACCTCTTCCCCGGTCGTCCGGTCAACAATTTGCCAATATTTAAACGCCTCTTTGGAATCATTGACTCTGAACTGCTCAGCGAAAAAGTCCTCCATCAAATAAACGGATAAATAATCCTGCACCGCTACCTTCGGATTCGTAATTAAAAAACACTGCTGCAGCTTATCTAAATTCTGCGATGCCCACTCATTATGGTCTCTAACGATACAGATTGTAGAATAGATACCGTAGCCTGCGTTAATAATCTCATCTGACAACTTCGTGCCGTCACTGTCACGGATGACATCGGCGCCCCAGCGCTCCGCTAATTCCAGCGTCAGTGCCTCATAACCAGCTTCACCCGGCAGGGTAAAGGCTCCCGTCGTTTGTTTAGACAAATGGATTCCCTCCTATTTAAGCATATCGGATAGAAAAGCGAGTGCTAAGCCTTGTCCCCAGCCCTGAATCCAGTCTTTTGGAATATTGCGGTACCCTTCCCGGTCCTTCATGACTGCCGTTCCGCCAGATACAGAAAGTACCCGTCCATCCTCACTAATGTTTTCCATGATGCCTTTGAGGGCCTTCTGCACATATTTGGTGTGCAGCGGGTTGCCGTTATTGATCATCGCCGCCGCAATTCCGCTGGACGCAGATACCTCCTCATAGGATTCCACGTCATCGAGCAAGGTCCGCCACAAGCCGTTCTCCGTCTGCACTAGCTTCAGTGCGGCCAACTGATCCCGGAGCGAGCACTCCACGTCCATACACTGCGGATACAAATACCATTCCTTTAGCAGCGGCTTAACCTGCGACATCGTATAAGCACCCCAGGCATTTGCTCTCGCCCAGTAGAACCCAGACATATGATCCTGCTTCACATTATTGTAGCCATGGTACCAGAGGCCGGTGCTAGGGTTTTGCAGGTATTTAATATGCCAGTAATATTGATTCAGGGCATCCTGAATCATCGCCTGATCTTGCAGCTTGCTGCCTACCCGCAGCAGGAAAAATGCCGCCATAAACAGCGTGTCCGCCCAAGCCTGCTCCGGAAAATCGTTGGACACGGACACCGTATGCTGCAGCACATGATCTCCGAACCGCAGCGCACTATTTTGGAGATAATCCACCTTGCTCATCACAATATCCCAATATTTCTGGTTGCCGGTTTCTTCATACAACGTAATCAGCACATGGCCCATCGCACAGGTGTTGACCGTCCAGCTCGGCAAGCCCAGCTCAATATATTCATCCGCCCAACTGATAAGCGCATCCAAATACTCTTTATTTCCTGTTGCCTGGTAAGCTCTGGATACACCATAATAAGCTACTCCGCAAGGCCAGTCCCATGTTAAATCCATAGCTAGTGTTTTTCTCGTAACTTTGTCTATAACGCTTAAAATCTCTTCCCTGTCATAAGTAATTTGAAGCATATTAAATACCCCTCTCCTTCGCACATGTCTCCCAAAGGCGCCTGAGAGCCATCCGAGTTATTGTAAACGCTTTATAATCTCTATTGTAAGCATTAAAATAGTCTACATCTAAGCATATTCGTAGAAAAAATGTGCAATTTCGATCATTTATTTTTGTGCGCTCATTGAATTCGGCAGTGCTTTCACCTATAATCAACTCAAATTAACGTAATGGGAACGAGAGTGTGGAATATGCCTAGAAAAAAGAAGCCCGTCATCGAATACCGCCACTACAGCTTGCCGATCAACTTCCCTGTTCTGCTGTTAAGCGGGGAACGCTGGCGAATTTCGGATATCAAAAGCGAGCATCTTCATTTCCATAACCACTTGGAGATCGGTATTTGCCATTCGGATAGCGGCAGCATGGAGATCAAAGGAGAAACGGTACCTTTCAAGGCAGGCGATGTGACCTTCCTTCCCAGATATCTTCCCCACACCACGTATAGCTCGCCTAATGAAGCTAGTCTATGGTCCTATCTCTTTTTTTCACCGGAGGATCTGTTTCAGCAAACCTTTAAGAGTGCTTACAGCAGCTTCGAGCCGAACCTGTGGAGGGTCCAGGGAAAGCACTGTATTTTAAATAAGGAGCAGTATCCCAAAATCTATTCCCTTGCCACGTCGGTTGTAGAGGAATTGAAGCAGCAAAATCCGTACTATCAGGAAAGTGCCTACGGCTTATTGTTATCCCTTTACATAGAGCTCATTAGAATTCATTCCACGAATGAAATGCTGGCCGAACAAGAAACGGAGCAAGGTCTGAAGTGGGATTTTGTCATCTCTCCAGCACTGGAATATATCACGACAAACTATATGACCCCTATTACCATCGATTTTCTGGCCGATCTATGCCACTTAAGCACCACCCATTTCCGCAGAAAATTCCATGAAATCATGGGCAGCGCTCCTCTTGATTTCCTGAACAGCACCCGGATCGAAGAGGCCTGCAAGCTGTTGAAGAGCTCAGATTTTTCGATCCTTTCGATCTCCGAGCAGGTCGGCTTTCATTCCATTTCCAGCTTCAATCGCTGCTTCTCCAAGCTTATGGGAGCATCTCCAAAAGAATGGCGCAAAGGGGCGAAATCCGAAGCACAATCAGCAAAGGCGTCGATATTGGAATTTACGGGGTGGGTTTGAGGGGCTGGTAGCAGGGCCGGGCAGCATGTGGTAAGCAGCATGATCCTTTCAATAAGATTGCATAATGATGTATTATTAAGTATGCATATTTATATCATATACTTACCAAAAGGAGAGTGTAGCTTGTGAGCGAAACCTATATTCCAACTGGCGTGAAACTAAAAGAAACTGGCTTTGGATACACGTTGTCCTTAATAGGCGGTAAATATAAAATGATCATTATGTATTGGCTGTCTGAAAATAAGGTAATGCGGTTTAATGAGCTGAAACGATCTATCGGTACCATTTCCTTTAAAACGCAAAGCATCATGTTAAAAGAGCTGGAGGCAGATGGGCTTATCATACGCAAGGAATATCCCCAAATACCTCCAAAAGTTGAATATTCATTATCTGAAAGTGGTCTTTCTCTCATTCCATTGTTAAATATGATGTGCGAGTGGGGAGAGAAAAACAGTTCGCCAGCTCTGGAGGCTGTACAGCGGTAGGCATAGTTGTTTTGTATATATGACAAAGAAGTATCTCCTGAACAGGGAAATACTTCTTTTTTATAGCAGTCTTGCAGTTGGTTAAGCACCAATCTTTTAGATATTAGTTTTTTTCTATATCTTTCTAAGTTCTGGTGAAGTTTTAGAGCGGGTTACTCGTAAATATACCATAACGGTTGTTGCAGCGATGGCAATAACCGCAGCTCCAATCCAACTAATCAAAGCTAAGGAAGCTTGTTCCACGACAACGCCTCCAATTCCTGCACCAGCACCCATAGCAAGCTGTAAAACGGAAGTATTCATACTCACCATAATGCCTGAAGCAGCCGGAGCAAGCGTCATTAAGTGATATTGCTGAGTTGGACTTGTTGACCAAGCGGAGAGAGCCCAAAATATGAGTACAAGGAAAGCGATAGCAGGCCATTGGCCTGATAATGACAGTAGAACTAAGGCTACTGCATGCAGTACCATACTGACAAATAAAGTACGAGGGAATCCCCATTTATCTGTACTATAGCCGCCAAACTTTGAGCCGAATAAGCTGGCAATCCCGAAAGCGAATAAAGCAATGATGACTGTTTTACTGTTCATCCCTGTAACCGACAGCAGGAAGGGAGAAATGTAGGTGTAGACAATAGAATAACCAGAAATCCATAAGAAAGTGATCATTAGGGCTGCCATTATTTTCGGTTGCTTAATTAAAGCAAGCTGTTTGCGCAAGGGAACCGATTCATCGCCATTTGAGCGTGGGATGACTAAGAGTATAACGATCATCGCAAGAATACTAAGTGCACCGATTCCCCCGAAGATTAATCTCCAATCATAAACGGAAGCAATAACTCTGCCTAGCGGAACACCGATAATCAACGAGGTGCTAAAGCCCATAAGGAGCGTTGCAATTGCACTTCCTTGTTTATCAGGTGGAGTCATCTTGGTAGCGACAGTAAAGGAGGTTACAACGAATACTCCCATGCTTAGTGCAAGAATAACGCGTGAGACTATAAGAAATCCAAAGCCAGGTAAAACCACGGCGATAATATTTCCAATCACAAATACCCCAAGTGAATAAACTAAAAGCTTGCGCTGCTCCATTCGTGCTGTAAATGCGATAAGGAAAGGTGTTCCAAAAGCATAGGCGAGTGAAAAAACAGTAATGAGCTGACCAGCAGCAGCGACGGAGACATTAACGTCTCTTGCAACTGTGTCGAGAATCCCTGCTATGATATACTCGGATGTTCCAACCAAAAAGCTAACAGCAGCTAATAAATAAATTTTCCAGACATTTGACATAAAATTATCCCTCTTTCTTAATTTCAATATTTCCAGGCGTATAGAAATTATTTATTTCATGCTCTGAGTATAAAGATTGCACTATAAATATGTAAGTACGCACTTTTAGTACAGGTACTGTGTTAAAGGTTAGTGTCACCCTGAGCATATACACTAAATTAAGTTAACACCGTACCGGCATAACGATTGCTGAATCCATACTTTATGAATCTCAAAACCAATGAAAAGGGACCCCGGTTCAAAATTGATTTATTCGCGACAAAAAAGCAGAAGCCGCCTGTTATGCCAGGCGACTCCTGCTGCAAAAATATGGATTCCTTCATTAAATAAGTTAATCTTCTGACACATCCACCCGTACAGGCCCAATGAGCCCGCTCGGTTCCTGCTGCGAGAAAGCCGACAAGTAGTCGCGCTGGTCCTTCACGAGCGTATTCGTAACTTCAATGACAAGCTTATTTTTTCCTTTTTTCAGCAGACCGCCGATTTCTAGCTGGTAGGGTGGACATATACGCACGCCAGCTTGCTCTTCGTTTACCCATACTTCTGCCGTTTCATAGACTTCCCCAAGATTTAATAAGGCTTGATTCCAATGCTGCGTACATTCAAACTCCGTTTCATAACGAAAGGTGCCGGAAAATCGCGGTAAATAATCTGGCTTGCTCATGTTTGTTAAAGCCGTCATTCTCCCCCATTCATTGAACGAAGGATAGTGCTCAGCATCAGCGGTGGAAATCGTCCATTCACCTGCTATATCCATTCCTGTTACGGTCCGCTGCTCTGGAAGCACGGTGAAGTCTCCAAGATCAGCCCCATGGAGAAGAACAATCGATTCATAGGGATGAAGCTCCAGCTGCACCGCTCCAGTCTCCCTGTTTGCCTTGCATTTGGTCAACCGATTCAGAAAAGCATCATAGGCATATATTTCGCCTTGGACAGGCAACACAACTTCCGTAAAAATGCGTTGATGCGGGTGCTCGTTAAAAAACATGAATACAGCCAAATTTTCATGAACATAATGATAATTCCGTAGATATGGCTCGTAACTAGCAGCTTTCATATCGTAATACCCATCAGCCATTAATTGTTGGGCTAGTTGGTCTAATGCGACAAGCTTTACGTTCCGATGATGAGCAAGACCGGTTAGCTCGGCAGATACGTCACTGCCTTCGCTCGAGCGTGCAGGCCAGTCATCAATAAAGCGGATGGCAACACCTTGATCGGCGAACTGGACCAAACACCGGAGTATTGCCGCTGGCAGCGCCTCTGCATAAGGAACGATGAGGCAACGATAATCTTCCTGATTAATCAGCAGCCTGCTATCCTTTACACTCGCCGCCTCCACAAGAATATCAACGGGAACAACATCACAGTCGATCTGATTTTGCATCAATTGCTTGACTGGCTTATGAAAATACATCGCCTCCCCCGACCATTCGGCCTCAGCATGATAAACGACTGCTGCGGTCGCCACATGCCGCCCGCCTGAAATCAGGTGACTCATCCGATTCATATAATGATTCAGATGCTTATAATAGCGGTATTGCGGATTTTTCCCACCTGCATACAGATGCGGCGGGCAATCTGGATCCGGAAACGTTTTTTGACTGAATGCATGTGGAACAAAATAATTGACGCCACGAACGAGCATATGGTCAGTGAGCCATTTCATCAGCTTTAGCCCTTCTGCCCATCCATAGGCTCCATACAATTCGCACATCGTCCGGCCCTTTTTGTTCGGATCGATATGCCCCAGCGACACACCTAGCTTTGCAAGGCCATAGTGGAAAAATTCACTGTCTGTCTCCCCTGCCGGCCAGCGAAAAGACATTTCATCGAAGCCTGGAACGATCTGCCACAGCACCACATCGATACCCGACATGTCCTGTCCCCAAAGCGAGCGGAAGAAGTGGCCTGCGCCGGAGCCAAGCCTTGCATGAACGTTGTTATCTTCCAGCACATGTCCAATGTATTCTACCCCGTGGGCTCTGCACCACTCTCCGATCTGGCTGCAGAAGCTTTCCCCGTAAAGCTTGCTGACGATATTCATATATGCATACCGAACCATGCTCGACTTTTCCCCCGCCTCATGCCAGAGGAGATGCAGCAGCTTACGGTAATCCTCCCCCAACGCCTGTTCAAGCAGGGCCGGCATTTCATCGCTCCAAGGCAGTGATACGCCTTGTTTTCCCAGCTTCGAATTGAAATCAAAGGTCGTCTTATCGTTGTAGAACCCGGGTTCATCTGAAAAAAATCCAGCAAATGTATTTCCAAAATCTGCGTGATACCTATTGTAAAAAGCCTCATAAACCGTATCAAGCAAAATACGAACCGAATTCCGAACGAGCGGGTTTAGATAATCCTCCTGCGCCTTGCTGCCGCCATCCTTGTTTTCTGAAACGATGAATACCCGCCAATAGCCTTCAGGAATATCCCAATATAGAATGCCGTCATGCACTAGCTCAGTTAAGTCTATGCATTCACTGGTTAACGTTTCATTGGTTGATGCTCGACGAACAGCGACTACTGAGGTGAGCTTGTTTTTGCCAGTCGCGTATTGGCTCTGCGAAATGGTGGGCCGAAGTCCGCTCAGCAGTAATGTATCCAGCAGCAGAGAGGTGCCTTTGGCAGGACCGATGGTATCGATATAACGTTCACCCAGGAACTTGCGATGAAGCTCCTCTGGAGCCTCCTTCACTTTGCCTGCCGCATGTCCGGTTGGAAAATGGTCGTCATCCAGCATCCACACCTTCATGTCGCGCTTTCGAGCTTCATCCATAATGATGTCCATGTCCGCCCACCACTTCGGCCCAAGGAAATCCGGATGAGGCCGTGCCTCTACACAAACAGCACCGATTCCAGCCTCATGAATACGTGCCATCTCTTCGCGAATCGCTTGCTCCTCCTCGCCATGCTGCCAGAGAAAGGGAAGGATATAATTATGTTCTCGACCTTCAAGCACTTCCTTCAAAAGATTGCTCATCCTAGCCTCCCTCCTGATTCAAATCCTTTATCTTTAGTGGATTAATTTTTTACTGGATTACTACTTTACTTTGGCATACCAGTCTCTGGCACGCTTCGTCACTTCTTCTCCACCCGACTTATTCCACTTGTCTACGAATTCATCGAATTTGCTGATTGGGTATTGTCCAAGTATAATTTTGGCTGCATATTCCACGAACAGCGTCCGATTGTTAATATCCGGATAGCCCTCGTATACACTGGCAGACATACCATCGCCGGCGATGACCTTGGCATATTTTTGAGCTTCCTGCATATTGCTAGTCACCTGATCGACGATCCACTTACTCTCTTCCGATGCGGTGCTTTCAAAAAGATCAATGGTAAAGTCAAGTGTCGACGAGCTTGAATATGGATTAAGAACTAGATTTTCCTGCGTACTCTTATCGTCCGGAAGCTTGACGGCTTTGCCATCCTTCATTGTATAGTGCATGCCTTCCACACCGAGGTATAGCGCTTTAAAATTATTTTTGTCATACATATTGTTCAGCAGCTTTAAGGTAGCCATTAGTTTCTCTTCATCTTTATTGTTCTTCACGACCCATTGCGGGGGAGCAAATCTTTTCCCGGTGTAAAAGCCCTCATAACCTTCAACTTTAGGTACAGGGAGCACGGAAAATTCTGCTTTCACACCCGTATTTTTTTGCAGGTTTTCCAAATTGAGATTGAGCTGCTCCACCCAGTGGAAGTAGTTCCCGGCCTTATTGGACGTAATTTTCCCATCCCACTTTGCCTTGTCGTTCAGAAGCGTCTCCTTATCCAATAAGCCGTCCTTATACAGCTTGGCGATGAACTCTAAAGCGGCTTTCATATTCGGTGTTACGGCTGAATAAGTAAGCTCGCCATCGTACAGATCCCACTCCGGGAACCCTTCAAACATGGCCACACCGTACATCGCGAACAAGTGGTCCATCCAGCGAGCATCTTGACGGCCGCCAGTTGGAATCTCATCCTTCTGACCGTTGCCGTTAGGGTCCTGATCCCGGAACGCCTCAAGTACTTTGACGTACTCGTCTTGCGTTGTTGGCATCGGCAGGTTCAGCTTGTCGAGCCAATCCTGACGAATCATCCCCGCATATCTTCCGTAGTCGACCGAGCCAGGGATGTAATAGATTTTCCCCTGACCGGTTGGATCATTAGCCTTGACAACATCCCACATTTCAGTAGGTATCGTTTCCCAAAGATTCGGGGCATATTTCGGCAATAGCTCTGTCAGGTCGGCAATTGCGCCATTTTTGGCCAAGCTGTCTTCCATGCCCTGTTGGGGAGTAAACAAATCTGGCATTTCGTTCGCCGCAATCTTCAAGTTCAGCTGATTCAGGTAATTCGTTCCACCGTTCCATTCCACATAAGGATGGATGACGCCTACGCCAAGCTTTTCCTTATAAAATTCATACAGCTGGCTGCCTTTGGTGATCGGCTTGTAACCGATGTTGGTGCCCCATACTTCAATATCGACTACCCCATCTGTACTGCTCGTTTGACTCTGGGCAGCATCATTCGAAGTGTTCGTGTTGCCGCCGCAGCCGTTTATAACCGTAACAGCCAAAATTCCCGCCGCTATCGTTAATCCCATTTTTTTAACGTTCATTTGTTTTCCCCCATATCTTTCCGTAATATGTTTAAGGCTGTTCGCCTAAAAACCTAAAAGGATGACTAGCCTTTTACCGAACCGATCATTGCCCCTTTAACAAAATACTTCTGTAAGAAAGGATACACCATAATGATCGGAAGGATAGCGAAGATAACCGTGGCCGCTCTTAAGGTTCGCTCGTTGTAGTTCAGATCAACCGTTGATGCAGCGCCCGCCATAATGACGTTATCGTCTGTAATAAACTGCCGAATCTTGATTTGCAGCGGAAACCAGTCGGTATTTTGCAGGAAAAGGAGCGGATGCTGGAACTGATTCCACAACACCACGCCGTAGAACAAAGCCAGTGTCGCAAGGACTGCTTTGGACAGTGGAAGCACCAATTGAAACAGCATCCGGAAATATCCACAGCCTTCAAGCAAGGCCGCTTCCTCCAGCTCCTTCGAAAATTGTTTAAAAAACGTTCTCATGATAATCAAATTAAAAGGATTCAGAATATGCGGTATGATGAGCACCAACGGATTATCATAAAGTCCTATGCCGCGAATCGTCAGGAAGTAAGGTACGATAGGGGCTTTGAAGATCATGGCGATTACGACGCTGATCATGATTACGGGCCCCCAGCGGAACTCCGACTTCGAAAGCGGGTAAGCAAGCAGCGCGGTCATCAGCAGCGCCAAAACCGTTCCAATCAACGTCGTGACCAGAGTTAGAAAAAACGATTTCCATAAGTCAGGACGATCGATAATATAACTCCACGAGTCGAAGGTAAACTGCTTCGGCCATAAGGTGACCAAATTCATATCCACAGCGTTTTTGGAGCTAAGCGAGGTAGATATGACAGACAACAGCGGGATGAGAGCTATGACGGACAGGAGGATGAGAACGATCGTAATGCCTGATACAAATATTTTTTCGCTTCTCGATTCGAACATGTCTACCAGAGCCCCCCATCCGATACTTTCTTCGACATTCGATTGAATATATACACCAGTATCAGTCCAATAATCGACTGGAATAATCCAACCGCCGTAGCGAAGCTGTACTGCGCTTGCTGAATGCCGGTCCGGAACACGTACGTATCCAGAATATCTCCTACGTTGTAGGTCATCGGGGTGATTAGATTATAGACTTGATCAAAGCCAAGATCCAAAAAGTTGCCGATTTCAAGCAGGAACAGTACCAGTACGGTAGGCAGCAGCAGCGGGAAGGTGATATGGCGAATTTGTCGGAATTTGGACGCCCCATCCATCATCGCGGATTCGTACAGTTGAGGGTCAATCGCACTGATCGCCGCTATATACACAACGGTTCCCCAGCCAGCATCCCTCCAGATGGATGAAAGCACGTAAATGGGCCGGAAGTATTCGCTTTCCTGCATCGCCAGCAGAGGTTCAAAGCCGAACCAGCCGATAACGATGTTAAACAATCCGCTTAATGAAAAAAAATCGAAAACGATACCGGCAACGATAACCCAAGATAAAAAATGCGGAATATACAAAGCGGTCTGTATTCCTTTCTTGAGCGCCGATTTTCGAATTTCATTGATCATCAGCGCCAGAAGAACCGGCACCGGGAAAACCAGTGTGAGCTTGAGAAAACCTAATATCAGCGTGTTTCCGAACACTCGGGCAAAGTCAGGATGCTCCAGCAAAGTCTCAAAGTGCTTGAAGCCTACCCAAGGACTATCAATCAGCCCTTGAAACACCGAATAGTCCTTGAAGGCGATTACAGCACCAGCCAGTGGAATATATTTAAATATAATGAGAAAAACGATTCCCGGAATCGCCATCACATACAACGGCCAATACACCTTCATTCGATAAAATGCAACTTCTTTCAACTGATCACCCCCAATATCTCGTTGTTGTATTCGCTTACATGAATAATATACAACTAGGGGTTGTGTCTCTCAATTGGGCATTTTTAAGGATAAACAAGGGCATTTTTAAGGAAAATAGAAAACCACTCCTTCAGGGAGTGGCTAAATAAGGCTAGCTGCTTGGCAGCCGCTTGCGATATTCGCTTGGTTTGCAGCCCGTTAGTTTTTCAAAAAGCCGTGCAAAATGCTGCGTATCCGAGTAACCTACCCTTTGGCAAATTTCGTACACCTTTAAATCGGTTCTTTCAAGAAGCTCCTTTGCTTTACCGATGCGAATTCGGCTCAAAAAGCTTACATAGGTTTCTCCCGTCTTTTGTTTGAAAAACTGGCTTAAATAATAAGGGCTGATAAAAAAACGCGCAGACAAATCCGCAAGTGTAATCGGTTCATTATAATGGGCAGATACATATTCCTTCACCTCTGCAATAATATCCTTCTTCTTAGGTATGTTATGCTCCAGCTTGAACTCGATTATTTTTCTAATGGCTTGAACCATCCATTCCTCCAAGCATTCTAAGGTCCGAAATCGGGATATACCGTCCAATGACAAAATATGACGGCCCAAAAAATCATTTTGCTGCAGCTGCTGAAAGGACATTTTCCGAATGCTCGCTAACAGTATGTTCACACAATGCATCTGTAAATCAGCGGGGGTCATGCTTGGTTCGGAATCCATCAAGCGAAAAATATCGTGTATGATGCTTACACATTCCTTTTCATCCATGTTCTCAAGGGCCGCTTCCAGCTTGGCGATGCTCTCTTCTGGAACAGATTGAATCCTTCCTGACAGATTTGTAATATCAGTGAATGATATTACCGTGTTCGCTCCCTTGACGACTTTATAGCTTAGCGCATAGCGGGCTTCTTCAAAAGACTGGCTGATGCCAGCGGCCCTTTCCTGAATCGTTCCAACACCGATGGTCATAAAAAGCCCCAGCTTTAGGTTTACTTCCTCTTGGAGACGCTGCACCGCACGAAGCAGCTCCGTATAGCGGATAGGCCCTCCGTGAGCAACTACCACGGCAACCTGCGCGCCTGTATAACGAAACCGATACACTCCGTCATACTGCTCAAGAGCCAGATCTATTTGACAGAGCACCTGCTGTAGACCGACTTCCTTTAGAGCATCGAATTTACGATCAAATTCAAGTACAAACCCCACGAACCCGTTTCCCTTTGTCGGGATTTGCGCCATTTCAAGCCACTCTTCCATAAGCTCCGTATTATCGCTGCCGACATCTAGGATATCCCGCAGAGCGTTCTCTTGAATAAGATGATGGACCTCCTGCTTCAAGTCAGCTACTTCCTGCCGCTTAGACCGATCTGCACGAATCGCTTTCATGGCTTGATGAACGCAGCTTTGAAGCTCCTCTTCCTCGACCGGTTTATTGATATAGGCTTGTACGCCTAATTGCATACCTCTCCGTGCATATTCAAATTCAGCATATCCGCTTAAGAGAATAAATGTAGTCTGGCTGCCCTTGTCTTTCAGCAGCTTAATCATGTCGAGGCCGCTAACTTGAGGCATCCGAATATCCGTAATTACAATGTCCGGCTGCAATTTCTGAATTAAGCTTCCTCCTTCCAAGCCATTATAGGCTACGCCGACCACTTCACATTCCGGGATATACCGGTTTATTAAGAGTTTGATGCCATCCACAATGCCTTTCTCGTCATCAACCAACACCAGCTTCATGCCAAAACCCCTCTCCTTCTATTTTGCTGCCGAACAATATCCTACCGTTTAGGAATTAATATTTCGACGATCGTTCCCCGATCAAGTCTCTGGCGAATCGTTAAATAATAATCAGCGCCATAATGGAGTTTAATACGCTCAGCTATATTTTTGAGGCCTATCCCGTTACCCTCCGATTCATCAGCTCCACCTAATTTATATTTGTCCGATTCAGCATACTCCAACAAGGCACGCAGCTCTTCTTGTTTCTCCAATGAAATACCGGCTGCATCATCCATTAACCGAATGAGCATTTCTCCTTCGTCCGTCCAGATGCCTTCAATCTCGATATTGATTATCCGGCTGTAGTCCTCAAATCCATGATTAATGCTATTTTCAACAATGGGCTGAAAAATGAGGGGAATGATGCTGCAATTCAGCATCTCTACGGGCATTCTGATATCCAGTCTGAACCTATTATCGAATCGGATATTTTGCAGCTCTATATAGTTAGTGGTATATTCCAATTCATGCTTCACGCAGTGGTGCTTGCCTTCTTTGCTTAAAGACAGCCGAAACATACGCGCCAAAATTTTAATCATATTCGAGGTTTCCTCGTCCCCTTTAACGAGCGCCTTCATACGGATAGATTCCAACGTATTATAAAGGATGTGGGGATTGATCTGATTCTGGAGAGCCATGAATTTGGCCTGTCGCTGCTTGATCTCCGCAATATACACATCATTAATTAAGGTTCGAATCGTTATAATCATTTTGTTGTAGCTGTGCACCAAGCTGCCAATCTCATCGTTAGCCTGCTCTTTCTCTATGGGCAAATATTGGCCTACCTCTGCCTGCTTCATGCTTCTGCGGAGGGCTTTAATAGGCTTCGTAATCTTATAGCTCAAACTAAACGATATAAGAGTGATGACGAGACAGCTCATCAAAATGACCGACACCGTCACTCCCTTGATTTGATTGATGTTGTGGAGCAGCTTCGAGCGGGGAATTTCGGTTCTAATAAGCAAATTACCCTGCGTGGTGCTGCCCGTTAAAATAATGCTGTCATCGCTGCCATTATCCTGCAGAAGCTCTGTACCGGATTCAAGTACTTGCTGCCAGGATAAGCGGCCGCTGGCCGCATCGGAATGATAGACGATTTCATTTTGGCTATTGCTTATGATGACGCTCATGCCGTATTTGTCCCGAGCCAAAACAAATTCATGATCAAGCCGCAGCAAAGTAAACGGGTCCAAATCTATGAGAAGAAGGCCTGCATAGGCTCCGTCCGAACTGAACAATACCCGTCCGACCGTTACTACAGCTCCTGCCCCCTTATCCTCGTAATAAGAACGATCATGCAGCCCGGTAATAAAAAAAGTATCCTTTGTGCTGCTGAGCTGTTTATACCATTCACGGGACAACAAAATATCCTCTACCACTCTGCTAGTTGTAGTCGTATATTGATACACGTTAGTATCCCGGCTGATTAGCATCACGGTACTAATTTCTGGTTTGAGCAAGGCCACGCGCATTAATAGCCGCTGAACCTCCATTTTTTGAACGATTAATTCATCCATTGGCAAGCTTCGCTTATCTCCAATTCTGTAGATCAATTCATTGTCAACCAATACCGACTTGGTGACCTTGTCATATTCCTCCAGAAATTCGTTTAATGTCGTCTTGAGCTGCGACGTATAAAGAGAAGCAAATTCTTGAGAGGAATCCTCCAGCGCCCCCGCCGATTGACGAAATATGATAACGCTTACAAATACTAAAGGAATAACACAGGCCAGCAAATAGCCCATTAATAATTTGTATTGAAACCTCATGTTTTTTACTTTTAACCTTGCCCTTCGCATCCATCTCATATGCTCCATCCCCTAGCCCTTCCATGTCAAACACCTCGTCTAACTATTGTACATGCCGCGGTGCATAGACGCTACCGAAGAGCACCTGAACAAAAACTGGAACAGCTTTATATCCAATTACACGAAAATATACGTTAAAAATCGCAATTAATCAAAGGGGCATTTTTAGTTTTATGCAGGGGTATTTTTGTGGATTGGGCTGTAAAATCGGAAGGAGAAAGGTCTCTTTGGAGAAATACCAACTTTCAAATGGCGTATACGTTCTTTTATCAGTGATCGGAAATGGAATATAATGAGGTCGTAGCCTAAGCGATGGCGCGGGAGTAATGTGCTTTGTGAATATAACATTATCTGAAAAATACGCAAATCTTATATGTGAGGGTGATTCGTTTGAAGCAAGGAATCATTGTATTGATGAACGGAACTTCAAGTTCAGGAAAGACTAGTATTTCTATTGAACTGATGAATCAGAAAGAGATTCTTTTTCATCATTTATCAATAGATGATTTTATCAAGGATTTTTTTCGAAATAAATTTTCAGATATTGAACCTGCAAGAGAAGTAGATGAGCAAGTTATCGCACAAATCATGTTTGATCCCTTACTCTCAATGTACTATTCGACAATTAAATTGTTTTCAGAAATGGGCTTGAATGTAATAGTAGATACTGTAATCGACAATGACAAGCGGTTTAATGAGTCTCTTGATCTATTTTTCGACCAGCCTACGTTATTTATAGGTGTAATATGCTCGAAAGAAGAACTCATAAGAAGAGAGCAAGCAAGAGGAGATAGAAATATAGGACTAGCAGCTTCACAGTTCAGCAAAGTATATTGCATTAATGAATATGACCTCGAAGTAAATACAGAAGAAATGAATCCAATAGAATGTGCCGAAAAGATATTAAGTTTTATTAAGTCCAATAAGGAATACTCGGTATTTAAGAAATTAAGTAAAAGAAGCTAACGGATAGATTAGCTCAAGATAAATAAGAAAAGCAGCCCCTATGGGGCCACTTTTCTACTCAACGATATTAAACCATCCTGGCGCTGCTTGAATAACATTCCCAAGTTTTTCTGGAATATGAAGCTGGTCGAGTTTTGAAACGCTTAGTACGGAATCGACCTCAGCTTCACGTCCATTTTCAACCTTTTCAATCCAATCGGGGTTCATAATTAACGCATGCCCAATAGCGAATAACGGTAATCCTAATTCCATTGTTTTAAGAGCATCATCTGGTGAGATTATGGAACCGGCCGCCAACACAGGCACCTTACCGTTTACTCTTTCAAGAATCAATTCAAGCTTTGTTTTCTCATCTTGACTATCTATAGGCTTGGAAAACACATGATCTAATGAAGCATGTATATAATCTAAATTTTGTTCAACAAGGAAATCAATTAATTTATACGTGTCCTCCATACGTAATCCGTCCACTTTTGAGGATTCTTCAGGGGACAAACGATAGCCTAACATAAACGGTTTTGTAGCATGCTTTTCAATGACCTTTTTAATTTCTTCGATAATTGCCAATGGAAAACGCAATCGATTTTCAATGGTTCCTCCCCATTGGTCTGTCCTTTGATTGGTTGCAGGAGACCAGAAGTTTTGAATTAAAAATCCATGAGCCCCATGAATTTCGACGCCATCAAAGCCAGCTTCAATTGCTCTTCTCGTTGTATCGCCAAAAGCACGTATAGTCGACAGGATTTCCTCATGTGATAGCTCTCTTGTTTCTGCACTTGGGCCAAAAGGAGTAGCCTCCGGCTGATAGACACTCGCACTGACTGCATCCAATCCCGGCAAGGCTTTATCCCCTGCATGAAAAATCTGCAGCAAAGCAGGGGAACCTCCACTTTTGGCTGCATCCGCTAATTTTCGTAAACTTGGAATAAATTCATCGTTGTATCCAGCAAATTCATTCGTAAAACCTTGCCCATTAGGTGAAACATGAGTACAGCCAGTAATGACAAGCCCTACTCCATTTACTCTCTGTTTGTAATATTTCACCTCTTCATCTGAAATGGTAAGGTCGTCATTACTTGACCAAGTTGTCATAGGTGCCATAACGACTCTATTCTTGATTGTAATTCCGTTTCTGAACGTGAAGGATTCAAATAGCTTACTGTATTTTTGATTCATTTTAATAACCTCTCCATTCAATATTTTTCGACAGCGGCTTTGTCTAGTTGCTTTCCTACCTTTCTGGTCCATCGCCTCCTGTCATAAGTTCTGACTCAGTGTATTCTATTGACGTTAGGGCAAGTCAAGAATAAATTTTCATATGATTAAAACAAGATTTTTGGATTTTCAGAATTCTTTATGATATCTTTCTAGTTACAGTAACTGTAGCTAAAGGTGGGACAGATAAATGATGTATTCAATGAAATATGTAGTGGAGAAATTAAATATAACGGCAAAGACACTTAGATTTTATGAAGAGCAAGGAATACTGCCCAATGTATCTCGCAATGAGAACGGCCGCAGAGTTTATTCCGAACAACATCTAGATTGGGTTTCTTTTATTCGTTGTCTCAGAGAGACAGGAATGTCTCTTGCTAAGATAAAAGAATATAAGGATCTTTATGGAGCAGGAAATGCTACTTTCTTGGAAAGACAAGAAATGTTGGTGAAGCATAAATTGGAATTGCAGAAGAAAATGGAAGAAGACTTGAGGTGCTTGGAGGAAATAAACTATAAGATAGCCATGTATGAACTTCAGAAAGAAGAGGTTAGGAAAAATCCTAATCATAACTTTAAATGCCATGGTTTAGAGAATAAGGACGTGAACTCATATACTTAAGCTAACAGAGAACGTTAGCTGCACAACACAGCGGCATTCTATCGTGTAAAGTAGTCAATATAAAAAACAGTCCCGATTAAATATTGCTGCTCATCGGGACTGTTCAGGTTAGTTATTAAGTTGTCCTCGGGTCCCGCCGCCAATAGGCACAAAAAAAATCGTCGATAAAATTCTCCCCGACGCTCAACGCGGAGCTGCGCGTAGATTTGCGTGGTAGGGGGTTGTCATATAGAACATACTCAACAGCCAATGAACATTATGGTTTTAGCTTCGCAATAACAACGTAATAAGCAGATCTGGCTACGTTCGATGGATTCCATGCAGTGAAGAACCATGTGCTTTCTCCCGAGGAATAGTTATTGAGCAAATAACCTTGTTGTGTGCCAGTTAAAAACCAAGAACCACTAATAATGTTGTAGCTGTTTCCATTAACCGTATAGTTTCTAGAACTAAATGCAGGAATTGTCACTGGTGCAAAGGTAAACCGCGCAAAACCATCGCCAAGCTGCGTAATTCGAACGGCTTTTTTAATACTTACAACGAGACTTTTACGGCTTAAGATCTTCTTCCCCGACTTTAATGCTACCTTTTTGTTTCTCAAAGGTACTTTTCTCATAATCTATCATCTCCTTATTCAACATACTATAGATTATGAGATGAGAGATGATATGGAGTGGACGAAAGCATGATGTCAACTTGCTGAATTTTGATCCAATGGTCCGCCCAGCTTCAACATCCTGGAGATGTTCTGTACAGCAAAGCTAAGGTTATTGCTTCCTTGGCTCAAAGAAGCAAGAGAGATTTGTCAGTTAAACACGCTGAGTTACCCCTTTCACTGGCTTATCCAATACTGCTCCACCTTCTTTTGTTAGTGAGTATAAAGATAAAAACATACTTCAGTCCTAGTTGTACAAAAATAAGAATAAAATCGTTATTTCCCTACAACTCATGCTCGAACTATCCCCGTCGAATCCAAATACGGATTCGAGGTAAAATAAAGACTCCATTCACATATCGTTGCGTATATAGCCCAATGAATCATGAAACTTAAATCAATTGAGCTTACGATTTTGAACTATAATTTTGCCGTTAGTTCTTTAAAGCATAACCCTGCATCAGCGGCAAAAAAATGTTTCAATCCTTAACAAAATTCTAAAAAAATAAAATACTTGATTTTCACCTTCTACTCATGCTGGTACTTGACAGGAGTGTGTTATATTAAAACAATCAACGTTCAAAAGTAATGAATTCTATATAAAGAGAGAGAGGAATTATTTATGAATAAAGCGTCTGTGCATACTGAATGCAGTCAAGATTGGCATCTTGATCACTTTGTGAAAAATGAGCTCGAATGCATGATCATCACAAAGAATGGCGTACATCTTAAAGGGGAAATTCAATTATTTGATAATTATGTTGTTTTAATTCGTGCATACAACGGGGTCCAGAGTGTGGTCTACAAACATGCAATATCTACAATCATGGCACAGCAACCAAATAAACAGGATGAATAAAGAATAACAGGAATTTGATCTTATTATTCAAATAACCAAGCTGCCGATTATAAATTATCATTTGATTGTAAACGCGAAAAACCCTGATAGATCAATGTTCTTGATCCTATCCGGGCATATTGTGAGTTATAACATCTTTTGAAACAAAAACAGCCCGTTTAAGGCTGTTTTTATATCATAAACTTGAGACAGTTTATATCGTTCGTTGAGATTAACCACTTAATTTTATATGAATTTCTGAGACAATACTTATTCTCTCTAAAAGACAGATTGAAAATCTTATTTCTAATTATTTTTTCTTTCTATTATTTATTTTGAAGATTGTCTTTCCAAGCTTATTCATGTATCTCTTTGTATTAGCATCATTAAATGAGATTTAATCATCATATCTTGTTTCATAGTCAAATAGTTTTAACCTGATGTTTTCAAATAGGATTACCTTTTCAATCTGTCGTCTTCTTTCCTTTTCGAGTTTTACTTGCACATCTCAATATTTCATAAAAACAGTATCCATTAAGGAATGCTGTTTTGGCCTCATATTCTTCCGCTCGTGCGCAAGTCGATCTTGTGCACGAGCGGGACTTTCAACTGCCGCGCGATCACATCGCCGCCTCCGCCGAACACCTTATGGCCGATATAGTTTGTTTATTGGACTTTTTTTACTTTTTAATCAATATATTGATTTAACAAACTTTTCGTTTTAGCCATAGTCAAAAACTATGCCAAGGCATAGTTTTTTTGTGTTTCCCGATAGCAGCTTCCGCGCTCTATACTAAAGCCAACATTTACTCAAGGAGCTGTTACAATTGAAAACATCCATTATCGGTTATCCACGTGTCGGCGCGCTCAGAGAGCTTAAATTCGCATCCGAAAAATACTTCAAAGGCGTACTTCCCGTCGAAGAACTGCAACAAACGGCGGCTCAGCTTAGATCGGCAAACTGGAAGCTTCAGCAGGAGAACGGCGTCGATTTCATTCCGTCCAACGATTTTTCCTTCTACGACGGACTGCTCGACACGGCTTGCTTGCTTGGGATCGTTCCGCAAAGATACCAAGAACTCGGCCTAAGCCCGCTGGAGACGTATTTCGCAATGGCGAGAGGCTATCAAGGCGAAAAAGGCGACGTTAAAGCGCTGGCGATGAAAAAATGGTTCAACACGAACTATCACTATATGGTTCCCGAAATCGATAACACGACAAGCATCCGTTTAGCCGGATCGAAGCTGTTCGACGAATTTACGGAAGCAAAACAGCTCGGCATCGCAACCAAGCCTGTGCTAATCGGAGCATTCACCCTGCTCAAGCTCGCGAGATTCACCGGCTCGAAGAAAGCGAAGGATTTCGTGCCTGCGATTATCGAAGCTTATACGGCTGTCCTTAACCAATTGAACACTCTTGGCGCAGCATGGCTTCAACTGGATGAACCTGCACTGGTATCGGATTTGACTGCGGAAGATATCGCGCTGTTCACAGAGCTTTATAACGGTATCCTGTCCGCTAAAGGTAGCGTAAAAGTTGTCGCGCAAACGTATTTTGGAGACATTCGCGACTGCTATCAGGATCTTCAAGCGCTGCCGTTTGACGGGATCGGGATCGACTTCGTCGAGGGCAAGCAGTCTTTGGACCTCGTGCGCAAGCATGGCTTCGCAAATGACAAGGTGCTGTTCGCCGGCGTAATCAACGGCAAAAACATCTGGAAAAACCAATATAAGCAGACAATTGCCCTCGTTCACGAGATCGGCAAGCATGCAAGCCAAGTCGTGCTCGGCACTTCATGCTCGCTGCTTCATGTCCCATACACGATTAAGCACGAAACGAAGCTGACGGCGGCGAATAAGCAATATTTCGCGTTCGCGGAAGAAAAGCTGCGCGAGCTTGCAGAACTCAAGTCGATACTGGAGCAAGCGAGCCATGAAGCATCCGCTTTTTATACGGAGAATGAGGAGCTGTTCCGTGCATCGCGCCTCACGAACGACAACTCGGTACAAAAGAGAGTGGCGGAATTGACGGACGCCGACTTCACGAGACTTCCTGCTTTCGCCGAGCGGGAAACGATTCAGAAAGCGAAATTCAATCTACCGCCGTTACCTACGACGACGATTGGTTCGTTCCCTCAGACGGCTGACGTCCGCGCGAACCGCGCAGCCTTCAAGAAAGGCAACATCACCGAGCAACAGTATAAGCAATTCAACTTTGACCGAATCGCAGAATGCATCGTGCAGCAGGAAGAAATCGGAATCGATGTCATTGTTCATGGCGAATACGAGCGAAACGACATGGTCGAATACTTTGGCGAATGCTTGGATGGCTTTATCTTCACTGAGAACGCTTGGGTGCAGTCTTACGGAACACGCTGCGTAAAACCCCCGGTTGTATGGGGCGACATTAGCCGCAGCAAGCCGATTACTGTAGAATACTCGGCGTTCGCTAAGAGCCGTACCAAGAAGCTGGTCAAAGGCATGCTGACGGGTCCGGTAACGATCCTGAATTGGTCGTTCCCTCGCGAAGATATCAGCCTGAAGGAAAGCGCTCTTCAGATCGGTCTTGCGATTCGTGACGAAGTACTCGATCTCGAAGCCAACGACATCGAAATTATCCAGATCGACGAAGCCGCATTAAGAGAGAAGCTTCCGTTACGTCATTCCGACTGGCAGAGCGAGTACTTGAGCTGGGCGATTCCTGCCTTCAGACTCGTGCATAGCGGCGTCAAAGCCGAAACGCAAATTCATACTCATATGTGCTACAGCCAGTTCAACGATATCATTCGCGATATCGATGCTATGGACGCCGACGTCATTACGTTCGAAGCGTCGCGCTCAGACTTGGCCATCATCGACGCAATCAAAGAGTGCGGCTTCCGTACGGAAGTCGGCCCAGGCGTATACGACATCCATTCGCCTCGGATCCCAAGCGTCGAAGAGCTTAAACAAGGACTCGATCGCATGCTTGACAAGATAGAGGTCTCCAAGTTATGGGTTAACCCGGACTGCGGACTTAAAACTCGCGGTGTCACTGAAACGTGGGCCAGCTTGAAGAACCTTGTCCAAGCAGCCAAAGAAGTAAGAGCAACATTGTAATAACATACAAAAGGATGGGCTCAAGCGAGCTCATCCTTTTGTTTAATGATCGGATAGCCGAAATCCGTAATGACCGTTTTGAGCTTCAGAACGTAGGCGGCGGCCAGCTGGCTCAAACTCGCCTTCTGATTCACGATATAACCTACCTGTATGCTCTCGTCCGTACGAAGCCTTACGGATTTGATTTGCTCCCCGTTAAGATCCTTATTCAGTACGCCCGAGCTAATGGTATAGCCATTGAGTCCGATCAGCAGGTTGAATAGCGTGGCGCGGTCACTAACCAGTATTTTCTTCTTGTACGTTCGTGTGCTGAGTATTTCCTCCGCGAAGTAAAAGGAATTATATTCGCCTTGCTCAAAGGCCAAACACGGGAAGTCATCCAAATCTTCGATGTCCAGCAGCTCCTTGGAGGCAAGTGGATGCTCCTCACTAATGAATACGTGCGCTTCCGCTTGGAACAGTGGATGGAATCGCAGCTCGTTGTCCTTTAATATCTTCTGAATCACCTTTCGGTTGAAGTCGCTCATATAGATGATTCCGAGCTCACTTCTCATATTCCGTACGTCTTCGATAATCTCGTGAGTGCGTGTTTCGCGTAGCGTGCACTCGTACTCGTCCACATTAAGCTCCTTCAGCAGTCCGACGAAAGCCTGCACAGAGAAGGCGTAATGCTGTGTTGAGATCGAGAACAGCTTCTTCGAAGGCTTACGATTCATGTACCGCTGCTCGAGAAGCTCGGCTTGCTCCACGACTTGCCTAGCGTAGGATAAAAACTCCGCTCCGTCGCTTGATAGTACGATTCCCTTGGACGATCGAAGGAAAATCTCAATACCGGCTTCCATCTCAATTTCTTTCACCGCGTTGGACAAGCTCGGCTGCGAAATAAACAGCCTCTTTGCCGCTTCGCTTATGGAGCCGCTTCTAACGATGGTCAAAATATATTTTAATTGCTGCAAGGTCATTGGAATACTCCTTTAATCCAAAATTTAGCAAACTATCTCTGATACAGCAGAAAATTTTGATATTTACTCCCCACTAGATCGAGTACTTTTCATAACTTCCTTACATCGTAAACTGCCTATAAGAATAGAATATAGCATGATACCAATAAATTATACTTGGATATAGATTTAAGCTATAACCATGAAGGTCATGCCCCTTTTGTGAGTTGTAACTCACTTTGGCACTAAACTACTAGCTTTAAACGGCATTCTGTAACCTTCATTTGACACAAAATTTAATCATTTTTGGCACAAAGCGTTATTCTCTGTAATTAATTTCGGCACAATATTGGTGAAAAAAGCTTACACCTCCTAAATTATAAGTTTTTTGTTGGCTGTCAGAAGCAAATTCTCTTGTAATTGTCTTATTTAAAGACCAATCGAGTACGTACTGTTCGGATAAAGAAAGTGAATGTGTTTCCTCTATGTGTGTTAAATACTGTTTTTTTTCATCATGTGGTAAAATCCCACATGCCATAAGCATGGCTCTGCGACTCCAAGGATCTAACGTAGAGAATTGATCCTTTATCTCTCTCCTCATGCCCCGCTGTTCTACCAAATGCTTTGAACTTTTTCGTAAAGCTGCCTACCGTGATACTCGATAAGACAGAGCAGATTGTCTCCGTTAAATACTTCAAAATCGAAAGGTACGGGTTTCTTGTAGAGGCAATCATCATATCTGTACTGACGAATGAAACTGAGCTGATGTTGAGGTGAGTCTCATTTAGAGCATGATTCAATCGCAATATAAAAACTTGGTAAGCCACCGTTATTTATGGAATGCATCATACAATCTTGATAAAACTTTGCACCATAATCTCCTCGCGCTTTTCAGTTTGAACTATCTCTACTGCACTCGACTTATCATACTATTAATTGGAACTAAACTCCCGCTTGTTTGGAACGGATCAAGTTCTGGTCATCGCAAAATAACAAGAACTTGCTCCGAAACTACAACAGCCCGAAGATCGTGGATTTCATTTAGACAATTTTCTTGTCAACCGACATTTCACACATATCTGCCAGTTACTTGTACGACAAAAAGGAGCTGCCACGAGGTAAGCTCCTTCACTATCGTTATACAGACGATTCTATGAATGAGTATCTCGATTAATTGTGGATTGATTACTTTGCTTGATTTAATCGATAAAATGCACATATTGCAGGAACCTTTTCAGTATAACCGCTGCCTGCGCCCTCGTTACATACTCCCTTGGGGCAAAGCGTCCGTCTACCATCCCTTTCATAATGCCGTCTTCCGATGCTCGGACTACCGCAGCTTGCGCCCATGAAGAAATGGAGTCTCGGTCCGTGAAAGCATCCAGATGGCCTCCCTCTTGCCCTTCGCTACCGGTTCCATGGCTGGTGAAGGTTAAGGCGCCAGCAATCACTACGGCCATTTGCTCGCGGGTAATTGGGTCGTTAGGCGCAAAACGGCCGGCACCGATGCCGCTAATCAGCCCGCTATCCACCGCCGCATTTACTGCAGATGCATACCATGCGGATGCAAGGACATCCGCAAAACGATCACCGCCCTCGCTCTCCTTCACGGATAGCCCTAGCGCACGAACGAGCAAGGCTGAGAATTCCGCTCGTGTAATGGTTCCCTCTGAGTCAAAACGGTCGGCTGCCACACCGTTCACCAGCAGCTTGGACGCCAGATGCTCCACATCCGCTTTCGCCCAGTGTCCGGTTAAATCGGCGAACGTTCGGGCTTGCACATTTACGACTGTGTACAAGCTGTTATGTGGCACGTTCAGAATCGCTTCGTTAGTGCCGTCTGGACCGGTTCCCATCTTTGCCGGAACAAAAACGACGGTTCCGTTTTCCGGGATATACTGAACGGCAACCAGGTTACGGTTTGTGATCTCTCGGTCCAACTTAATGGTCCGGATCGAGTACGATCCGCCATAGTCGCTCACCTCCAACATTTGCCCGTTTGCTTCGACCATCACCTTGTAGTCAATGACGTCGGCGAAAACAGAAAAACCTTGGGAAACGCCGATCCGATCGATCTCTTGTCGAATATGCTCGCCAGCCAGCACCTGTATGATGTTTACGGTCAAATTCGATATTTCCGCGTCAAGACGCTCCGACAAGCCGATCAGATCGATCGCGCTTAACCGCAATTGGTAGCTAGAATCCTTCAACCTCACCTCAATAATTGTATTAGGATTAGCTTTGACCATATCCGCGATCCAGTCACCCTGAAACTGTGCCTGTACCGCTTGCTCCCGATTGCCGATTGTAATGCTGACAAACGGTTCCATCGCATCTTTCAGGAGTTCCAGCACTTGCTCCCTCGTCCGTTCGGGGAGGATGACTTGCTCGATCACCGTGCCGTCCGAACGCTTGACTTGTTTGATGTCGGATAGATCGACAAGAATTGTAATCCCGCCATTCGGATCTAACTTCACAGTCGTCCCCGATGTGACCGGTCGATTGCCGTTATCCGACGAAGACGGGGTGGATATCCCAGTAACAGTGATGGTTTTCACTACTTCATTGCCTGCTTCGTCTAGGGCATAAACGGTATAGTCGCCGTTGGCAGTAGTGGTGAATTGAGGTATGGCCAAAATATCGGTTCCTTTCGTTCCGCCGGCAAAATCAACCCCACTAAGACTTCCAGGCAGCCAACGGAGCTGTGTCAGCTCATTTCCCGCAGCTCCGCCGTACACGCTTGCCATCACACTGATCGCTTTACGTTCCGATCCGTTCGGCGCAACCGTCAGGGCAACTTCGGGCGGTATCGCCACGATACGTATTCCGTTCGCGTCCGGTGCTACGTAAGTTAGCGAAGCCGGGCGTCCGCTGGAGGTGCGAACGATGCTTGCACCGTTCGGGAGCTCCAATGATGCAGCAACTTTAATTCCGTCAACATCCGCGAGCCCAGCAGGAACTTCGAATTCGAAAGTAAGTTTTGTCACTGCCTCGCCGCGCACTCCCATATATGGGGCATATACCGTCTGAGTGGCGGAATTGTCTCCAACTATGATCGGAACGACCGGTGTCCCTATCACGGTTACTTCATATCCGTAAAATACCGTAAAGCGAAGCGTGTCGCTCGTTCCGTACAAATCATTGGCCGATGCGGTTAGCACCATCCCCACCCAAGCGGCTTCAAATACCGCCATAGCATCGTTCAAACTGACAATAGCTTCATCCAAACGAGTCTGAGATTGATTTTCCGCATCGTCGGCAATAGCCTGCGCTGCATCTATCGCGGTCTGCAGGGCAGCGCGGTCTCCTGCTGTAGTCTGCCCTACATCCGTACCTTCTGGATGATCCGTCAACGCCTGCTGCGCCGCCGTGATCGCCGCCCCCAGCGCCGTTGGAGCACCCGCTTGTATAACAGCAGCATTAAAGACTTGAACCGCTGAATTTAATTGGTTAACAGCAGTATCCAGTTGATCCTGCGTGTAATTGCCTGCGTTATCGAGAATCTGCTGCGCCGCATCCATCGCAGTTTCGAGCGCGGTGCGAGTTCCTGCCGAAGTCTGCCCTACATCCGTACCTTGCGGATGATCCGTCAACGCCTGCTGCGCCGCTGTGATCGCCGCCCCCAGCGCCGTTGGAATGCCCGCTTGTATAACAGCGGCATTAAAGACTTGAACCGCTGAATTTAACTGGTTAACTGCCGTATCCAGTTGATCCTGCGTGTAATTGCCCGCGTTATCAAGTATCTGCTGCGCCGCATAGGACGCGGTCTGCAGTGCGGTGCGCGCCCCCGCTGACGCCTGCCCCACGTTCTCCCCTTGCGGATGATCCGTCAACGCCTGCTGCGCAACCGTGATCGCCACGCCAAGCGCCGTCTGAATGCCCGTTTGAAGAACGGCGGCATTAAAGACTTGAACCGCTGAATTTAACTGGTTAATAGCAGTATCCAGTTGATCCTGCGTGTAATTGCCTGCGTTATCGAGAATCTGCTGCGCCGCATTGGTTGCGGACTGCAGTGCGGTGCGCGTTCCCGCTGACACCTGCCCCACGTTCTCCCCTTGCGGATGATCCGTCAACGCCTGCTGCGCCGCCGTGATCGCCGCCCCCAGCGCCGTTGGAATGCCCGCTTGTATAACAGCGGCATTGAAGACTTGAACCGCTGAATTTAATTGGTTAACAGCAGTATCCAGTTGATCCTGCGTGTAATTGCCCGCGTTATTGAGAATCTGCTGTGCCGCATTGGTTGCGGACTGCAGTGCGGTGCGCGCCCCCACTGACGCCTGCCCCACGTTCTCCCCTTGCGGATGATCCGTCAACGCCTGCTGTGCCGCCGCGATCGCCGCTGCCAACGCCGCGGGATTGCCGGCCTGGACAATTTGCGCATTGAATGCCGCGATTGAAGAGGCCAGAGGAGTTGCGGCGTTAGCCAGGTCGGAGGCGATGGAGGCATTACCGATTCCGTCGATAAAAAGCATGGCTGCGTCATAGTCTGCCGATAAGTCGTTGTAGGCATTGGTCGAAACTTGTCCTACGCTGGTGCCTACCAGGTAACTTTTCAACAACGACTTGGCGCTAGAGACCGCTTGAAATAACGCCGTTCCGTCCACAAACGTATGTCCGTTGCTCGACGCATAAACGGCTACGGGAGAATTCGCAATTCCGAATATTTTCAGATTGCCCGGA
The DNA here is from genome assembly GCF_059383875.1 of Paenibacillus sp. JT22N7. Lineage (NCBI taxonomy): Bacteria > Bacillati > Bacillota > Bacilli > Caryophanales > Paenibacillaceae > Paenibacillus > Paenibacillus sp. JT22N7. Next base: position 351,210 of record NZ_JBXENY010000007.1, read on the forward strand.
TTACCCGCAAATACACCTGTCCCAAAAGTTGTTGCATTGCCTAACACAGTTATGCTTGTTAAGTTGTTATTATAGAATGAACTACTGGCGACATTCGTTACGCTGGCCGGGATGACAAGTTTCGTAATGTGATTGGTGTCGAAAGCCCCGCCATTAATCGTCTTCAAATTTTCCGATAATTTAATCGATGTCAAATTATTCATATAAAAAGAATAGTTGCCGATCGTCGTCACACTATCTGGAAAAACGACTGTTGTAAGCGGATTGTTCTCGAATGCGCTGGCGCCGATCGTTAACAAACTGTCTGGAAGGTCTATGGAAGTAAGGCCAGTATAACGGAATCCATACGTTTGAATTACCTTCACGTTGTTCGGAATCACGACGCTCGTAATTTTAGGTTTGCCTGTACCGTACGTATCAAATGCTGATCTCCCAATTTCGGTTACCGTCGTACCTGCGTACTCAGCGGGAATAACCACATTCAGATCCGTACCCCTGTAGTCCGTGACCGTTGCGCCATTGGAACCGATTGTAAAAGTAAAATCGTTCTCAGCTGCATAAACAGGTAGAATCTGCGAGAATGAAGTCCCGAACGTAAATAATGCAATTAATAGACATAAGACTGATTTTTTCATGATTTTTCTCCTTTACTATAACTTGAAGTGAGATGACGAAGAGTAGAAAATTGTCGGATGAGTGGGATAGGGATAGGTTTCTGCAACTGGATGGCAACTACATTTGATTATAACTAAGGCTAATAAAAGAATAATGAAAAAATCAGCCAATTTCGCGCAGTATCAATACTTACGAGTTTTTGACGTTTTTGTAAAGTCGGTTTTGAAAAATGCCGTAATATCTAAAAGTGATATTGGAGGGTCTCTTGGGGTATTTTTGGCGAACGAACGAGAGGAAATCGGAGTCGGGATGGTCAGGCAAATTAGTGTCTCAACGAGGCGATGTGAAGCATTCGGCAATCGGTTGCATGCTGTCGTCGATCCAGCCAACGCCAAATGACAAGAACTTGAGCGTATAACTAAAAAAGATCGTGATTTACGGACATTATTTAGAAAATATTCTTATCATCTGACAATGAGTCATGTGACTAGGTCAGGAATCTTTTTCTTTCCTCATGGAGGTAGAACAAGGAGCAAGATCACCGTGGATCTTGCTCCTTGTTTGTTGTGTTTTTGTCCGTTGAAAATAATATTATGTTGGTTATAAAAATATCCCGATGTACCAAGGCTTTAAGTCACATCGGGACTGACTAAGTTGTGACAAATTTACGTTCCTAGGACGTGTCTGAAAACTAAAGAACTTTGTGTTATGATTTGAGAAAAACGATTGGAGCATTAATCATGATACAAAGGCGGTATGAACTTAGCGATGAACAATGGGAACAAATTAAGGATATGTTCCCTCCCTATCAAACAGGACGTCCGTCAAAATTAAGCAATCGCATCATGTTTAATGCCATTCTTTGGATCGCTCGTAGCGGTGCTGCTTGGCGTGATTTGCCAGAAGAACGTTACGGTTCATGGAAAACAGTCTATAGTCGTTTCTGTAAATGGAGAGATACGATTACTTGTTGCTATCTTCCAAGCGCTTCAAGTAGAAGCGGATTTTGAAAACTTGAGCATTGATTCTACATCAGTTAAAGCCCATCAACACAGTGCCGGTGCTAAAAAAACGCAGAAGGACACGAAGTAAATCAGCACATTGGCATCATTCGTGGTGGAAAGACAACCAAACTTCATACTTTAGTCGATGGCTTAGGAAATCCCCTCGCTTTTCTTCTGACGGGTGGTCAAGTCTATGATTCCACTCCAGCGATAGATTTACTCCAAGAATTTAATATTACGGGAAGCCACATTCTTGGCGACAAAGCGTATGGCTCTGAAGCGATTCGGAATTGGATTACGGCCAGACAGGCATCCTATATCATTCCGCCTAAATCAAATAGTCGAAATCCATGGAAAGTGGATTGGTATTTGTACAAAGAACGACACTTAGTGGAGTGCTTTTTCAATAAAATCAAACATTTTCGCAATCTGACGCGGAAATGGTCAGGATCTAGCGTCGTAAGTTCGTTATGCTTGCGTAACTCTTAATCGAACTCTTTGTCCCCATGCTCGTCCGTACTCCCGTATCCCTTCATAGAGCGCATTAGCAAACCTTTACCGGTCAGGGGCCGTAAAGGTTCACTAATCAATTCATCGCAAACACAATCAAAAATCTTGTCGAGGTGTTAAAGGTTCGCACGGAAACGCAACCCATCGATGAGAAGAGAAACAATATTTTTTACATGCTCTATATCACCATTGTTGTTTACTGACGTACAAAGGCTCGCAACCGCCCACAACAATTCGTCTGGCGTAATTTCAGTACGTACTTCATTAGCAGTTGTTGCTCTTTCAATCAAAATCTTCAGAGCAGGGCTTAATTCCTCTACAAAACAGATAGGTAAAGTTTCGTATGCTGGATCGTTAGAATGTAGAGCTGCCGCGAGTCCACGTTTAGTCGCTATGAACTCCAAATAGCGCAACATCCATCGTTCTAGTGCCTCAACAGGTTTATATTTATCGGCTAAGTCTATCGCAGCATCTGCGCAAGCATCAATCTCCTGACGAAAAACAGCTTCAATTAAATCAGAGCGTTGTGGAAAATGACGGTAAACAGTTCCTACTCCAACGCCAGCCTTTTCCGCAATCTCTCGAACAGGAGCGTCTACCCCTGAAGTTGCAAACACTGTCATTGCTGTTTGGAGCAAAGCATTAATGTTGCGCTGTGCGTCGGCACGCACGTATCGAGTTGTTTGCTGTCGAGGCTCTAATCCATCACTTCGATCTTCCGTTTTATCGTTCATTTAAGTAATATCCCCCATTAGTAAGTTCTATATCCCAATAAATATAATATAACACTAAATTGACTGCACTGAATATTCTGATGTGCAACAGTCATGACCATTACTTCAAATAGTTTAAGAAATATTAATATATTCGAATTTGATAGTGATGAAGACCCACAAAGTGCCTTTCTCCACTTTTTTAATATTGTCGCATATTCAAAAACATCATGGGTAATAGAAACTCAATAATTAGTAACTATTTTTCATCAGAAGAGAATTATCATAAACCTCTTGTAAACGGAACAATATTCCGTATATAATAGGAACGCGGTTCCGTTTATGCCCGACTATAGCAGAACAAAGGCGGATTCGCAAATATTAAAGATTAGAAGAGAAGGGACGGAATATTTATTATGAAAATCAATATGAACGCACCCTCTACCATCGCCTCTGTGAAGTCGATAGTGCTAGAATCCCTAGGTCGTGGCGAGGATTTGTTAGTAAAAGTATCAGCGCCAACGACCGGTCGAGACTTACCTATCATTGTTTTCTCACATGGTTCTGGCTCATCGTTGGATGGTTACGGCCCCTTGGTTGACTTCTGGGCTGCACACGGCTTCGCGGTCATACAACCCACCCATCTCGACTCGAGGACAGCGGGTCTCCCTAAGGACGATCCCCGCATACCTGGGATCTGGCGTTCCCGAGTCGAAGACATGAAGCTGATTCTCGATCAGCTTGATCTTCTAGAATCTGCTGTTCCCGGTCTGAGCGGTCGCCTTGACCGAAGCCGCATCGCCACAGCCGGACACTCCTTCGGCGGCCAAACGGCGGGCAATCTTTTGGGCCTGCGAGTTCTCAACCCGAAGACCAAGAAGGAAGAGGACCTATCCGACTCGCGCATCAAAGCGGGTGTGCTGTTCGCCACCGCTGGGCAAGGTGGGGACAACCTGACACCGTTTGCGGCCGAGAAAATGCCGCACCTGAACGTGAGCTTCGAGCACATGACCACTCCTTCCCTTGTGATCATCGGGGACCAAGACTACATCCCGCAAAAGTATCAGCTGACCGTCCGCGGCCCGGAATGGATGGCAGACCCTTACTTCTTAAGCCCGGGAGCCGAGAGCCTGCTCACCCTCTTCGGTGCAGAACACTCACTTGGCGGAATCTCAGGTTACGAGGTTAAGGAAACAACGGATGAAAACCCAGAACAAGTCGCTTTGATCCAGCGGGTCACATGGGCTTATCTTCGTCATGCGCTCGATATTGAACATGACAGCTGGTCGGCAGTTAAAAAGTCCTTGTCAGAAGATAACAATCCAGTCGGTCGAATTGAATCCAAGTAAGTTCTAATAAGCCCTAGACTCGCTCCTTTACCAGCCTCTCACTGGCAAAGGAGCATAACTACTGTACGTCTATAATGTAAAGGATAATATACAGCAAGGGTGGCATGACATATATGGTAAATAAACGATCTGTCCAGCAAATCAATCGAATAGGCATCGTGGCAGTTCTCATGCTGGGAACGTTTATTGCAACTCTCAATCAAACGTTAATGACTACAGCGCTGCCACATCTCATGCAAAGTTTTCATATTACACAGAATACGGCGCAATGGCTAACCACGGCATTCATGTTAGTAAGTGGTATTATGATTCCGATAACAGCTTTTTTAATACAAAGATTCTCGACGCGATCATTATTTTTTACAGCTATGGGTCTCTTTGGGTTAGGTACTTTAATCTGTGCGACTACTCCAGATTTCTCGTTCTTGTTGACTGGACGAATTGTCTAAGCTTTAGGCGCGGGTATTATCATGCCACTTCTATTTGTTATATTTCCAAAAGAACAACGGGGAACGGCTATGGGAATTTTAGGCCTCGTTATTGCATTTTCACCGGCAATTGGTCCATCCCTGTCCGGTTGGATTATTGACCATTATCAATGGAACGTGCTATTTGAAATCCTTTTACCGATTGTTCTATTCGTTTTGATTGCTGCTTATTTCATATTAAGGAATGTAACCGAAAGCACTTCTCCAAAGTTTGATATGTTGTCTATCATTTTATCTTCACTTGGCTTCGGTGGCTTGCTATACGGGTTTAGCATTGCGGGAACGGCTGGTTGGGGCAGTTACTCATTTATACTAACAATAATTGGTGCTTTGATCGTTCTAGTTTGGTTTATTATTCTACAATTAATATTAGAACGACCCATACTCGAGTTTAGAATATTCCAATACAAAGTATTTTCTTTGGCTATGACCCTTGTCGCTATTATTTTTATTGTTTTTATCGGTGGCATGACCATGCTACCTATCTACACACAAAAAATGCTGGGGTATTCCGCTTTGGAATCTGGATTGATGTTGATGCCCGGCGGGATTGTCATGGGAATCCTGTCACCAGTCGCAGGAAGAATATATGACAGAGTTGGTCCTAAATGGCTTTCCATCTGCGGGCTAGGTATCGGAAATAAGTGCCCAGGTACTCCTGTTTATACGGTCAGCTCCATCGGCAAACACAATTTCAAGCCCTTTATAGTCGAATTCATTACCCAAAGTCTGGAATGTCTAATTTATTTATTTGATAGTGAACTCCCTCGTTCAGCATAGTTAGGCAATATTTAAACCTGCTCTTAAGACTATATTAACTTCATTATGCTTTAAATATAAGAAAAATAATTTTTTCCTAGTATATCCTCTAATGGAATACTTGACTGTGTTGTTGACGATTGATAAAAATTAATTTATGAACAGTAGTGCTTATATCTTCCTCTGAAGAAGTTAACAGCTGTCTTAAAACCGAGTCTACAAGGCAAATTAAAATTGCAATTTGTTATATTTATCAAGATCATTCACCTCTCTGCTCTTCATTAGTTTAAAATCGATGAAATCTAATATACTTCTTTGATCAATTATATTGAGCTTTCTATACATAGATAAAAGACTTCCTTCCTGTGCAGTAAGTGAATTCACTTAAATTACCCTGTGAGATTCCGAGGGCTGCTGAAAACTCAACTTGGCTTTGATTAAGTAATTTACGATAAGCTCTAATTTTTTCTCCGATCATAACAAGTTCACCCTTTCTTTACTGTTCCCCTAAACAATCGTGCAAAAACTAAATAAGCACCCGGATTATCTCAATCTATAGTAAAAAAAATCATAGGGTCTAAAAAGGATATTTATTATCAATTATTTTCAAAATCCACAAAATCATTCACTAACAAAATGGCAGAAAACCCTTACGTATCAAGGACTTTTCTGCCACAAAGTTGTCTCACTATGATGTTATAAGAAGTCTCAAACTATCATATAATTAGTCTCAAAATATGTTATAACTCACAAATGACCTAGAAACTTAAGCATACCGTCTCTGCCTCATCGCCTCATGCAGCAGCACGGTTGCCGCCATCGCCACATTCAGCGATTCCGCCCGTCCGTGCATCGGAATAATGACCGTCTCATCGGCTGCCTCAAGCGAGCTTGCAGACAGCCCTTCCGACTCATTGCCGAGCAGCAGCCAAGTCGGTGCAGTCCAATCATACGAATAGCAAGTATGCGACGCTTCGAGGCTCGTCCCAACCAGCGCAAAGCCGCGATCCTGCGCCGCAGGCAGCAGCTCCGTCAAGTCCGCCTCTATAATCGGCAAATGAAATAGCGAGCCCATCGTGGAGCGCACCGTTTTCGGATTGTACAGATCAGCGCAGCCTTTGCCCAGCACGACGCCATTGGCTCCAACCGCATCCGCGCTGCGAATAATCGTCCCGACATTGCCAGGGTCCCTTACCCCATCCAGTACAACGACCAATCCGTTAGCTGAAAATAAAGCATCATCCGCTGCTTCCAGCTTGCGCACGACAGCAAAAACCGGCGGCGGCGTATCCGTCCCCGAGCATTTTGCCATAACCGGCCGCGCCGCCTGAATCCATTCGACGCTGGCACCTATTCCCGCACTCTCCGCAGCACTGCCCGCATATCCGCTTCCGCGGCCACCCTGCTCCGCCATCTTCCGCAGCTCCTCCGGCAAGCCGCGCTCCGCATCGTACACAACCGCTTCGATTTCCGCTCCGGCGGCAAAAGCTTCCTGCACCAAATGAACGCCTTCAATGATGAACTTGCCGAGGCGGTCGCGGTATTTTTTGTCCAGCAGGGAAGCCCACTGCTTGACACGGTCATTTTGAATCGAGGTTAAAAGGCTATGATTGTTCATATTTATTAGTCAACCTTCCGAATAGGCAATTTCTAAATTGGATAAGTCTGAATTTTTCCCTACAATAACTAAAATATCGATATCGCGAATGAGATCATCCGCATATGGCGCAATGTTCATATTTGAACCCGTCTTGATCGCCATGACGTTGCATTTGAATTTGGCGCGAATGTCGAGCTGCTTTAAGCTTTTGCCAATCATCGCTTCAGGCGCTTTAATTTCAATGATGCTGTAATCCTCGGAAATTTCAATGTAGTCCAAAATGTTAGGCGAGATCAAATGATGCGCCACGCGCAGCCCCATATCCCGCTCTGGATATACAACCTTGTCTGCGCCGATTTTGCTAAGCACTTTGCCGTGCAGCTCATTTTGCGCCTTTACGATAATGACGCCAACCCCCATATCCTTCAAGATGAGGGTTGTCAAAATACTCGACTGAATATCCTGCCCGATCGCCACGACCACGACATCAAAATTGCGAAGGCCCAGCGCCCGCATCGCTTCCTCGTCGGTGGAGTCGGCAATGACGGCATGCGTCACATGATTGACCGCGTCCTGTACGCGATCCTCGCTCGTATCAATCGCCAGCACCTCAAAGCCCATTTCGGTGAGCGATGATGCGACGCTAAGACCGAAGCGGCCTATGCCAATGACGGCGTATTGTTTTTTCGGCAAAACGCAACTCTCCCTTCCTATATGTACGAAAATCTGCTATCGACCATTATAACACACGCACCCGTGCAGAATGAAAAAGTGCAGCTGCGGACATATTAATCAGGCACGCCAATTAGCAGGTTTTTAGCGGCCTCGCTTACCATGCGCAGGACCACTGCGGTTGCGCGTAATAACGACGACTTGGAGGGAATCCGGTTGGATAATCTGGATTTGCGTCAAGCCATTATAAGGCGGGTACACGATAAGCCGCTCAATGAATTAACCGAAGTGATCGAAAGCTCGATTGGCAATGACGAGCGTGCGCTTCCCGGACTCGGCGTTTTGTTCGAAATGATTTGGAAGCAAATCGACGAGCAGGAACAAGCCCGTCTGGTAACAGCGCTGCATACGCAGCTAGCACGATTCGCCCAGCCCGCCACGAATTAAAATGCTTTAACGGGTCAACGCGGTATACACCGTTTTGCCGCCAACGATTGTCCGTTTGACCCATGGATGGCCTTCATAACGATCAACAATAACAAGGTCTGCCGCTTTGCCCCGTTCCAGCGAGCCAACTTCACTTGCTATACCCAGCGCTTCAGCTGGAGCGAGCGTAGCTGTGCGAACTGCTGCGGGCAAAGCGGCTATTCCTTCATCCGCCAGCTTAAAAATCGCATGCAGCAGCGCCGACGGATGATAATCTGAGCAAATGATGTCTGCCGCACCCGCCCCAATCGCCTCAGCCGCCGATAGGTTTTTATCATGCGAGCCGCCGCGCACAATATTAGGCGCCCCTACACATACATGCAAGCCCTGCTGCACCGCATATAGAGCCGTTTCCAGCGTAATCGGAAATTCTGAAATACTGACGCCACAGCCCTTCAATTGATCGACTCGCTCGCTTGAATCATCATCATGCGAAGCGACCGATATGCCCCGCTGCACGGCCAGCTTCCCAAGCTCCTCTAATCCGGCCCAATCAATTTGGCGCCTATTTTCCATCAGCTCTGCTACGATGGCATTTACTTCATCGATGCTGACCGATTGATTTTTCATCACATAACGTTCGAACGAGCCTGGCTGCCTGTACTGCCCTTGGCCCGGCGAATGATCCATGAAGGACAAATAATCAATGGCACCTTCATCCACATAGCGCTTCACGATAGGCAAACCCGGCAAATACGAAATCTCGTATCTCAAATGAATTAGATTGCGCACGACAGAGCGCCGCTCGCGGTAGCTGCGAATGAGCTCCACCATCTGCGTCAGCAAATGCTCGCCCCTCAGACTAAGCCCAACGCCAAGCGATAACGAATGGTACATCGTCGTTATGCCATGCAGCGGAAGCTTGCGTTCAAATTCCAGCAGGGACATGCTTAGCGGGAACAGCGTATTTGGTCTGGGCTGCACCTCTTTTTCAATCGCATCACAGTGTATATCAATGAGTCCAGGCAGCACATAACAGCTCTCCTCTTCGATGATTTCAAGCGCTGCGTAGCCGCTATTTCCTACACCTCGTCCATCATGTTCATGCTCACCAACATTTTCAGCAAAGTCGCCATGCTGCGCTAGCCAGCTCTGTACCTGCTCTGCGCCAAGCAGCACTTCCTCTATGATGCCGTCCCTAACGATAACTGCCCCTTCCGCTACTGCATCCGGCAGCACGAGCTTCCCTTTAACCATCACAACCGATTGCCGCATCTCTGTCTTCATCTTGCACGCTCCCCTTTATAATTTTGCCAAAAATATAAAGTGATTATGTAGAAGCTACTAAGCTGTCAGACAAGCTTTATTAAAGCTTAACATACCATTTTTGCGTTCAATAACAAAGGGGTTGTCCCGTCCATGTGCAAGATCAATTGCAAGATCAATCACCAGGTGAAAAATAACAAAAAACCTCCTGCCATTCAACATGGCAAGAGGCTCTTATAAACCCATTCATCCTCCGGCAATATCGCAGATTACAAATGCTGAAGCTCCTTCGGAAAGCTCGTCAGCACCTGCGGCTTGCCATCGTCACCGATATAAATATCGTCTTCGATGCGGACGCCGCCAAGCCCCGGCACATAAATGCCCGGCTCTACGGTGAACAGCAGCCCCGTTTCAATCAGCGATTCATTGCTCCCGTGAACGGAAGGCAGCTCATGAATATCAATGCCGAAGCCATGCCCCACGCGGTGGGTGAAATATTCGCCATAGCCTCGTGAGGTAATGGCTTCGCGGGCAGCGCGATCGACTGCGGCGAGCGTCCTGCCAGCTTCTGCTGCCGCGATCCCTTGACGGTTCGCCGCCAGCACCGCGTCATAAATACGCGCCTGCTCGGCTGTACCTTCACCGATCACAAAGGTGCGCGTAATGTCCGAGCAATAACCGCCCTTGTACACGCCCATATCAATGAGCAGAAAATCATTTTCCTTCAGCCGATATTCGCCCGACCGGCCATGCGGCAATGCGGAGCGAGCTCCGCCCAGCACACTCGTCTCAAATGCAGGCTTATCGCCGCCCAGCACCCGAAGCCGATATTCTATCTCGGCGTTCAGCTCAAGCTCCGACACGCCAACAGCCGCCTTGGCTGCCGCTTCCTGCAGCACCTTCTCCGCAATTACGACTGCGGCGCGCACAAGCTCGATTTCCTCCGCCGACTTGCGAAGGCGCAAACGCATCAGCAGCGGCTCCACATCCCGGAATGCGGCCTTAGGAAATACTCCAGCCAGCTGCTCATAGGTTGCCACATTCAAATGCCGCTTTTCTATGCCGATTGCAGCCGCACTATTATCCGCCTCTTTGCCCAGCAGCTCGTAGGCATTGTCCGTATCCGATATCGCGACCAGCTTCGATACCATCGCCGCCTCGCTCGCACTCTCCTGATCCAAAGCCGGGACAAACAGCGTATATGTCGACTCCTTCGGGTTAATGAGCAGTCCCATAAAACGCTCATGCGGGTCGCTATGAAAGCCCGTCAAATAAAAAATACTGCCCGGCGACGTAACGAGCGCAGCCTCGATTCCAGCAGCCGAAAGCTCGGCGATCAAGCTTGATTTTCTAAGTTCATAGGGGTTATACACGTTTTACTCTCCTCCTCCATCTAGTGCACCAATTGCTAAATCCAATAGCTCTATCATACCTCAAATGAGCCTGAAACTGGAAGCGGATGGTGCAAGACAAACGAGAGCCTTTTGTGAAAAATAGCGCGTTAACACCGGATAGCACCTCCCCCTTGCTAATCCAACGACCTGCATCTATAAGAAAAAGCCCGCCAACCCGCGATTTACGCGAATTAACGAGCCTGCTTCAACTGTCTATTGCCAGCCTATTTGTCCAGAGTATATTCCGCCAAACCGAGCGGAAATACCATTGGCTTCTCGCAGCTGCTTTGCATCACATAATGCTTGCCTTGCTCCGCCGCATCATGGAAGCCATGCATCGCTTCCAGCACATGGTAAGCAAGCTCGCCGTTTGCCCGGTGCTTGCGGCCCGTCAGAATGGCTTGCGCCATGTCGGCTGCGCCAATGCCTCTGCCATTTTCCGAATGGCCGTAAGCAAGTGGAATCGTCGACCATTCCGAAGCCCCGCCGCGGCGCAGCTTGATTTCCCCGCCGAAATTGTTCGGGTTCGTAACTTGAAGCGTGCCTTGGCTGCCGTACACCTCAATGAATGGCAGCGTGGAGCCGCCCTTCACATCAAAGCTAGTCAGCAGCGTCGCGATTGGCCCAGCGGCAAATTCCATAATGCCGGCCACATGCGTCGGCACTTCAACTTCAATTTTTTGCCCATGCTTCGGCGCGCTCGTAATCGTTCTCTCCGGGAAGGTAATGCGAGTCGAGCCCGTTACACGGGCAATCGGTCCTAGCATCGCAATTAGCGCCGTCAAATAATAAGGTCCCATATCGAACATGGGGCCGCCGCCTTGCTGGTAATAAAACTCGGGTGCCGGATGCCAGCTCTCATGTCCGCCGGACATCATAAAAGCGGTAGCGCCGATAGGCGTGCCAATCCAGCCGTCTTCAATGATTTTAATGCACGTCTGGAGTCCGCCGCCAAGGAACGTATCGGGCGCACTGCCTACGAGCAGCCCTTTCGCCGCCGCCAACTCCAGCACCTGTTTGCCTTCCTCGCGCGTAACCGCGAGCGGCTTCTCCACATACACATGCTTGCCAGCTTCCAGCGCCTGCAAGCACACTGGGGCATGTGCGGCTGGAATCGTTAGATTAATGACCAGCTGCACTTCCGGGTCCGCAAGCAGCTCAGCAACCGAGCAGCCGCGAATGCCATACTCCGCGCCTTTCTCCTTGGCGCGTTCTACATCGAGATCCGCACAAGCGACAATTTCCATGGAGCTGAATTTTGAACCATTTTCCAAATAAATACGGCTAATATTTCCTGTCCCGATGATCCCAACCTTGACTTTACTCATGTTTGCCTCCGTCTCTGCCTGCCGCAGCTGCTTTGCCTTCCGCACACCAGTTAAACCCGCGTCTCATCATTTCTTTAACAACTGGAATGTCTACAATATTAGCCTGGTGCCCAAGCGAATTATAGTAGACGCGGCCTACGCCCCAGCGCTTCGTCCAAGCGACCGGCATATCAACCGCTTTATTCAGCGCATGAGGACCGTCTGCAACGGGGAAGCGCGTCGTCGCCAGCACTTCGACCGCTGGGTCCACATGCATATAATACTGCTCGCTGCTTACTGTAAAATCCTCAATGCCATCGGTCAGCAGGCTGGACGTGTTGGTCACATTGACCACATATTCCACGCCGTCATTGCCGGGATGCGATACCCACTGGCCGCCCGTCATGAACTGCCATTCTACGCTTTCGCGGAAGGAGTCGCACATGCCGCCGTGGCAGCCGGCAAGGCCGACGCCGCTTTGAACCGCTTCGGACACATTTTTCAGCTGATCGCCCGTAATCTTTCCCATCGTCCATACCGGAACGATCAGGTCCAGCGCCTTCAGCTTCTCGCCATCCTCAAAAGCCTCCAGCGTATCCGAAACCTCAACCTCAAAGCCTTCTCCTGCAAGCACTGCTTCAAAAATAGCTGCTACCTCTTTAGGCTGATGTCCGTCCCAGCCGCCCCATACGATTAATGCCTTCGGTTTGCTCATCGTCTTATCGCATCTCCTCTATTTATACTCCGCCAGCTTCACCCAACGGCGCTCTGTAATGGACTGCTCAACTGCCTCTAGCACCTCTTGGCACCGAAGGCCATCGTGGAAATTCGGCACCGGTTGACGATCCTCGTGAATCGCCAGCATCAGCTCCTGCATTTCATGCGTGAACGTATGCTCATAGCCAATCGTATGTCCCGCCGGCCACCAGGCATCCATATAAGCATGAGCCGGATCGGTCGCCAGCACGCGGCGGAAGCCCTGAACGTCATCAGCATCGTCGGTAAAATAAACCTCCAGCTCATTCAGACGCTCGAAATCGAATTTGACACTGCCCTTGCTGCCGTTAATTTCGAAAGCATTGGTAGAGCGGTGACCTGCCGCGAAGCGCGTCGCTTCGAAGCTGCCGAGCGCACCATTTTCAAAACGAGTCATAAACAGCGTCGCATCATCCACCGTTACTTTGCCGCGAGCACCAGAAGCATCCCCTTTGGCGCTAAGCCCCGTCATTTCCGATGGCAGCGGGCGCTCTTTGATGAACGTTTCGCTCATGCCGATTACCTCGTCAAACTCGCCAACAAGGAAGCGCGCCAAGTCGATCAGATGAGCGCCAAGGTCGCCATGCGAGCCTGAGCCGGCAACTTCCTTCTGCAAGCGCCAGACGAGCGGGAATGAAGGATCAATGATCCAATCCTGAAGAAATACCGCACGGAAATGGTAGATTTCGCCCAATCGGCCATCGCTGACGAGCTTCTTCGCCAGCTGCACCGCTGGTGCAAACCGATAGTTAAAGCCAACCATATGCTTGATGCCAGCCTCTTCTGCCGCATCGAGCATTTCCTTCGCATCCGCTACATTGAGTGCCAGCGGCTTTTCGCAGAACAGATGCTTGCCAGCTGCGGCAGCCGCCAGCGCAATTTCCTTATGCGCATCGCTTGGCGCATTAATATCAATCACATCGATGTCGCTGCGTTCAATCAGCTTGCGCCAATCCGTCTCGGCGCTTTCCCAGCCGAACTGGCTTCTAGCTTGCTCCAGCGCCTCGGCGTTGCGCCCGCAAATCGCTTTCATCTCTGGCAGCGCTGGCGTCTTCGGAAAAAACATCGGCAAAGCCCGATAAGCATTGCTATGCGCTTTTCCCATAAACTTATAGCCGACCATTCCCACACGTACTTTCCCCATATCAATCTCCGCCTCCCGATTTATGAAGATGTTTCCCGCTTAATCAAATGCACAGGCAGCAGCCCTTCCTCCGCCTGCTCCAGCAGTTCCTTCTCTGGAGCGAGCAGCCGCTGAGCTGCCCTTCTTCCCATTTCGTAAAAAGGTACCGCTACCGTCGTCAGCTTCGGGCTCACAATAACCGAGCCTTCCGAATCATCATAGCCGACGAGCTTCACATCAATCCCAGCCTCGATTCCATACGCGCGCAAGCCATCCATCAGGCCAATAGCCATCCGGTCATTAGCGGCAAAAACCGCATCCGCCTGGCCGCTGCGGATGAGCGCTGCGACAGCTTCCGCAGCTTCAACCCCACTCTTGCGGCTGTAATTGCCCAGCAGCGTCAATGACGGATCATAAGCAAGTCCCGCATGTGCAAGCGCCTGCTTGTAGCCGGTCATTCGGTCCATACTGCTTGAAAACACATCTGGCCCATTGAGAAAAGCAATCCTTCGGCTCCCGCCGTCGATCAAATGCTTGACGGCCTCGTAGCTCCCCGCATGATGATCCGCATCGACGGACAAATATCCTTCCTCCGCGAAGCGCTGGTTAACGAGGCAGAACGGATAACCCTTCTCCTGCAGCTCCGCAAGCGCTTTCTTCTCTTCCGGCACATTTTGAGCGCCGAGCACAATGCAGGCATCGATCTTCTGCGCTAGAAACAGCCTGGCATAATCACGCGAGCCGCTAGGCTCTCGAAAGATTAACAGCACATCATACCCATATTGCTTAGCCGCCTCGCCAATGCCGCTCAAAATTTCTGCAAAATAATACGTGGAAAACAAATGAACTTTAGGTACAAATGGCAAGATAACGCCCAAATTGCCGCTGCGGCTTCTAGCAAACTGCTGCGCCAGCGCACTTGGCACATAACCAAGCTGCTTTGCCGCATCCTCTACTCGAAGCCGAGTTTCTTCCCTGATAGGCCCAACCTTATTAAGCACTCTGGATACTGTGGCTTCGGATACGCCCGCAAGTGACGCAACTTCTTTTCTACTAACCAAAGCAAGCATCCTCCTGATTCTCAAGCAAATTCAATCAATGTACACGCGTACATTATTTCATGAAAGTGGAAGCTCGTCAATACTAAAAATAAAAGCATAAACAGCAAAGAGCAGTGCTGAACCCCGGAAGGCCTGCCCTGCTCTTTGCTGTTTGCTTCTTTGCTGTTCTCAACCGCTGCTTACAATGACTTCCTTAGAAGCTTGACGGCGGCGGAGGTGGCGAATACGACTGGTTGCGATCTGCCTTTGACGCACTAACAAGGAGCAAAACGCCTGTAATTAAATGCATGATCATGCCCACAATCGGAATAACCGCAATAACGGACGTCACAATACCCAAAATGCTGCCATGCTTATCGGCATTATGCTGCGAAGCCAGCACCAAGGTCACAATATGCAGAGCCAGCATTACAACTAACGGAATATAAGAAAGACCCATTACAATCAGGCCGCCCATAACTGGGACTCCTATAATAATTTCAAAAATTCCTGTAATCAACAATAACGTTTTTACATTGCTCATTTTCCTTCAACCCCCCACTTCGATGCAATCGTCACCATGCAAGGAAAACAAATACAAGCTTCCTTCTCATATACTCTCCTATTGTATTCCAATTCGACTAGGTTTGACAATGCTTTTCCACAAGGTGAAACGGCTGTCGCCGTCCTTTGGCGGTGCAGCGCGTTTCAGTCCGAGAAATATAAGCCATTAATAAGGGAGAAACTTATAAATGCTTATCTTTCAAAAAAAAACGCCAGAGCCGCTTGCCTGCCCTGGCGTTTCCAGCGCGATTAAGGCGCTGTTTCTAGAAATTTCGACGTAGGATTTTTGTCCATCGCCGTCCTCATCGCATATTCATTCTCGAACAAGACGACATAATTGCCCTTCTTATCTTGAACGAGCGTGGAGTTAATCCGGAATTTCGCCGGATCGATTTTGTCATCTACAATCCAGCGTGCAAACTGGAACGTCATGCGGTGCAACTGGATTTCGACGCCATACTCCGCACGCATCCGATATTCGAACACCTCAAACTGCAAGTACCCAACGACGCCCAAAATCGTTTCATCAAAGCCGCCAACCGAACGGAACACCTGAATCGTGCCTTCCTCCGTCAGCTGGTCAACGCCTTTTTGATACTGCTTATGCTTCAAGGCATTTTTAACCGTTACTTTAGCAAAAATCTCTGGTGAGAACGTCGGCAGCTCATCAAATATGACTTCCGAGTTTTGCGACAGCGAATCGCCAATCCGGAAAATGCCCGGATCGAACAAGCCGATAATATCGCCCGGATAAGCCGTCTCCACTATGTCGCGATCCTGCGCCAAAAACTGCTGCGGCTGCGCCAGCTTAATATCTTTGCCCGCACGGACATGGCGAACGCTCATCCCACGCTCAAAGCGCCCGGAGCAAATGCGCAAAAAGGCAATCCGGTCGCGGTGGGCCGGGTTCATATTCGCTTGAATTTTAAAGACATAGCCCGAAAACTTCTCATTCGTCGGTTCAACCGGGCCGGATTTACTCATGCGCTCTGTCGGTTTTGGCGCCAGCTCTAGGAAGTTATCCAGAAACGTTTGGACGCCGAAATTGTTAACCGCACTGCCGAAGAAAATCGGTGTCAGCTCGCCAGCGCGTACTTTCTCGATATCGAATTGATCGCCTGCTACATCAAGAAGCTCAAGATCCTGCACGAGTTGATCATGCAAATAGTCGCCTGCCATCTCGCGAATAATCGGATCGTTGTAATCATCCGTTTTCCGAACTTCAATCGTGCTGTGGTCATTGCCTTGGAACAGCTCGACCTGGTTTTTCATCCGGTCATAAACGCCGCAAAGCTCGCGGCCCATGCCAATCGGCCAGTTCATTGGAACCGAACGGATGCCAAGCACACGCTCCAGCTCCTCCATCAGTTCAAACGGACTTTGTCCTTCACGGTCCAGCTTGTTGATGAAGGTAAAAATCGGAATGCCGCGTTTACGGCAAACTTGGAACAGCTTGATCGTCTGGGCCTCGACACCTTTGGCAACGTCAATCAGCATGACCGCGCTATCCGCTGCTGTCAGCGTCCGGTACGTATCCTCACTGAAATCCTGGTGGCCAGGCGTATCCAAAATGTTGACCCGATGGCCGTCGTAATCGAATTGCATGACGCTGGAAGTAACGGAGATTCCACGCTGCTTCTCAATTTCCATCCAGTCGGAGGTCGCATGGCGGCTTGCTTTCCGCGCCTTAACGGAGCCTGCCAGACGAATAGCTCCTCCGAACAGGAGGAGCTTCTCGGTTAGCGTCGTTTTTCCCGCATCCGGGTGAGAGATAATCGCAAAGGTGCGGCGCTTATCGACTTCCAGCTGCAATTCATTGCTTAGCGTTTTGCTCATTGCTTGCCTTCCCTTCATTCATACAGCGCACGGCCTAAAGGCGGTGCGCTGTGGAATATCTTCATTTGAAATTATGCGAAATTGACGCCCAGCCTGCTGCTTGGAGACTGCGAAGAAATAAAGTACCGCTAATTTCCTCGCAGCTGCTTACTTGCCGCTGTTCGTAATCCAGATCACTTTGTCTTCGTCCTGTCCATTGACCGGCCACCAGTGGAAGCCATCCTCTGCAAGCAGCTTATCTGCCGCTTCCGGACCCCATGAGCCAGCAGAATAAGACCCAAGATCCTTTTTGTCCTCGCCCCATGCTTGAGCGATTTTGTCAACAAACTCCCATGCCTGCGCTACTTCATCCCAACGGGTGAAGTAAGTGGAATCGCCGCGCACCGCATCGTGGATCAGACGCTCATACGCTTCCGGCGTATTCAAGCCGATTTGGCAGCTTTGGCAAAATTCCATAGCCACGGGCTGTACCGAATTGTCGGCACCAGGTGTCTTGGCATTGACTTTAATATAAATGCCCTCCATCGGGTT
This sequence comes from Paenibacillus sp. JT22N7, assembly GCF_059383875.1. Classification (NCBI taxonomy): domain Bacteria; kingdom Bacillati; phylum Bacillota; class Bacilli; order Caryophanales; family Paenibacillaceae; genus Paenibacillus; species Paenibacillus sp. JT22N7. Next base: position 369,163 of record NZ_JBXENY010000007.1, read on the forward strand.
AACCCGAATGACGAGCAAATTCGGCGCAAGATCATGACGCTGCGCGAACAAAACGTTTTGCGGCATCGACTTGAATTCAATAACAACCTCAGTCGTCTTCACCGGCAGGCGTTTGCCTGTACGGATATAGAACGGAACGCCAGCCCAACGGAAGTTGTCTACCGCTACTTTAGCAGCGAAATACGTTTCCGTCGTCGATTCCGGATTAACGGAATCCTCTTGGCGATAACCGGCCAATTCCTTGCCGCGAGCCGAGCCTTCGCTGTATTGGGCGCGAACGACGTTTTTGCGAACCTCATCGCTGGATTTGTAGTTGCGCAGCGAGCGCAGCACTTTCACCTTCTCATCGCGAATATCTTCGCCATGCAGACGGCTAGGCGGCTCCATTGCAATCATCGTGAGCATTTGGAGCATATGGTTTTGGCCCATGTCTCTTAATGCACCGGATTTGTCATAATAACCGCCGCGATCCTCTACGCCAACCGTTTCCGACAGCGTAATTTGCACATTGGCGATATGATTATTATTCCACAACGGCTCAAAAAATGCATTAGCAAAACGGATAACCTGAATATTTTGCACCATTTCTTTACCCAAGTAGTGGTCAATGCGGAAAATTTCCTCTTCCTTGAACACTTGGCTCAGCTGGTCATTCAGCTTTTGTGCGGATGGAAGATCGTAGCCGAAAGGCTTCTCAATAACGACGCGGCTCCAGCCTTTGCACTCAAGCAGCCCGCCGTCGCGCAGGTTGAAGGACACCGGTCCGAACAGCGCAGGCGCAAGTGCTAAGTAGAATAAGCGGTTGCCTGGAATATCAAATTTCGCTTCCAGCTGCTCCGAAAGCTTGCTCAGCTCGCGGAAGCCGTCCACCGTGTTAATATCCAGCGACATATATTCGAAATGCTCGGCAAAACGATTCCATAGCTCGGCATCATCCGCCTTGTAACGGCAAAATTCCACAATGGAATCATAAACGTCCGAACGGAACTGCTCGTTCGTGCGAGGTCTGCGGGCAAGGCCTACGACTGCAAATTTTTCAGACAATTTTCCTTCTTTATATAAGCTGAACAGGGCAGGGAACAATTTGCGCTTAGCTAAATCGCCTGTTGCTCCAAACAAATAATATACGGCGCCTTGCGGCGATAGCGTTTCGGGATTCGTATTTTGCTCCATATTCCTCATTCTTTCCTATGAATTTTTATACGTCTTTGCATGGTATGTAGTTTAACATATTAATCCTGAAACTGCTACGCAATCCACCATAAAAAAAACTAATAACGATCGTTATTTCTCCTGATTCCATCACAATATTTCATCTATTGCGAAGCGCTGTAATCTCCCGAAATCAGCGGGATTCCAATGACGACCTCCAGTTGTCCCGTATCCGTTCCTTTATGCACGGCAACCTGCATATTCGCCTCCTTGCCGCCAGTCTTTACAGAAGCTTTAAGCCCTCCAGTAAAAAAGCTTTCGCTCACCGTCCCGGCATCATCATACCGATCCACCTGTTCAGCGGCTGCAAGCTGCGCAAGCCTCTCTGCAACATTATTATATTCTGTCAAGCCTCTGATGGTTATTCCTCCATCATAAGAAATATTTGTCCTTCTCATAGCAGACTCGATATGATCTATAGCTGAAAGCAGCTTATGCTGATCCGCTTGTTTGCTTGATTCGGTGGAAAAAAGCAGCAGCATCTGCTGTTTCCCTTGCCCGGCTGACGCCGTCACGGTCATAGACAGCTTGCCGCCTACTTCCGGCAGCAGCGTGCTCAGCTCCCCTTCCGCATCGCCCTCGTAGCGTGGAAACAGCTGCTCCCGCAGTTTAGCCGCCTCTCCGCTCGCATACCAGCGCAGCGTCCAGCCTGCTCCGGGCGCCCCGGACTCCAGCAGCCCATCGCTCCAGCTCCACATTTGCTTAACGTCATGCTGAAGCAAGCTGCCCTCCGCTTTCCCCTGCGTTGTCAGCTTGTCCTGATTAACGAGCGCCCATACCGCGCCAAAAAGCAATACCATTGCTGCTGCCAGCACGCCGATTCGGCTGCGCCGTTTTATTTTATCCGGTTCCGTGTACCTGTTCAGCTTTGCCATCGAACACATCAGCCTCCTTGGTCTACATAGCCTTCCAAATCATGGATAACGCTTCCATTTTACATGAAATTCCATAAAAGAACAGGAGCGATATATTTATTTTTTCCTGTGCTGCTTTGAGCCTCTAGCCTTACATTTCCGCTTGCCGCTTATTTAAAAACGCGATTGCTGTTTGAATTAGGCAGAAAAAGGTGAATTTACTGTAGATAGGCTGCTTTCTTCGCTCATCTGGGTAAACATCCATACACATCCGCCTGTAGGTGAATATACTGCTTGCAAAAGCATAAAGCCCAATAGGAGGTTACTCGTATATGGAACAAATTTATCCGCTTGAAGAAGGCGTCATATCGCGTTTTTGCGGAATGCCCGTTTGCATTGTGACCCATGACGGCGCAAGGCATTTCGGCGTGTTAAGCCACTGCCGAGGCGGCAAGCTTACGCTGAATGAACAACCGGGCGCACAGATGCTGGCCGAAGCCGAATCCCCTAAAGCCGATAAGGCCAAAGGCAAAAACAAAGGCAAAGCAGGCAAAGCAAGCAAAACAGCCAAAGAAAAAGTCGCTCAAACCCAAGCTTATCCTTATGATCCCTACTATTATAATTATAACCCGGGGTACAACTGGCCGTATGGCGGCGCGTTCGCTATTGACCTTGCCCTAATTGCCTTTTTGTTCCTGCTCATTTAATAAGCCAGCTTTCGACAGCGATTTTCAGCAGTATTTGCAGCTGTCATCCTTTATGCTAACTACAGGAAACCGATTGAAGGAGGTTATTGAAATGTCCATCCGCCCTATCGAACGTACGAACCGGAGAGCCATCTTCGAGCCTATACAGCGCATCACGCCTTATGCCAGTTATCCCTACAGGGACATGGAGTTTCAACGGCCTCCCGAGCATGATTTTGACTGGAATGATCCTTATCGCGAAGCTGCCGGCCATGCGGCCGTCTGGCTCGAACAATATAGACAAGCCCACAAAGAGGTGCAAGTCATTGCTCTCAAAATCCGCAATGATTTCAACGAGCGCTGCCTTGTCGAACAGCTGACGAAGCTGACGGGCGTCATAAATCGCCTGCAGCAAGCTTTTGTACAGGTAGCCCGCTACATTAAGCCATCGCTGTGGGATCGTGCGCAGCAGGCCATGAACCATCATGCGGCGGAGCTGGTTGGCTTTATACGGGACGACATCACAAGCCGCTGGATGCTGCGTCCTGCCATTGCCGCTTCCATCTACCGCGAGTACCCGCTGTCAGGCCAGCATTTGTATCGCCAGCTTCTAGGCCCCTACGGGCTAATGACGACGCTGCTGCAGGCCTTGTCGCTCGGCGGCGACGAAATCCGGACAACCGATCTCTTGAAAAATAGTGCCGAGCGTACGCAGCCATACGCCACTTACTACAGCTCGATGAAAATGCATTATCCGCTTCCCCCAAGCGGCCTGCTGCTGAACGATGAAGGCTAACCAATAACTTTCAAAAAAATAAGCAAGGAAATTGCCTCCTATTCGGCAATTCCTTGCTTATGTGCGTATATGGCAGCCTGTGTCCGGTCATCTACGTTAAGCTTATTGAAAATGTTCGTAATATGAAACTTCACGGTTTTCACCCCAATGAACAGCTCATCCGCGATTTCCTGATTCGACATCCCCTGTGCGACCCGCTTCAGCACATCCATCTCGCGGTCGGTCAAATCATCATGCAGCGGAGCTACGACGGGCTGCTTAGGCTGGCGCATGCGGCTCATCATCTTGGCCGCTACTTGCGATTCCAGTACCGATTGCCCGCGTGCGGCCGCACGGATCGCATCCGCTATTTCGTTTGCTCTAGATGTTTTCAATAAATAACTGAACGCACCCGCTTCAATGACCGGATACAGCTTGCTGTCATCGAGATAGCTCGTCAGAACGATGACCTTGCAATCCGGGTACAATTCCAGCAGCTTCGCTGTTGTCTCCACGCCATCCATGCCATCCATCACCAAATCCATCAGCACAACATCCGGCTTATACGATTGGGCCATACGAATACCGTCATACCCGTTGCTTGCTTCTCCGACTACTTCTATGCCTTCTTCCGTATCCAATACGGCAGCAAGGCCGATTCTCACCATCTCGTGATCATCTACCAGCAGCACTTTTACGGGTGCAGCTAATTGTTCCATCGACTCCACACGGCTCCCCCACTTTCGTCCTTTTCACTGTTTACCCATTTATATCCAGCGGCACCGTAATATGAATCAGTGTGCCCTCCCCAGGGCGTGATGACATATACAGCTTGCCGCGCAGCTCATTAACCCGCTCCTCCATCGTGAGCAAGCCATAGGAGGTTTTCTTCTTCTGCTCCAGATCAAAGCCCACACCGCTATCTTGCAGCAGCATGCATACGGCTCCATCCTCCCGATAAAGCTTTATGTTCATTGTATCCGCTTTGGCATGTCTAAGTGTATTGGACAATGCCTCCTGCGCAATGCGGAACAAATGATCCTCCGCCGCTGGCTTCATCGTTATGGAATCATCCAACGACAAATCAATCGTCATCGGCACTTTTTCCTTAAGCTCACCAACAAGCAGCGTCAGTGCTTGAGCGAGATTTTTCCCATCGAGGTGTACAGGCCGCAAATGGAGCAGCAGCGCTCTCATCTCCGACTGGGCCACGGAGGCCATCTCTTCAATCAGCTGCACCTGCCGGCGCGCCCGTTCCCAATCGCGCTCAATCGTCCGGCTCACCGCCGTCGCCGTCATCGAAATTGCGAATAGCTGCTGGCTGACCGCATCATGAAGCTCGCGCGCAAGCCGCTGGCGTTCTTCAATAACTGCAGAAAATTTAACCTTCTCCGTCCATACATCATCCTGCTCTTCCCGTTGTATGCTTTCCGAGTGTTCATCATGCTCAGCCGAATCAATCGTCACCGGATAGCTGCGTTTGCGCTGCTGCTCGGTCAACCGCTTAATGACCTCACGCAGCTTCGAATTTTGCAAATAATTGTTCAAAGCAACAAGTGCCATTGCTGCTCCAGTAATCGCGAGCCCAATAACTGCCCATTTCGCCTGCAGCGTAAATAAATTCACATAACCGATGCCTTGCAGCATAATGACTGCGAGGCTAAGTATAATAAGAAGCCATAGGAGCGACTCCGTTAAGTTTTTGCGCCGATTGGCTGCATCCCGCCCATTGCGCTGGCCGCCCAGCTTCTGTTGATGATGGCCTGGGCCTGGTAACGGCGGCCTTTGATCCTGGTGCTGCGGCGCAATAGGCTGATCTCCTTGCATGGGCTTCTCTTCGGCCAACCTGCTCACTCCTTAAACGACAAGCAAGAAGGAGCAGACCGGTTGCCCGGTCCGCTCTCTTCTCATCCTGCGGGTTGTATTATTCCTGTGGTGCTTTATCGAGCTTCAGCTTGTTTTTGAGCGCATCCAGCTGCTCATCCACTTTAAGCTGTTTTTCGGCTTCTACTGCATTAAATGGTGCAGCCGTACCGCTGTAGGAATACGGTGTGCGCAATACATCCGCTTCCGCTTCCATTTGCAAAATTTTCTCTTCCATACGGTTGAAGCCTCTGGAAGCTGTACCTTTATCAATGGTATTCGTAGTTGTCAATTGAGCAATATGCTTTTGCGCTTTCGCGACTTGAGCACGGGATGCCAGCTCATTGCGTTTGTTGCGAAGCTGATAAAACTCGTCTTTCAACGCATGCAGCTGCTGAGTCAGCTCCTCTGCTTGCGATTTGGATTGAGCATACAGATCCGTGTATTCAATTACTTTTTGATCGAAGAACAATTTTTCTTCCAGCAATTTGCGGGCAAGCTGCTCTTGATCATTGCGGATTGCCGCTTCTGCTTTCGACTCACGGTCAGCCGTGCTGCGAACAGCTTCCTCCAAACGCTGCTTCATACGGCGCTCGTTGGCGATTTGCTTCGCTACTGTAACCTCTGCCGAATGAATTTCCGCTTCCATGTCACGCAGGTACTGATTGAGCATCACAACCGGATCCTCCATTTTGTCCAATACCTCATTCACCGATGCTTTCGTCATATCTTTCATTCTTTTGAAGATTCCCATAATTATAACTCTCCCTTCTCGTGTTTGGCTAATTTTGCGCGTAACTCATCGATTTCTTTACGAAGTGCCTTTTTCTCCAAATCCTCAAACATGCTGTCAAATTGCGACGAGGATGGGTTTGGTGGCGTCTGCCCAGTTTGACCGTTCCATTGCTGCTGTGGCCCTTTGGTGAACGAGCCTTGGAATTGCGAACCGAAGTTTTGGTTTCCACCAGCACCGCCGCTGCCATAACCGTAGCCATTGCCTTGCGATCCTTGACCGCCATTGCCGTAACCGTTGCCGAATCCATTTCCAAACCCGCCATTGTTATAATAAGGCGGCTCTTTCGGAACGACCAGACCAGCCAGTAAGTAGATAAAAATAACGATTCCGCTCGAGAATATGGTCACTACGATGAGTAAAATTCTGAGCAGTGTTGCATCTATATTGTAGGCTTCGGCAATCCCGCCGCATAAGCCGAATAGTTTGCTGTCTCGTGACGAACGGTATAGTTTCTTCAAATCAATCAGCCCTCCTTCTGCAGCTTCCTTTTGAGCTGCTCCAACTCTTGCTCGATTGCCGATTGAATCGAATGGCCTGCTTCAGTAGCGAACTCTCTGCCCATCCGGCGCAAATCATGCAGGCTCTTCGCTTCCAGCTCCATGTTGCTGATGCTGTCTTCGAGCCTTCTGAACATGCTGCCCGGCTGTGCGCCTTGCTCGCCAATTCCGCTAAACCTTGCATTCATTCGCTGCTGCAACCTTAGCGATTCCATTCTTGCTGCATAATATTCACGTCTATCATAAACCGATTGGTATTCACTGCGCATTTCACGAAGCTGTTCTTCAAGGCCGAGCGTATTCAACCTGCTTTGCTCGTACAAATCGCGGTATTGCGCTGCGCGCTCCTCGCTGCTTGCCTTCTCGTGAAGCGCCAGCCTTGCCAGCTGCTCCTCGCCTGCCTTCAAGGCAGTCATCGCTTGCTGTTCACGCTTTTCCTTCTGCTGCTCAGCTTGCAGCCATTGGATCTTCAAGTGGTTGGTGTGCCCTGTATATTGCTCATACAAGCGTTCCGCCTGCAAAATATCTTCCCTTGTCGACCAGAGAAACTGGTCAATCAGCTTAACGGGGTCCTCTGCTTTTTCCAATCGTTCATTTAGTGTGGCGACCGTGATGTCGCGAACTCTACGCATAATGCTCATTGGCTTCCCTCCTTAATCTCCATCTATATTTGATTAGTAACCGCGATAGCTGCTTTTTTTCAGAAGCGAAACGCCGTAAACGACGAGTCCAACGGCCAAGACCAGCAGGATCAAGCCTGAAAATTTTGAGAAAACACCGAGTGCACCGATCGTTATGAGAATGCCGCCGATCCATTTCTTATTGTTGCTCCAGCCAAGAACACCTAGGCCGATCAGAATGAAAGGGAACAGGAAGCCGATTAATCCACCAAGATGTACGCCGAGAAATTTGAGAACGATGAAGCTTCCTACTATCGCCAGGATAACACCTAGCAGTTTTTGATTTGCCATTTGTTTGTCACCGCCTTCCGTGTTGTGAATTGTGAAATGCCGCAAACCCAATCGTTTGTTAGTTCCTTGTACTTCTTGCTTTGTTTCGCTTGTTTCATTTGCTTCGTTTATTGCGGTGTTGCTTATGTACTTATTGTAGGTTGTTTTGCATGTTTCTAAAATGGACCTGCGGCTGTTTTTGCACTAGACCTTGGTCGGGGAGGCATGCTGTACCGCAGTCTTAGTGCGGTTTTTTATGTGAAAACAAGCGGGCAGCCCCCTCTACCTGAGGAGGCTGCCCGCTCGCTTGAATTACGTTGTCTACCGGTATTTTTTTAAATATAGGAAAGGATATCGTAACGCTATCCTTTCTCTATATTTCTCAGATTGAAACGCGCCGCGCCGCCAGAGGACGGCTTTCGGCCGTTTCACCTTTATTTGCTAGCTAAAAACTTGTCAAACTGGCTTTGCTTCTCAGCAATGATTTTCTCGATGCCTGCGGATTTCAGCTTCGCTGTATATTCCGGCAGTACTTTATCCACATCGACCGAACCTGTTTCGAGTGCCGTCAAATACTGTTTGTCGACGTTGACAACTGCGCCGATCTCCGCTTTCAGAGACTCGCCGTCAAAGACGAAGCCAAGGCCAGGAGAAACTTTGGCATTTTGGTTAAACTCTCTGAATTTTTCCCACTTGTTCGGGTCCTCAGTTTCCCATACATAGTTCAGGAACTGGCTGCCGAACATCCAAGCTGCGCCTGGGTTGTAGTTTTTCGTATTATCACTGGACTTAATCACTTCATCGCTAACCTTCGTATAATGGTCATTCTCGATACCGAAGTTAAGCAGATTGTTGACATATTTGTCCGAGTGAAGCAGATTGATGAACATCATAGCGCGAGCAGGATCCTCCGAAGTGGAAGAAATACCTAGCATCGAGCCAGCTGTTTCCGAAGTCGCAATCGTCTTCGTGTTCAGCTCCAGCTGAGCAAGCTTGCCAGTCATTCCTGTCTGGTTCTCAAGCTCTTTATCTTTGCCTGGCTTCAGCGACGAAGTCATCGAGAATACATTGCCTGCTTTCATAGCATCGTAGTTCATCGTTTGGTTCGTTGCTGCGTCGCTGTTAATGTAGCCTTTTTTGAAATAGTCGCGAGTCAGCTTAAGCGTATCGACATAACGCGCTACATCATAGTTCGCTTTAACCGTCGTGCCATCTTCATCTTTCAAAATAATGCCCGGGATCGACGTATCGCCCAGCGCGTCATAATTGCCGAAATAATGCGAGTTGAACGTCTCGCCGTCTTTCAAATAAAGCGGAGTCAATTCCGGATGCTTCTCTTTTACAACTTTGTATACGTTGTCAAGATCAGCAATCGTTTTTACTGCCGTCATATCGATGCCAAGCTCATCGGCAATGTCTTTGCGGTAAATGATGCCGCCTTGCGCCGCAAGCTCTTTATTCGTTGGAACGCCATAGTTTTTGCCGTTGATTTTCGCGCCTTCCAAAAATACAGGATCAAGCGTTTTCAAAATATCTTGGCCATTTTCCTTGAGCAGATCGCCCAAATCGAGGAATGCGCCTTTTGCAACGTTAACGGCATGCTTATTCCATTGCGCGGTGAAAATAATATCAACCTTTTGGCGCGAAGCGATCATGAGATTGATTTTATCATCCCACGGACCCCAATCGATGGGCATTAAATCAATGGAAGCATTGATTTTATCCTTCAAATATTCATTCAGCTTCGCTTCCACTTTCGCTTCATCTGCCTGTGGTGCTCCTGTGTACACGAGTTTAATCGTATACGGCTCCAGGCCCGCAGCTCCATTGTCAGCTGGTGTTGCCGCCTCGGATGCAGCTGGGCTTGCCGCTGCTTCCCCTGCATTGCTTGGTGAAGCATTTCCATTCGTCGCACCACTGCCGCCGGAACAAGCATTCAGCAATAAAGCAAAAGTGAGCATCGTGGTGGTAACGCCAAGCACTCCCTTATTTGTTCTAATCATATCCCCATTGACCTCCCCAAAATGATAAATCTATGCTTGCACCGGCATTGATCCGGTAACAGCCCTTAGCAGGCAGAGCCTGCCGTCAGCCTTTTACAGCGCCGACGGTCAAACCCTTTACAAAATACTTCTGGAAGAACGGATAAGCGAATACGATCGGTCCAATACCCATAATCGCCATAGCCATACGCACCGTTTCATTCGGGAAGGAGACTTGGCCTCCCGCTGCGGCAATGGCCGATGCCGCGTTGCTGTTGCTCGCCAGAAACTGAATGTTGAGCAGCATTTTGTACATGAGATATTGGATGCTCAGCGTCTTGTCATCGGTAATAAAGACGAGGCTGAGGAACCAATCGTTCCAGTAGTTGACGGTGCTGAAAAGCGCAACGGTTGCCAGCACGGGCAGTGAAAGCGGCGTGACGATACGGAAGAAAATCAGCATCTCGCTCGCTCCGTCGATTTTGGCTGCTTCGAGAATGGCTACTGGAATCGTCGACTGGAAAAACGTGCGAATGACGAGCACGAAAAACGCAGAAACGAGCAGCGGCAGCACAAGGGCCCAAATGTTGTCCCTCAGATTCAGCATGTTCACGTAGACAAGATACCAAGGCACCAGCCCGCCGTTGAACAGCATCGTGAAGAAAATAAAGAAGGTGAAAAACTTGCGGTGCGGAAAGTCCGTCCGCGAAATCGGATACGCATACAGCGCCATAATAATGAGGCTGAGAATGGTACCGGCAATCGTTACGAAAATCGTAACGCCGTAAGAGCGCAAAATTTGCTGCCAATCGGTAAAGAGAAACTTATAAGCGGTAAAATCGATTTGACTTGGAATGAAGCTGTAGCCTTTCGTCAGCACATCCTGCTCATTCGATAGCGATACCATGACGATCAGAAGAATCGGCAGCAGACAAGCGATCGTATACAGCATAAAACCAATGTTGATGATCGTGTTCGCTGTAGGTGAAATCGCGTTGAACGGGTTCGAGCCCGATTTGCTCATTTCAGTTTGCATAAGGTTTGTTTCCTCCCATTTTTATCCATACTCTAAAACAATGCGCTGTCCTTGTCGACTCGGCGAACGAACCAGTTCGACAGGAATACGAGTATGAAGCCGACCAATGATTGATACAGCCCCGCTGCTGACGATAAGCCAATATCGCCCATTGCAATAAAGGTGCGGTAAACGTACGTGTCGATAACGTTCGTTACTGGGAACAAAGGACCCGACTCGCGCGGCACTTGGAAGAACAAACCGAAATCCGCATAAAATACCCGTCCAATTTGCAGCAGCGTTAGTACGATAATAGTTGGCATAAGCAGCGGAATCGTCACACTTTTGATTTGCTGCCATTTGCTGGCGCCGTCTATCGTTGCCGCTTCGTAATATTCGTCGTCAATGCCAATAATAGCCGCCAAATAAAGCACGGTGTAATAGCCGACATTTTTCCACGTATTAATAATTGGCAGCAGGAACGGCCATATTTTCGTCTCGAAATACCATTGCAGCGGCTCTAGTCCCAGCCATTTCATAATGGAGGTATTGACGAAGCCATGCGTATCATGCAGGAATCCGTACACCAAATAGCTGACTACGACCATCGATAAAAAATAAGCTAGGAAAATGACGGCTTGATGAAACTTAGCCATCAGCTTGTTTTTCATCTCATTGAGCATAATCGCAAATGCGACCGGCACAATCATATTCAGAATAATGAACGAAATGTTGTAAAGCAGCGTGTTTCTCGTAATAATCCAGGCGTCTGATGTTTTAAACAAATACTTGAAATTGTCGAACCAGACCCAAGGACTATTAATGATCCCATCAGTGTAATTGACGTTTTTGAATGCGATGACGGTTCCTAGCATCGGAATATAGTTGTTGAAAATCAAAAACAATACTCCGGGAGCCATCATGACATAGAAGATCCAATATCTTCTCATGTTGGTAGCGAGCGTCATATTTTCATCCTTTCTCCATCCCTCTCTATGTTTAAATTGTAATGAAAAACGGAGCCTCTCATCTATCGGCTCCGTGACTGTATTAACGCTATAATGACTTATTTTAGAAGCGTGGTGAAAAAGAGGCTCCACTGCATGAAAAGATTGGCTTACGATCGCCATTACCCTTGAATTTCTATGAATGAGCCGCAACTTGTTGAAATTCAAGGATAAAAGCGAACGCTGCCGCTTCTCCAGCTCAACCTTTTCATTCCGCTTCGCTTTTTCACCACGCTTCTAAATATGCTGAACCTTTTTGCGGTATTCCTGCGGGGTGAGACCCGTCTCTTTCTTAAACAGCTTGGAAAAATGGGAAAAGTTCGAATAGCCGATCATGACCGCAATATCGCTGATTTTCGTATTCGTCTTCTCCAGCTCTTCCCGGGCGCGGGCGATGCGCATTCTGACGAGATAATCTGTCAGCGAATGCCCCGTTTCCCGTCGAAACAGCCGGGACAAATACGCCGGATTCAAATAGACGGCTTCCGCCGCATGCTCGCGGCTGAACTGCTCATCCAGGTGCTCCTCCATATAACGCTGCACCTTGGCTACGACCTGCGATACGTCCTTGCCCGCCGTTCCGGCATAGTCCGTTAGCTGCATGCATACTTGATGCGTCCAGCTGCGCATGCGCGGCAGCGACTTCATTACTTGCTCGCCCGCCTCCCATTCGCGCTTTGCGAATACGTCGGTTATAGCGACCCCCTGCTTGCTTAGCCACTGGAATACCATATTCATAAAGCCGAAATAAAACGAAGCCAGCTGCGTATAATCGCCGTTGTTGTGCTGCAAATGATCAAAATGCTCGTCAATGCGCAGCAGCAGTTCCGCTCGCTTGCCCGGTGCAAGCAGCATCGCCCAATCGGTGAAGGGCAGCGGCTGTGAAGCTGTCGATACGCTCGAAGTCTGAATGCTATGGCTGCTTTCGTGTATAACGGCGCAGGCCGCATTTACATTGCTGCGCTCCAGATCAAGCAGCCGCTGCACGCTGCCGCGAAGCTGCTGGGCCACCGTCGCGGCGCCGATATAGCAAGACAGCTGGCAATGCAGCAAGCCCCGTGCCTGCTGGATGAAATTTTTGCAGCGAGCAGCAATCGCCTGCTCGTCCTCCTCATTACTATAGAAGAGAGCGTACAAAATGCCGTTTCCGTCGTGCACAATATGCCCGGGCTTGCCGCCCAGCACGAGCTCGGCCGCGGCATTTTTCACCCCGTAGGTCATAATTTCCTCATCGCGCGCCGACCATTCCTCTCGCCAATGCTCGATGCTGATCAGCACCGCACGTATTTCACTATCCGCACGCAGCGGTATGCCGTACGTTTCCATCGAAGAATCCAGATGCACAGGGGCAGCCGAAACCCGGTAATGCAGCATATCCTGCCAAAAACGCTCAATAAGTGCTGGCCGCTGCTTGTTCCACTGCTCATAATAATGGCTGTAGGTGCTGCGGATTTCTTCAAGCTCCTCCAGCTCCACAACCTTCTCAATCGCGTTATGAATGCAGGTTTTCAGCACCTCATGATCGACCGGCTTCAGCAAATAATCGAAGCAATCCAGTTGCACCGCCTGCTGCGCGTATTTGAAATCGGCATGGCCTGTCAAAAACACGGTGACGGAGGATGGGGAATGCTCATTGACCCACTCCAATAGCTGAATGCCGTTCAAATCAGGCATATCAATATCCGACAGCACGATGTGCACCTTCTCCTGCAGCAGCACTTCTTTGGCTTCCTCCGCATCGCAGGCGGTAAACAGCTGACCTATCGGCACATCCGACCAATTAATGCCCTGCACTATGCCGCGAACGGCAATATCCTCATCATCTACTACTAGCAAATTATACATTCGAAATTAGCTCCTCTTCCCCTACCGGGAATCGAATGGTAACGGCAGCGCCGCCTTCTTCTACATTTTTGAACGTAATGGCTGCCCGTTCGCTATAAATTAATTGCAGCCGATGGATGACATTCATAATGCCGAGCCTGCTCGTCTCGCCTTCGATAAGCGGAATTTTGCGCTGCAGCTTGTCCAGCACCGGCTCCGAGAAGCCCGTTCCGTTATCGGTAATCGTCAAATAAAATCCGCCATCCTTTTGCGCCTCCACCCCAATATGTATGATGAATGGCTTGCGGCGGTTTTTGAACCCATGAATAATGGCATTTTCCACAAAAGGCTGCACCGTCAGCGCCGCGACCTTGTAGTTTCTCACAAATTCCGGCACGTCATATGTAAATTGCAGCTTGTCCGGAAAGCGCATTTTTTGAATCGTAATGTAGTTGTCAATATGATCCAGCTCCTCGCTGAGCAAAATCATGTCGCGGTTTGACCGCATAATAAAGCGGAAATAATCGGCAAGATGCAGGGACATTTTTTTCACCGATTCCGTATCGCCAAGCGCCGCTAAATTATAAACAATGTTCAGGCTGTTCATATAAAAATGCGGGTTGATTTGCGCTTGAAGCTGCCGCAGCTCCCCCTGCTTGACGCGCAGCTGCTCCTCGTAAACGTCGATTTTGAGCGTCGTAATTTGCTCCGCCATTTTGTTGAAGGTGTTGCCGAGAAAAGCGAACTCCAGCGATTGCCCCGACTGCTTCGCCGCAAGGCGGACATCGAGCTGGCCGATGGCGATTTTTTTCATTCCGAGCATGAGCTCGCGCAGCGGCTTAAACAGCATATTTCGCATAAACAGCAAATAAATGCCCAGCAGCAGCAGAAAGCCAAACGGCGCAAGCAAAGCTGCATTTTGGAAAAAAATGAGGCTTTTCAGCAGCGTCTGCTCTGGAACCAGCACCCTATAGGAGATATTCGCCAAGCTGCTGTTGCGGTTCAGCACCAAATACGATTGCTTCGTATCGGGATCGACGACCGAATTGAGCGACTCCGCCCCAGGAGTCAGCTGCCCATTCAGAAGCCGCGGCGCTTGCTCCGTCAGTGCCTGGGCGGACTGATCGCCTTCACGCAAATAAATGCCGTTGTTCCCGATGTCGCCATCGCTCCATTGAATCGCCAGCAGCCGCTCCAAATCCATCACCCGAATGATGCCGCCGACGTAAAGCCCATCTCTGACCTCAATAAAGTTAATGAGAAAATAATGCCCGGGAATACGTTCGTCGTATTTGACCTCCCACGTTTCGGGATCATTGAGTAGCGCTTGTCCTCCCTTCGTCAACTGCACCATATTTTGCTTAATGATTTGCCGCGCATCCTCATACACCGCATTGTCTGTGCCAAATATGATGTCATGATCGTGATAGACGAAAATGCTGTCCAGTAGGCTGTACACGCCAACGTCCCGGTTCAGCTTAGAATCGATCTGCACCTTGGTGAGCATATACCAGTCGCTGTCCATCGGAAACGAGGTGAGGAGGCCAACATCGGAATCCAGCACCGACATCTGGTACAAATATTCATTGATCTCTTCCAAGTTATGATCCATCTGCCCGCCAAAAATATCGAGCGTATTGCGATAAGTCTCCGAAACCTTCTCCCGCACAATTGTTTTCGCATACATATTGTTGATGAGCATGTATACGACAATAGGGAGCATAACGCCCATAAAGCCGATGATCAGCTTCGTTTTAATCGATTGCCCAAACCTCATAGGCCGAAATCCTCCCAAATTAATCTACTAATTACTCCTATATTACCATTGAAAGGCTTTTCTTTGAATCATAATCTATGAGTTTAGCAGCGGTCATTCTTCCTTCAAAGTGCCGTCTAGCGGACGGTTATCATTCGTTTTTGCCGTTTAGGAAAAAAGACGCAATTTAAACCTATGAAAGTTTGTCGAACGCTGTAGAAATATAGCATTTTAAGTGTTATCGTGGAGTTAACCTGGGACTTTATAAAAAAGTTTCGCAAATGAAAAGGGGGACAACCTTATGTTTCTCAAGGATGCTCAATCCAAGGCCATGACAGCCTTGCTAGAAGAAGCCAAAAAACGCTCCGAGCTATTTTCACAGCATGATTTTTCTCCATTTGCCCTGCCTGCTGTCCATTCAGACGCAACGAAAGCCATTGTACAGCATTTTAATGCCGCCCTTCAGATGGTGACCCAGCAGGCCGCAGATGCGGAGCTTCGTTTACAGCTTGTAACGGAGGCTATCCAAGTTGGACTATGGGATATGCAGGTCATTGCCGGAGATCCGGTCAATCCGAAAAACACGTTCATTTGGAGCGATGCGCTGCGCAAAATGCTAGGCTATCAGAATGAAGCTGATTTTCCGAATATACTGGACAGCTGGTCGTCCAAGCTGCACAAAGATGATCATGATTGGGTACTTGCTGCCTTTGCCGACCACTTGAACGATCGAACGGGGACAGTCCCTTACGATTTGGAATACCGTTTGCTGCTGAAAAATGGTCAATATCGCTGGTTCCGTGCAACGGGCACGACGGTAAGAGACTCGAAGGGTGTTCCGCTCCGCGTAGCTGGCGCTTTATTCGATATCCATGACAAGAAAATGAAGGATCAGGAAACAGCGGCTCTCGTTACGCGCTACGATCTGATTAACCGTGCCCTAGTCGAAGCCCCATGGGATATGACGGTTGTAGCTGGCGACGTGGTTAATCCAAATAATGAATTTTGGTGGTCGCCCCAATTCCGCAAAACGCTCGGCTTTCAAGACGAAAGTGATTTCCCTAACGTATTCAGCAGCTGGAGCAGCAGGCTGCATCCTGACGATGCCGAACGGACGGTGAAAGGATTTGCGGATCATATGAACGATTACAGCGGTAAAACGCCGTATGATCTGGACTACCGCTTAAAGCTGAAAAATGGCGAATATCGCTGGTTCCATGCAGGCGGCGAAACGATCCGGGACTCTAAAGGCGTTCCGCTTCGCGTTGCCGGCACGATTCGGGATATTACATATGAGAAAAATAAAGATGATGTCGTCAAGCTGTTGAATGAGAAAACCGAGCAGCTTTCGCAATCGATTATGGATATGGTCAAAGGCATTAACAATGTAACGACCCAGGCGCAGGAGCTCGCCGTTGCCCAAGAGCAATCGACCGAAGCCGCCAATCATGCCAAAAATAGTGCTGATGAAACGAAAAACATTTCTAATTTTATTAAAGAAATCGCAAATCAGACGAATCTATTGGGCCTCAATGCTGCGATTGAGGCAGCGCGTGCCGGAGAGCTCGGCCAAGGCTTCTCCGTCGTCGCCAATGAAGTGCGCAAGCTTGCCGTCCACAGCGCCGATGCAACGGTCAATATCGAAAACAGCTTGAACACGATGAAGGATTATATCGAGGAAATTCTCCAGCACATTCACAACATGGCTAGCTTAACGCAGACGCAGGCTGCCCTGACCGAGCAAGTCAACGCCTCCATGGATGAAATTAATGACATGTCGCAATCGCTGGTCGATATTGCGAAGACGTTGTAGGTGCTGAGTCTTTAATGAAGAAAAAGACGATTGCCTCTCCTTTTTTAGAAGGGGCAATCGTCTTTCTTCTATTATAATAATTCAAACTTATATGAACAGCTTATATATGGACAAACGATCTAAACGGCTGATACTCCATCGTGCCGATTAAAGCTTTCACACTGTCATGCTCCCAGAAGCCAAAATCATTATTGACGTAGAAGGCGTTATTTTTCCGATAAAAAATTTCTGAATCACTGAATGTCAGGAGGGCATCCGAGCCCGCCATATCAAGCAGGCTGAACACCATTTGGAGCATCAGCTCGCAAGCCTCCGGCTCTGTATCGTACGAATTGTACAGCTTAAAGCTCACATGCTGCTGGTACATAAATTCATCTTCCAAATAGTCGGAATCCCATCCAAATGACATATCGAGCGTATCGATAACCGTCATCGAAAACCCGATTCTTTCATTAAACTCATCCACCCGAAAACCACCCGCAAGCGGAACCAGTTGCTCGGTCACAAAACCCAGTTGCTTAAAAACCTTTGTCACCATCGACTGTGTCAACGACCGCTCCTCAAACATTAAGGAATATTGCAGTGCCATAAATTCCCCTCCGCTTTATTGATATCAGCATCCTACATGCATCATAGCAAATAGCTCTGAACGGATTCTGACCGGATACTGACCGGAGCGTTAATCGGAAAAATTTTCTTTTTTGCCATATGCCAATTGTTGACGCCCCCCTTATTCTCCTTTACTATAGAAAATAGTGAGTTGATAATGATTTTCATTATAATTGGAGGCTAGCTCAAATGTCTGAATCCTTGGAATTATTTGATGTAACGATTATTGGTGGAGGCCCTGCGGGCATGTACACTGCTTTCTATAGCGGAATGCGCGATTTGAAAACCAAGCTGATTGAAGCTCAAAATGAGCTTGGCGGCTTTCTGCACACGTACCCGGAGAAAATGATTTGGGACGTCGGCGGCATTCCACCGATGCGCTGTGACAAGCTGATTGCTTGGCTGGAGCAGCAGGCGCGCACGTTTGACCCTACACTCGTCTTCAACCAAAAAATCGTCGGCGTCGTCAAGCAAGAGGATGGCAACTTCCTTCTTACCTCGACAACTGGCGAGCAGCATCTATCGCGTACGGTCATTGTGACCGTAGGCCGCGGCATTACGCAAATTCAGAAGCTTGATATTCAGGGTGCTGACCGCTACGAGGTGACGAATCTGCATTACACCATTCAAGAGCTGATCTCCTTCCGTGGAAAAAGAGTGCTGATTTCAGGCGGCGGCAATTCCGCCGTCGATTGGGCGAATGAGCTTACGGGTATTGGGGCAGAGGTTATCGTAATTCACCGCCGTGACCAATTCAAAGCGATGGAGAAGCATGTCGCGGATATGATGGCAACTGCTGATGTACGTACGCCTTATTTCGTCAGCCAGCTGAATGGGCAAGGGGAGACGATTCACAGCGTTACGATTACCCATGCCGAGACGGGCGAATCCGAGGTGCTTGATGTTGATGCGGTAGTCGTCAACCATGGCTATACGAGCGACTACGGCCCGATTGCAGAATGGGGCATTGAGCTGGGCGAATGGGCAATCAACGTCAGCAACCGTCTGGCGACGAATGTGCCGGGCATTTTCGCAGCTGGCGACTGCGTCCATTATGACAGCAAGGTCAGGCTGATTGCCGGAACGTTTACCGATGCTGTGCTTGCCCTGAACAGCGCCAAACTGTACATGGAGCCGGAAGCGGATCAATACGCCTACGTGTCCTCCCATAATGTGCGCTTCAAAGAACGTAATAAGCAGCTGCATATCGCCTCTATTAAATCGTAAAGTTATCTCTTCCATAAACAGAATGCTTATTGCGAGCTATGCCCCTGTCCGGGTTCATCCCCGGATAGGGGCTTTTGCGTATAGACGTCTGCCTTCGGCTTATTAAATGATTAGGAGAGCCACTCTAGAAACTCAAGGCGGTTGCCAAATGGATCGTTTAAATAGAAGCGTTTGACCCCTTCATCTGCCCTAGCCTCGTCGTCGATTACCTGGATATGATGCTGAAGCAAATGCTCGCGCAATTCATCTAGGCTCTGTACGTGAAAGGCAGGATGGGCTTTCGTTGCCGGAACAAAATCCCGCTGTACCCCAATGTGTACTTGATGGGTGCCGCATTCAAACCAGACCCCGCCACGTTTTTTCAGCATTTCCGGCTTTGGAATTTCCGTCCACCCCAATATGCCGTTAAAAAAGCTCCTTGCCTCTGTTTCGCAGCCTTCCGGAGCTGCCAGCTGAACATGATCAATACCATAGAAATGATAAGCCATATATTCCGCCTCCTGTTTCATATAGTGAAACATAGTTTCATTTTATGACTCTATTTTAAATCCATTCCCCATAAAAATCCAGCCTTTTTCACTTTGATGAAGTAAACTAAATTATCATAGCCATGCTTTCAATCGGTTTAAAAAATATTGCAGGGCATCTGTAACGAAATCCAATGTTCATGCACTTATAGGGTAGGAGGTGTAGAAATGGAAAGCATGGAGCAGCTCTATAGCACGTACGCGCAAACGGTTTATAAATATTTGTACAGCTTGACGCAAAATGCCGATTTGTCGGAGGAGCTGACGCAGGAGACCTTTTATCAAGCGATGAAGGGGATCCACAACTTTCGCGGCGATTGCAAAATGTCGGTCTGGTTATGCCAAATCGCTAAGCGCGCGTGGTATAGGGAGCTTAATAAAAACAAAAAGATGCCATCCGTTTCCTTGGATGCATGTGATATTCCTGTTTCTATGGGGCAGCAGGTCGAAGCAGATATTTTACAT
This sequence comes from Paenibacillus sp. JT22N7, assembly GCF_059383875.1. NCBI lineage: Bacteria > Bacillati > Bacillota > Bacilli > Caryophanales > Paenibacillaceae > Paenibacillus > Paenibacillus sp. JT22N7. Next base: position 389,021 of record NZ_JBXENY010000007.1, read on the forward strand.
AAGGAAGATAAGCTCTCCTTGTTTCGCATGCTGCATCAATTGGATGCAACAACGAAAGAAGTGATGTACTTGCGGCTTTCCGGCGAATTAAGCTTTGCCGAGATCGGAGAAATTTTGGAAAAAAGCGAAGCTTGGGCCAGAGTAACCTTTTACCGGGGCAAGCAAAAAATGATGAAAGGGAGCGTATAATGGGACAACAATTAAATTGCCATATTGTGCAGGATTTGCTGCCCAACTATATCGAAGGGCTGACAAGCGAAGATACGAATGAAGCCATCCAACAGCATCTCGCTTCGTGCAGCGATTGCAGGCAGGTGCTCGACAGCATGATGACGGAGACCGAGGGCTTTCAGGCGGCCCCACAGAAACAGATCAATTTTCTAAAAAAAATCAAACGAAGACAATGGGTCATAGCTGGCATCAGCGTCTGTATTGCCGTTATTATTTTGCTGACAGCCCTCTATTTTTTTGGCATGAGGAATTTTGCTATAGCCAGCAAGGATATTGCCATCAGCGAAGTCTATCAAATGAAGGATGGCTCCATTCATTACCGAATGACAGCCAATGTGAATGGCTATCTAAGCAACGTAGGCGGACTAACCGATACCAATAGAGAAGTACACAAAATTAATGAGCGTAGGCGTTTCTTTTCTAAACAGGATAAAAAGCCTGAAATATTGCCCGAATATTGGTCTTCACTGGACAGCCCCGATCCTACGCAAGAGAAAACAATTATTTACTACGAAGGCAAGGACGAAAACGACCGTCTCATTATTTGGGAAAAAGGCATGGCTATTCCTAAAGCAACTGCCGAGCAAGAAGCTGACTATAAACGTATGAATCCCAAGCCGGCTTCCTAGGTCCATACAGCAAGGTGAAACGGCTGGCGCCTTCCTTTGGCGGCGCGGCGCGTTTCAGTCCGAGAAATATAGAGAAAGGATGGGAACATCATATCCTTTCCTATATTTCAAAAAAGTCCGTTACGGCTCACTACGCCATAACGGACTTCTCTATATGTGTCGTTCCTATTTTGCGAAGCTATGATTGCCGATTGTCGTAATGACTTCTAGGCTATCCCAGAACGCGCCTTGGGATATATTAGGGTTAAAGAAGTAGATGGCGTTTTGCACATTGTTTTTGCCGTTGAGCGCTTCCTTAGCTGCGCGCAGGGAGCCTTCATTGGGCTTGCTTTTATCAAGGAGGCCATTGTGGGCTGGCGGGAACTGTCTGCCGGAATAAATCACTTCACGAATCGTATTCGGAAAACGGGAGTCCTTCACTCTATTCAAAATAACATTCGCCAAGGCAAGCTGCCCTTGATACGACTCATAGCCTGATTCAACCATTGTAATCTTGGCAAGCAGCGTCAAATCTGCTTCTGTGAACGGGTCAGCTGCGTGATCGAAAATCGAAGGAATGACCACCTTCAGCTTCGTACCTGCTTTAAGCTTGGTCTTGCTATCCAGTCCGTTGCGCTTAAGCAGCTCCGACTTGCTGCTGCTCGTTTCCTTGCTAATCTCGTCTATACCGTATTTGTCTGTTACTACTGCTGGCTTCACAGTAGCAAGCTCAATATCGCCTGACTGTGCATTCACTTGCAAATCGGCATGCAGCATTTCGGCTAATTGGCGCAGGGACGCATACAGTCTACCTTCCTTGAAAACGGGAGCCGCATCCATCACATAGCGCTCATCGTTGAAATAGACAACAGGCACTTCGTTTCCGAGTACGATTTTATCATTCAATGCCGTGTTTATCGTTACTTCCTCATTGTCGCTATCCCAGCTCGACTTGGCACTGAACAATTCAGCGATGCGGGCCAAAGGCACATACAATCTTCCATCCAGAATAAACGTAGAATCATTCAGCACTACTTGCTTGCCGTCGAGTTTAATCTTCGCGTCATCCGCGGCCGAAGCGCTTGCCAAGGGCCCGATGCATAGCAGAAGCATTCCCAAAACCATAGCGAATATTAGCCGTTTAACCGGCCTGCTTTCTTTAATCATACGTACCTCCCAGAATATTGTGGTCGTATTTCATTTGAAGAGATGACAGCAAACCGTCGCAGCTCCTCAGTTAAAACACGGCCCTAGCTGGAGCAATCTCCCAGCATTCTTTCTCTGGGCAAAATTATAACACAGCTAAATAGGTCTGTAGGATTAACATTTTCACAGAATTAAGCGTAAACGGCTGAAGCCGTCTTCTGGCGGCAAAGCTAACGTTTCGTGGGTGAAATATAAGCCTATGTTAAGTTTGATACTTATTTATGCTTATATTTTAATAAAAAGCTTGTTCCACCCGCTATTCAAAAACGTACAGCGGAAGCGTGAAATAGAAGGTGCTTCCTACTCCCAGCGTGCTCTCCACATGAATTTCTCCCTCATGATAGTGGACGATTTCTTTGGCAATCGCAAGGCCAATTCCGCTCCCCTGAACCGCCTGCCGATCATGCTTTTCCCGAAAGAAGCGGTCAAATACAAACGGCAGCGACTCCTTCTGCATGCCTGCCCCATTATCCTGAACACGTATGGTGAGCTGGCCGACGGAATCGTCATCGCCTGCCCATTCTTCGATCGCACAATGTATGCGAATTTGCCCTTCCGCCCCCGTGTGCTGAATCGCATTAAACACAAGGTTGGTCAGCACCTGCGTAATTCGGTCCATATCCACAACGACATGGTATTCGGCCAGCTTTGCTGCATCGAATGACAGCTGAAAATCATATTGCAGCCCGGCGCGCACGACATCGAGCATGAATTTATCCTCGATTTTCGCCACCAGCTCCTGCAGCGTCATCATGAGAAAGATCATTTCGGATTTGCCTGATTCCAGCCGCGACAGCTCGAATAAATCATGGATTAAACGGTTTAGACCGAGCGCTTTGACCAAAACCATCTGCAAATATCTTTTTTTATCCGCTTCCTGCTCCACCAGTCCAGATACGATCGCCTCCACATAGCCTTGAATCGCCGTCATCGGCGTACGAAGCTCATGGGAAATATCGCTGAGCAGCCGTCTGCGTGACAGCTCCAGCCGGCTTAAATCTTTGTTTTTGCGCTCCAATTCCACCGTTCGCTCATGAATGCGATGCTCCAGATTCGTGTTCAGTTCGGAAAGCTGCTCGTTTAGCTCTGCAAGCTGCTGGGCATTCAGGCTCACTTCCTGAACGGACCTTTTTAACAGCAGCAGCGTACGAACGCGGCTTACGAGCTCATTGCGCCCAATCGGCTTCGAAATATAATCATTTGCTCCGGCGCTGAAGCAGGCCTTAATCGTATGATCCCTGCTGCTTGCTGTCATAATTAATATAGGCAGCTCAATTAAATTGTACTTTTCTCTAATCAGACCGCACAGCTCATAACCGGACATGCCAACCATCATTAAATCGGCAATAACCAAATCCACCTCATGCAGCTCATCCATGCGAGCCAGCACCTCAGCGCCGCTAGTCGCGGTCTCGAATACGCATGGCAGCGGTGCCAGCTGTTGAATGACCACTTGCAAATTCACTGGTTCATCATCCACAATAAGCACGCGATAAGGACGCTGTACAGACAGCTCTGCATCGCTTCTATCCCCTGCTGGAGCGTATAGGGATGCTGCCATCGATTCAGCATCACCCATGAGCGCCTGCCTGCCCGTCTCCTTCTGCGTCATCAACGTTCCAGCCGAACGATTTACCGGCTGATGAAAAATCGTGAAGCTGAATAGAGAGCCCTGCCCCACCTTCGACCATACTGTAATTTCCCCGCCATGCAGTTCGACAAGCTGCTTCGTAATTTTAAGTCCAAGACCTGCTCCCGTATCATCAATGGATTCAAGCTTCTCAAACGGATTGAAAATGATTTCAAACTTGTCTTCTGCTATGCCGATGCCGGTATCCTCGACGTGAATTTCCACATAGTCGCGGTAATGCTGTGCGCTTATCGTTACATATCCCGATGGCGTATACTTGATCGCATTGCCTATTAAATTAAACAAAATTTGCTGCATCCGGTTTTCATCGGCATAAATAGGCGGAAAATCCGTGCCAATTTGATTAAGGAGCACTAGATCTCTGCCCGTCACCAGCGGCTTGACGACGGTCAGCACAACCTGCACCAGCTGATGCAAATCGATTTTTGCAATATGAAGGCGCATATCATTATTTTTTAATAGAGCGTAATCCAAAATATCATTAATCAAATAGGACATGCGCTGCCCGCTCGATACAATCATATTCAAATGCACACGCTGGCTGTCCTCCATCCGATCATGCATGCTGTAAAGCAGCGACTGCGCCAGCCCAATAATGCCGTTAAGCGGTGTACGAAGCTCATGAGAGGTGTTGGCCAAAAACTCATCCTTTACCTTATCCAGATCTAGCAAGCGGGCAGATAAGCGCTCATTCGTTTTAATGGCATTGGAAAATTTGATCGACACAATAATGGATAAGCAAATAATTAAAAACAGCAGCCCGTATGGAAAATAGATGCCCGTTCTAATCGTGTCATTGCTCATCAAAATATCGTTGACGACCGTAATAAAAAAGACGACGGTGCCCGTCAGCATCAAATTTGCGCCTGACAGCCTGCCAATGGCAGCCTTAAATACATACTGAATGAGCACAAAACCAATCCCAATCGCATAAACCTGCATGACAACGGCCAGCTTCGTAAATATTTGAACCGGCGTCACCACAATAAACAAGGTGAGCAGCATGCCTGGAATCCACAGTATATTGCGCATTCGTTTTGTCATTTGGCGTGGAAAGCTGTAATAGAAAAACAGCACAAACAGCGGGGCGCTCCCGAGAAAGCCTAAATATTCGATTTTCACTAAAACATTATCGTTTAAGCTTTGAAATAAGACGGATAACGTGTATTGGGATTGGGAGCTATTTTTCATAGCCAGCAAAATGCAAATGAGGCCAAAAAACAAAGATTCCCAATTTTTACGCAAGAGGATAAACAAAACGATGTGGTAGAGCCCCATAATGAGCATGCAGCCTATTAACATGCTTTCGAACACAAGCTTCTTTTTCATATACGAATGGAGGCTGTCGTATTCTCCCAAAGTTAAAGAAGCAAACAGGCCTGCTTTGCGCTGCGTGTAGTTGGACACTTGAATGACAATGTCTGCCTGCGTCTGTCCTACCTCCAACCGAAGTACTGACGGCATCATATACGGTGTCGCCTCTGCCTCGCTTCGACCAACAACTCCGCTTTCAGAAACGAGCCTCCCATTGATCCACATGCGGTGGGCGGAGGTTATCCCTTTAGCAACCAGGCCCAGCTCGGTGTCCGTCTTCGGCAATTTTATGACAAGATGATAGGTGGCATAGCCCTTGCTTGTGTGCTTTTGTCCGTCAACTTCATGCTTGCTCCATGAGCTGGGCACTTTTATGTAGCCAGCCTCGCCGACATTCCCCGCTGTAAAATCATCAGGCTCCAACAGCTGATTCCAGTAAAATTCCCACTCGCCGTCGAGCGAGCTGCCATTACCCGCAATCTGATCCTGTGCTGTAATCGACAGCTTCCCCCTGCTCGCTTCTGGTTTATCCTTATCCAAAGCAGAATTAAAAGTCATCAGTATGATGAATATAAATGCAGCCAGCGCTATCGGAACGAAAAAATAGAGGAAAGGCACACGTTTCTTCATGGAAGCTTCACCGCTGATTACCCCTTTTTATTACAAAATAAGATGGCCGAAGCAGTAACGCTCGCCTCTGCATCATACCATATCCTTTTTTTAAAATATAAGAATCTATAAGTTTCATACTTGTAATGGGCTTATATCTCAACGCGAAACGATAGCTTTGCCGTCAGAGGACGGCGACAGCCGTTTCTCTTATATTGCAAAGTTTTCAAGCCGTTTTTGAATTTCCTTCTGCTCCATATGGAGATAGGTGTTAATCCACTGGTGGAGATGATAACGCTGCGGATCGACGGCAATGGCAATATCATCATCGTGATCGTCCAATTGCACGAATTGCATCTGGAGCGAATACGAAGGGTATTTTTTCAAATAACGGGAAATTTCAAAGGCATCATAAACGGCTGCCAACACATCCCCTTGCCTTACGCCATCAAACAGCTCGGCCGAATTCGGATAGCTCGCCTGGCTTTGATTTGGAAAAAGCTCCTGGGCAAAGCCCGCATAAGAGGTGCCTCCGACAATGCCCACCTGCTCCCCGCGGCCTTGGATGAGGGCAAGTGGATCAGCAGCATCGCCTTTTTCAGTAATTGCGGCAAGCTGCATACGGTTAATCAACAGCGCTTGTTTCAAATTCAAATAGGCATCGGAAAATAATACCCGCTTCGCCCGCTCCAAGGTAATGCTCAGCTTGGAAACGCCGATATCCGCCTCCCCTAGGGATACTTGATTAATAACTTCATTGAATGAATCAGCTGTACGTAAAAATACTGCTTGTACGCCAAGCTTAAGAGCGATGTCGTTTGCAAGCTCAACATCGCTTCCGCGGAGCACTCCTTGATCATCTACATAAAAAAACGGATAGCGGTCCTCCTGATAGAGGGCTACCCTCAGCTTGCCTCTGCTCAAAATGTCCCGGATGTCCTCCGGGTAAGTCTTTAATTGCTCCTCTGTATAAACCGGAAGCTCCACCTTACTTCCAGCATTCTCCCCCACCTCCGCTTTAGCAGCCGGAACGGCAGAACTTGCGGGAGATGGGCTGGAGGCGGCTGGACTTGCTGCATGAGCTTGTTTGTCAGATTCCAATTGATAGGCCTGCTGTGACGTGCTTGCACATGATGCTGTAATAAAGCCTATTGCCAACACCAAAAACAAGCAGAAGGCCAAGCGATCGTATTTGCCGATCATTGCTGGCCATCCTCCCCTCCATGCGAAACTTGAGTTTTGCGAAAGCATACTGCGCATACGGTCATGTCATACACAGCGATACGAACATGGCAAAGCTTGCAGCGTGGAATCGAGACGGTTGCCAAGCCTCCAACAACCTCTTCCAGCTCCTCCTCCAACAGCTCATCAGCCTGCCCATTTTCCTTTTTCTGATCGTTCTCGGCCTGCTGCTGATACCCCATATGCCCGCCTCTTTCAAAGGTTACCTTAAGCCGCGCTCTCATGTCCTTGCTAGAGAACAGACTGAATACCGTAACCCCATGTCGTATTTTGACCGCTCATGCCATGACCGTAATCAAGAAGCAGGCCGAGCCCGTGGGCGAGCTCTTCCAATTCCGGCAATGGCGGTTTTAATGCATAAATATCAAACGCCTTGCGATTACTTCGACCAGCAGCCGCTTGCCTCTCCCTGCGAAAATACCCAAATGTCAGTGCATTTACACTGACGCGGAACGGCGACAGCTCCTTGGCGAAGCTTTTAACAAAAGCGAGCGCTCCCTGATTATATACCGGGGACGAAGGAAAGCCGTCGTAATGCAGCGAATCTGCCAGCATCGGCACGATAATCTGCCCCCGCTGCTTGCGGGCCATCACGCTCCCCGCCGCCCGGCTGTACAAAAACAGCTCGCTCAGAAGGCTGTAGCTCTTCAAGGCGAACTCGGCGGGATCATGCTGCAGCGCCTCCAGCTCGTCGACCCAATCATGGCCATGAATATACAGGTCAAGCCCTTGCATCTGCTCGGCTATGCCCGCAATAGCCGACTCGACTGCTTTCATTTGGACGTCCGGCGCAACAATCGTCTGACATTGTTCCTGCAACGGAGGCGGCAGCTCTGCCTTAAACTGCTCCGCCTGCTCAGGCGTCTGGAAGCTCGCCGCAACCCGGATGCCCCGCTGCAGCAAATATAGCGCTATCGCTGTGCCCAAAGCACTTTCGGCATGATGCAAAAATGCGGTTTTCATCCTCATTCCCCCTCCTATCCCAATCCAGCTTAACGCAAAAACCCGCCATCTATTTTCAATGTTTGACCTGCATGATAGCTTGCTAGAGGTCCCGCCAAATACATAACCGCTTCGGCTACCTCCTCAGCTGAGCCAAGCCTCCCGGCTGCCGTATGCTTTAAAAAATCAGCCATTTTCTCCGCTGGCACTCCTTGGGCCATTTCGGTCTCAATCATGCCTGGCGCAATAGCGCTAACTTGAATGTTTCGCGAGGCGTAAAGCCGGGCATACAGCTTCGTTAAGCCCATAATCGCGCCTTTGGATGCCGCATAATTCGTCTGGGCTTCGCGTCCGTAAATGCCGCTGACGGACACCATATTAATAATGGCGCCCTTCCCAAGGCGCAGCATATAGCTGACCGCCTCCTGCGAGCAGCAGCAGGTGCCGATAAAATTCGTATCCAGCACCTCATTCCACTGCTGCTCTTCCATAAATAGCGCCATTTGATCATTCGTACGTCCTGCATTGTTGACCAGCACATCCAGACGGCCATACGTATCGAAAACGTCCTTCATTACATTTGCTACAAAATGATGATCGCTGACAGAGCCTTTGTACAAACTAATCCGTCCGCCAGCTTCCTCAGCCTCGCCCCGCAGCTGCTCCGCCGCTTCATCATCCCGCACATAAATGCCGGCAACGACAGCTCCTTCTGCAAGGAATCGCAGGGCGATGGCCCGGCCAATGCCGCGTGTTACGCCAGTAATCAAAATGACGTGATCACGAAAGGTCATGGCCCTTCGGTCCCCTTCTGCTGGCTTGCCATAATCAGCTCGGCTATGGACTGGACATTTTTCAAATGAATTTTTAATTCATCGGCAGGAATTTGCTCCACCATTACCCCGTACAATTCTTCCATGCCTACCATTACCTCGAACGCTTCTACCGAATCCAGGCCCAGCCCATCGCCGAATAAAATCAAATCGTCTGTAATTTCCTCCGCTGTAATATCCTCAAGCTTAAGCCTGTCAATTAACAGCTGTTGCTTAATCGTCTGTTTAATCGTTTCCATGTCTAAAATCTGCTCTACGCTCATACGTATGCGCCTCCTTAGTATTAACCTTTTTTATGCGTGAAAATAGCTGCCGCGTGCCAGTGCCTGTCAATCGTTCCATGCGCTTACAACTGCCGCGCAGTAGCTGCCGTTGACCGTCGAGCTTATCGCTAACACATGCTGAAGCTGAGCCGTTTGCTGCGGCAAACCCAGATGGGCATAGGCGCCGCTCGCCACTTCACTTGCGGCTTTGCCGTTCACAAGCTCCGCAGCCGCAGCAAGATGCAGCATCGAGCTGTAGGATTCGCCGAAGCCGGCGCATTCATTGAAGCTAATAATGGGCGGCGTCTGGCCATGGGCGGCCAATGAAGATAGAGCGCGATGCTCGCCTTCTGTTTCATCAGGCCTGCCGACCGTATTCAGCAAAATCAGGTCAAGCTGCGCCATGCCAATTCCCGCTTCATTTAATGCTTCGGTTACCGCTTTGCAAAGCGTCGCTTCCTGCTGAGAAGCATTTGCCGCTGTTCCAAAGGCGGTGCCAAAGCCGCTTAATTCCGCATAAATGCCGGTCTGCCTTTGCCTCGCTTGCTCCAGATCACAAAGCACCATACAGACGCTGCCCTCTACCATCCGAAAGCGGCTCGCCTGCAAGCCTTTCGCACGGTCAATGTCGCTCGACAGCGCCGAGCGTTCATCTCCCGCTCCAATAAGGCAGGAGGACAACGTACGCTCGCGGATTTTGCCAGCAGCATACAGCGCTGCCGTCAGGCCCTCATTGCCTCCCGTGCTGAATGAGCTGTTGAAGCCCAGCAGCTTCAGCTTCTCCGCCGTCTGCCCGGCAATTGAATTAATGACCGTATGCGGAAAATAAATGCTGCTCGCATATTCCGGCCCTTTCACAAATACCGACTCCAAATATTGCGAAATGCTATCTGTACTGCCCCGGGCTGTGCCAAAAATAAAGCCGAGCTCTTCCTTCTCCGCCTCGGTTATTTGCGCGTCCCCCAGTGCAGCAAGTGCTGCTCCGATCGTATTTTGCGACAGCTGATTCATTCGGCGCTCATATTTGCTTTTGTCATACTCCTTCAGGGAAAAAGAGAATGCGCCGACTGCTTCTGAGGAAGCGTCCTCTGCAAGCCCATTCAGGATGCTGCCCTGATGAATATGGCCGCCTCCAACAGCGCCAAGCCCGGTAATGACAACCCGCCGCTTGGCGAGCTGGGCTATGCTTTCCGTATGCAGTATCGCTGCTTCACTCAAATCATCCGTCCGCAGCACTAATGAAACGTTGTGTCCGCCAAAGGCGGCATTATTGCTGACGATATACTTTGGACGCATCGGGCGCATGCTGTGCTGAATAATATCCGCCTCTTCGCAGCCTTCGCGCGCCGTGTCAAAATGCAGCGTTGCCGGCACATAGCCTTGCTTGATCGCATAAAGCGAAGTGACAAGCTCAAGGGCAGCAGCGGTACCTAGGCTGTGCCCAAAATACGCTTTGCTTGAGCTGACCGGAATGGTCAGCTGCTCGCCAAAGCTGCGTTTCAAACCGCTAATTTCCGCGCGGTCATTCGCCTGCGTTCCGGTGCCATGCGCGTTCACGTATTCAATATCCTGTTTGGCAACCTGCGCAAGGCTCAGGGCCATATCTACCGCCCGCTGCATCCCTGCGCCTTCCGGATGCGGAGCCGTCATATGATGGGCATCATTGCTCAGCCCATAGGCACATAGCTCCGCATAGATGGTCGCTCCGCGCGCAGCAGCGGCATCCATCCGCTCCAGCACGATAAATGCTGCGCCTTCGCCCAGATTAAGGCCAAAGCGGCTGCCAAACGGCGAGGATGGCAGCGGATTAAGCGCCCGGAGTACATTAAATCCGGCATATACACTATGCGACAGCGGATCTGAACCGCCTGCGAGCATGACATCGGCATATCCCCAGCGAATCATATCGCTGGCATAGCCGATTGCATTGCCACTAGCGGCACATGCCGTATTTAACGTCGCCACCGGTCCCTGCACGCCCAGCAGCCGCGCAGTATCATCCCCCTGCTGGTAAAAGGGATAATTAGCTGTATTTTCCTCATCCAGCGCCGACAAATCCCACTGCTTCTCCAGCGATAATATGCCGCCGTTGCACGTTCCAAGCGCCAGCCCAATTCTTGAGGCTGGGATCTGATGCGCAGCAGCAGTTGCAGTTGCAGCGACATCTGCTGAATCAACTGCTGCTGTCTGCACAGCGGAATCTCCTGGTGCTATAGTAAGGCCACTGCTGTGCAGCGCCTGCTTCGCAGCCGCAATGGCATACCGCGCACACCAGTCCATCGACTGATCCGCCGTATGTGCAAGTGCCGATTCCCGCCACGATTCTTCCAATTGTCCGGCAAGCGAGCTTAACAATGTGTCCGTCTTAAAACGGGTAACTGTCCCAATTCCTGTCTCTGACGCGAGCATTCGCTCAAAGACGGCCTGCGGCTCATTGCCCAGCGCGCACAATACGCCTATACCTGTTACCGCAATACGATGGGTGCGTTCATTGTCCTTCATGTTCATTCCCCCAAATCCCTACTTCAATGGCAAATAACTAATCCGCTTCTCGCTCGTCTTCCATGAATAAGGCGCAAGCCATTGCTGCGCGAGCTTCATCATGACAGGGGTCCCTCGGTTCACTGTAAAAATGCCGTAGGGAATGCCCGCTTCCAATTGAAGGCGGATCGACCTCGCCAGCATATGGAAAGCTAGACCTATCTGCTGATATTCCGGCGAAATGTATACCGCATCGTACAATATCGTCTCTTCGTTCAGCCGGTACGTCATCGACCAGCCCTTAATGCCCTGCTCCGAGCGTAACCCAAGGCTGTTGCTTGGCTCCAAAGGCGCAAAGGTTTTGAACGGCGACAGGAAATCTGGAAAAACAGCTGCCGCTGCTTCAATCGATTGCTTAAGCTCCTGTTCCTTCTTGTCTGCCCACAGAAACAGCTCCAAGCCGCTTGGCAAAGGCCGTTCCCGAAGCCAGCCTGCGCGGGCGATATCGCGATTAATATGGAAAACAACCGCATCGCATAATGGATGTGTCCAGCCTTCTTTTTGCAGCCAAGCTTCTATCGACTCCGTAGAGGACTTTCCGGAATAATAATAAACTTCAAGGCTTGCCATTTGCTTCTCAAGGCATAGGCTTCGCACTTCTCTCATTATGGAGGAGGCGATTGCCTTCCTGCGCCATGGCTTCGCTACGAACAGGCATTGCAATATCGCATGCTGCGCCCCTGCCCCTTCCCGCAGTTCCAGCACAGCCAAGCCTGCCGGCTCATCTCCCATTTCCGCCCCTATCAGCAAAAAGCGGCTTTGCCCTTGACCGCTCCTCTCGCTCTGCTCCAATTGCAAATAAAGCCACTGAAACATGAGCGGCTTGTATTTCAATCTGTCATTAGGCGCTAATCTCTTTATCTTGTACATGAGGTTCCTTTCTGGCTGACAGAAGTGAAGCTGTAGCGCAGTTAATAGATACATTAGCCGCCGTAATAATGGGATCGATAATCGGATTGATTGCCAGCAATAAAATGATCGTCACTTCAGCCGGAAGCTTCAGCATCCCTGCTATAATCGCGATCATGCCAATGGATACGACGCCCGGCGAACCTGCTCCTGCGATAGAAGTCAGCACAGCTCCGACCAGCACCAGCATCCACTGCATCATCGTAAAGTCGTATTCATACAATTGAGCGGTAAATGCAATGCCTAGCGTATAGACAAGCACCATGCTGTAACGGCACATAATCATGCCGATCGGTACAACCAGTTGAATCGCATGCGGCTGCAGCTGCAGCTCTTTGCTTAAAGCATGCATGCAGGATGGAACGGTAGCAATGCTGTTTCGCGTGCCAAATGCTAAAATAAGCGACTCCTTCAAAGCGCTGATGACCACCTTGACCGGCTGGCGCAATTGCATTGATAATGCGGCGACGGAGACGATAATTAAAACGACGCTAACGAGATAAAACATCATAATCAGCTTGAGCATGGCGGGCAAAATGTCCAAGTTCAACGTGGCAAACTGACCCGCCATCATGCAAAACAAAGCAAACGGCAGCGCGTACATCGACCAGGAAATCGCCTTTTGAAAAGCACGGAACAGCACATCCGCCAGCTGCAGCACATCTTCCCCTTGACTCGTTCGCATCATGCCAACGGCTACGCCGACGATAACGGAGAAAAACAAAATTTGCAGCGTATTGTTTTCCATCAGTGCTGTAAAAATATTAGACGGGATCATATCGAGCAAAAACAGCAAAATCCCTTGCGACTTCTCCTCTTCTACAGTCGCTCCATTTGTACTGGAGTCGTTGACGATCGCACCAAGCACCTGCTTCGATTGCTCCGGCAATCCGGCCCCCGGATGTCCGATTTCTCCAAATACCAGCCCGAATACGCCGGAAATGACGAGTGCAGCGGCATAGACGAGGCACATGCGTCCAATCGTTTTCATGGCGCCGCTATTGATGAATAAGCTGCCGATGCTGGAAATAATGGCGGTCATCATAATCGGAATGACACACATTTTCAGGAAGGATAAATAAAGATCGCCGAAATCCGCTACAGAATGAGCGATACTTGGCGCATAGAGGCCAGTAGCTATACCCGACACCATGCACAGCATAATCATCCAGAAAGACTTGATCCATTTGAATGACAAAACAGACACAACCGACACACAAGCACCCTCTTGTTAGGCATTGCGACGAAGCAGCCTCCGCTGGAAACCGCGGGCACTCGCTGGCAAGCAGCTGTCCCTCTCATCGCTTCTCTATAAATTTGGAGTGACATCGTGCCTCAGCGGCGGATATCACTCCAATGCAAGCTCTATTTAAGTATGAAAGGAATAAAGGAATTAAGCATTTCTGATTTGGTCAGCTGTTGCATTACCGATATTTTCGCCAACGCGGATTGCTGTGTTAGCTGCATTTTCGGCAATAGAGCCTACGCCATTAAAGAAATCATTAGCTCCCGATTTGCTGCCGCCAGCAACGGATTCCAGTTCTGTTTCTGTCAGTTCATCAGCCGCGCCGCGTACTTCCGGCAGTACGATTGTCGCGTGGTAGCCAGTTGCATCAACGATGTTGATTTTAAATTCTTGTGGAACCTCATGTCCTGTTGCTGCTTTAATTGCTGCGTAGATGTCGCTTACTGCAAGCGCGCGGAATTCTGCATCCGAATTCGCTTTCGTGATTACTGCATTTACCGTATCCGTAACTTGCTGTTCATTCCAACTCATGATTTAATTCCTCCAATAAATGTAGTTTTGTTTCTTACAGGTATTAGAATAACAGCCCAGCTTCAATCTGCTCTCAACTCTCGTTCAATTTTAGTTCAATTGTTACGCCAATTGGCGGCTGGCAAGCTCCGCGAACAAGCCCTGCTGCTGCAGCAGCTCCTCATAAGTGCCGGATTGAATAATTCGCCCTTTATCAAACACATAAATGTGATCAGCCTGCGTAATCGTGCTCAAACGATGGGCAATGACGATCCTCGTCACCTGCAATTTGGTCAAGCTTTGGCTGACGATGCTTTGCGTCCGGTTGTCCAGCGCACTCGTAGCCTCGTCAAAAAAGAGAATTTTCGGCCGCTTGGCAATCGCTCTCGCAATCATTAGGCGCTGGCGCTGCCCGCCGGAAAGCGTGCCTCCGCCTTCGGATATAACCGTATGCATCGCCATCGGCATGCTGCGGATATCGTCATCAAAGCCCGCCATCTCCGCTGCTTCCCAAGCATCCTGAAGCGTCAAATCGGAGGTGCCAATAATATTGGTGAAAATATCGCCGGACATCAGCTTGCTGTTTTGCAAAACAACGCCAAACTGGCTCCTCAGCAGCCCCACATCAAGCGAGCGCAAATCCTGTCCGTCAAAATAAACCGAGCCGCCTTGAGGCTGCTCAAAACCAAGCAATAGCCGCATAAGCGTGGACTTGCCGCAGCCGGAAGCACCGACGAAGGCGACATACTGCCCTGCTTTAATGTTCATCGACAGATCATTCAGCACAAGCGGCTGATCCTCAGCATAGCGAAACTGGATATGGCGAATTTCAATCGCCCCGCTCACTTCGCCCGGATCTTCCAGCTGATCATGCATTTCGGGCAGCGTCCTTAAAATCGGCTTCGCCCGCTCATACAGCGGCACGATATGCACGACCGACAGCAGCGCGGAAGCCATCGCCAGCATCGCCATTAGAAAGCTGGAGAAGGCGGAGAAGAAAGCGATAAATTGTCCCGCCGACAGCGCGGAATTGCTGGAAACGACCAAATAAAACAACACCATGGAGGTGACCAAGGGGAAAAAGGATTGAAACACGCTGGAGTAGTTATCCAGCATTCTAACCTTGAAGGACAATTTCTTTTGCTCCGCAAACGCTCTTGCCCATAAGAAGAAAGCGCGGTTTTCCGCCGCCGCCATGCGAAATTTGCTAATGCCGTTCAGCAGCTGGAGCACTGTGCCGGAAATACGTCCTTGAATATCCAGCAGCCTGCGCTGGTAACGAATTTGCAGCAAGCCAATGGTAACCGTAAACGTCATGGAAATGAGCACAAGACCCCCGGCCACTAAAGCAAGACTCGGGCTGTAACGAAACAGCAGCGCATATTGAAAAATAGAAAATACACCCGTCAGCAGCGAGCCCAAAACCGCCCCTGATAAAAGCTGCCTGATCGTATTTATGCTGCTCGCTCTCGATGCCAAATCGCCAGCGGTATAGTTGCGGAAAAAGGATACCGGCAAATTCAGCAGCCGATCCCAAATCGCCGCCTGAATCGAGCTTTCTACCCGTCCCTCCATTCGCATCGAAGCGAGCGACCCCGCCAGCCGGAACAAGGCAATCGACAGGACGGCAGAGACGAGAATCAGCGCCATCTGGACGAGCGGTCCGCGATAAGATTCCGGTATAATCGTATCTACCAATATGCCGGTAGCAACCGGCAGCATAATGCCTAGCAAGCCGGCTAACGCACCCATGAGCAGAACCATAATGAGATCCCGCCGAATCGAATGATGCGTGCCAAACTGCAAAATGTCTTTTATGCCGAGCACACGAGCTGGAAACGTTCGATAAAACATATAAGCCATCGGCTCAAGGCCCGCCGCCATATCGGCATGAACGATGCCTTTTTCGCCGCTAAGCGGATTTTCCCACGTGTAGGAGCCGGCAGAAGCCGGAATCAGGGCAACGGGCTCACGGGATAATTCCATGAACGCGACCAGCGGCCCGTTATCCTCCTTCCACCATTCCCCTTTGAGTACGACCTTGCGGGAGCGGACGCCAGAGGATTCAGCCAGTTCCTGAATAGGTGAACGCTGCGACTGTTTTTTAAGCTTTCTGCCTACAGGCCTGATGACGATGCTGGCATATTCGCCGACGATGCGGCAGGCCATAAACAGCGGATCGGTTGAATGGAAAGCAGCAGCTCGCTGATCTTCCGGTCCTGTAACGGCAAGCAAGCGCTTGAGCGCATGATCCATTAGCGAATCGTCATGCTCTGTTCGCCGAAGCAGGCGTTCATGCTCCTGCAGCCGCTCCTTCGTCAACAGCACAGCCAGGCGGCTTGCAATTAATTGATGAAATGCATATAAGCCTTGCAGCTGCTGATCATTTTGCAGCCAATCAAGCGTGCTCCGCAATTCGAGCTCCGCAGCCTGCTTCGTTTCCAGCCAGCTGGAGGAGGTCACGGGTATGTAATAGGGCTCCTCCGCTGTAATCGGATGTTCGGATACCCAGTAAACGACGCCGTCACGTATTTTCACCCATACCGTTTGCAGAGACCGCCAGGTTTGATCGGGTGCCAGCTCAAGGTGCTCGCTTTGCTCCAGCAGCTCAAACTCCGGCGGGGCATTCCGCACACTCAGCGCCGCTGACCAGCAGCCTACCCATTGATCAATTAAAGGGCCAAGTTTCTCGTCGCTCAGCCTGTATTCCGCCCTGCGGCTCATAAACATATCCCGGTTCATTTGGAATACCTTCGTGCCTACGGATGCTGTCAGCAGCAAGCCCGCTTTCTCTACCCCTGCATAATCCTCAAAACCGAATAGGAGAGCCCCTTCCTCCAAACTGAATAAATAGCGCCGCTTGTTTCTCGTCCCGCCATTTTCAAGCTCAAGGGTCACGGCGAAAATATCCACATAACCGGAATCGACGTACCATACATCATTTTGATCGGTTATTAGGATCGGTCTGTTGCCTTCCACCTCATGACAGGCACCGTATTCTTCAAAAAATGAATGCAGGTTGAATTTTATTGCTTCAGCCACTTTTCCACCTCCTTTTCGCACCATGTCTATTGATTTTGAATGAGACGGGTATAATAGCCATTTCGTTCCATGAGAGAAGTATGCGTGCCCCGTTCAATAATCTTTCCGCGCTCCAGCACAACGATCTCATCCGCATCCCGGATGGTGCTGAGCCTATGGGCCACCGTAATACAGGTCAAGCCTCTGCGCCTCAGACTATCGTCTACCTTTTTCTCCGTTGCCGGATCCAGCGCGCTTGTCGCCTCATCCAAAATAACAATCGATGGGTTGCCAGCCAGCGCCCGTGCAATTTCCAGACGCTGGCGCTGCCCCCCGCTGAAATTGCCGCCATTTTCCGAAATCATATGCTCATAACCGCCGCTGCGCTCCGCAATATGATCATGGATCACCGCATCCTTTGCAGCCCGAACAACGTCTATCTCCGGTATGGTAGAATCCCAAAAGGTAATATTCTCTTTAATCGTTCCTTCCAGCAGCACAATGTCCTGATCGACAACGGCAAGCGAATTGCCCATCCGATTGCGGGAAATTTCATCGCGTTTTAACCCGTCGAAGCGGATATCGCCGTCCCACGGTTCGTAAATGCCGGCAATCAGCTTCGCAATCGTCGATTTTCCGCTGCCGGAGCCGCCAACCAATGCGACCTTCATTCCCGGCTGAATCGATAAATTAAACCGGTCAATCAGCGGACCTTCCAGCTTGCTGTAGCCATACGTCAAATTGCTAATTTCAATTTGCCCCGATAGCTTCGCCATATCAGGCGACTCAGAAGCCTGCTCCTGATTTTGCTGCATTTGTCTATCAATCGGATATTGCAGCACATCATCCAGCCGCTTCATGCTTCCTCCCGCTTCTTGAATCGTGCCCGCCAGCGCAACCATTTCGTTGACCGGCTGACTGAAGCTTGCGGCAAGACTTTGGAAGGCGACCAGCGAGCCGATGGTCAGCGCCCCATCCATAACCTGAAAGCCGCCGAGAAACAAAGTCGCAATGGCGCTTAGACTCGTCAGCAAAGCAGGAACGGCCATTAGAAACTGATTCGACACCCCAAACTGCTGGGTGGAATTAAGCAGCTTCGCCTGGTAGCCCGACCATTTGACGAAAAAGTCCGCCTCGGAGCTGTTCGATTTCAACGTCTCAATGACTTGAAGTCCATTCATGGATACGCCTTGCATCTTGCCAGCCTCCTGCAGCAGGCGCAAATTTTGATCGTTGCGTTTGCGAGTAATAAACCGCATGAACACAAGGTTAAGCAGGGAAGCCCCGATAGCGATGCCGGTCAACACTATGCTGTATTGCAGCATCAGCAGCAAATAAAATACAATCATGACGCAGTTGAGCGCCGCTACAGCAAGCTGCCCGGAAAGCAGTTGGGCAACGCGGTCGTTAATGGCAACTCTTGCCGCAATATCTCCACTGAACCGCTGGGAGAAAAACTCAATCGGCAGCCGCAGCACATGCCAGAAAAAACGGCTGGATGAGCTTAGAGCAAGCTTCATTTCCAGCCTGAGCAAGTAATAGCGCTGCAGCCACGTCAGAAACGCCCGGAGCAAAGCGGTCAGCCCCATGCCGATAAGCAGCGGGAACAGCCAATTTTTCAAATTGCCCAGCAATACTTGGTCAATAAACACCTTACTGAACACCGGAATAACTAGGCCCGGCAATACGAGAAATAATCCAGCCACTATGGCGAAGATGAGCGCCTTTTCCGACCCTTTGATTCGGCTGGACAGCGAGCTTAGCACACTTGGCGCTTTCCCTTGACGGACATACGTAGGGGATGGCTTAATTGCAATGGCAACGCCGGTAAAAGATTGGTCAAACTCCTCGAATGTAATTTCACGGGGACCCGTGACCGGATCATTCAAAAACACGCGATCGTTATGAATGCCCTCCAGTACAAGGAAATGATTGAAATTCCAGTGGATGATCAGCGGCCATTCCATCGTTTTTAGATCTTCCGGATTTTTGCGATACCCTTTCGCTTCCATGCCGTATTGGCGCGCTGCCTTGAGCACATTGCTGGCCTTGCTTCCATCCCGGGAGACACCGCAGGCAATTCGCAGCTCCTCAAGCGGAATGAAGCTCTTGTAATAAGCGAGCACGATAGCAAGTGAAGCCGCTCCGCACTCTACGGCCTCCATTTGCAATACGGTTGGCGTCTTTACTCTTTTTGAGGCCACGAATCCGCTCTCCTCTGTTAGGCGTGGTTAAAAGAGGCTGCGCTGCATGAAAAGATAGGGCCTCCGATCGCCATTAGCCTTGAATTTCTATGAATATACCCGTGTCCGGGGAAATTCAAGGCTAAAAGCGAACACTTGCGTTTCTCCAGCCCAAACTTTTCATTCCGCTGCGCCTTTTTCACCGCGCCCTTCTTAATTATTTAAAATATGGAATGACGGTCGCAATTGGGCGCTGCGAGCTGACCGTGATGGAACCATCGACCATCATGCCGCTGTTCAGCCGAACGGGCGGACCTTGCTCCGTCGTCCAGCTGTACCCGCTTGCCATCTCGGAATTAGGGGCAAGATTGACGCGAATTTCAAGCGATACGCCCTGCGACGCCATTTGCTGTACAAGACCTTCATTGCCCAGCGTAGACATCATTCCCTGCACCGTTACTGGAAACTCGGATACCGAGACGACCTGCCCAACCAGCGAGCCAAATTCTTCGCGGTTAATGGAGCCTGGCGAAACGCGTACCTCCATGCCCGGAAGCAGCTGCCTGCCCTGACTGACCGGCACATACAGCACGGCAATCAATTCATCCGTCTGCACGCCGTACGTTTCCAGCCGGATAATATCAGAGCCGTCACCAATGTAATTGCCGGTTTTCACCAAAACCTCTTTCACTTTGCCCGTATACGGGCTTATTACTCTTGTGCTGTATTCATAGCCGAGCTGCTGCTGCTCGAGCTGCTGCTTCAGGCTTTTAAGCTCCGCTACACGGCCTGCCCTGTCTTCAGCTGTCGCCCCTTCAAGGCTCGCAATGGCAAGCTTAGTCTGTTTAATTTGCTCCAGCAGCTCCGGCTGCTCCATCCGGCCAATGACCTCGCCTTGCTTCACCGTGTCATTTTCGACCACACGAATATCAGACATCGCTCCTGCCGCAGAGGCATGAACCGTTTTCAGTCCGCCTGGGCGAATGAGTACACCCGGCCCATCCGCTTTGACGGTCATTGTGCCGAATATCCCCCAATACAAGGCGGCGACAATGAGCAAGCCTACACCCGTGAGCATAAGCCAGCCGCGAGGCGAGGTTACCCGAACCAAATTGTCGAGCTGCTCCGGGGAAGACAGCCGCTCAAGTGCCACTTTACGAAAAACATGATTATTCATCGCTACCTCCCAAGTGTTGAAGCCTAACACTGCCTTACAATGGATTTGGAAGGAGCACCTCATCCAGACGATTGAAGGTTCCTGCCTCCAGCTTTTTCATGACGATGCTCATGCCCTGAACGTCGCCCTCTGCATCGAAGGAATGCTGGCCTGTGACCCCTTCCCAGCCCTTCAGCTCGGACAGCGCGGCAGCTATCGCTTTCGGGCTGCGGGAGCCCGCTTTCTCGATGCCGTCAGCAAGCAGCCTCAGCGAATCGTAGGCCTGTGCAGCCCATTTGCCCGGCTCCTTCCCATATTTGTCGATATACTGCTGCCGGAAGCTTTGATTAAGCTCGGAAGGTCCAAGCTCATAATAAACGGAAGCGACAATCGTTCCTTCCACCGCTTCACCCGCTTTGGCAAATTCCGCCGAATCCAGCGCATCGCCGCCAATGACGGGAATATCCATGCCAGCTGCGCGAATGGCTTTTACGAAGGAGATTCCTTCGCTTGCCCTCGCGGCCACCATAATAAGATCGCTATCAAGCGTTTTCCACTTATCGACAATGCGCAAAATATCAGCCGTATCCTTATAGCCTGATAGACGGTCAACGACGCGAAGCCCCGACTGGGATGCCTGATCTTCGAAAGCATTCGCCAGTCCTCTTCCATACTCGTCGTCCGTATAATAAATCGCTATATTCCGGTGCTTCGTTCCTCCTGCGTACATGGCAAGCGCCTGTCCAAGCTGATTATCATTAGGAATATTGCGGAAAATATAAGAGCTGTTCACATCAGTCAGCTTCGGTGATGTTGATGCCGGCGTCAGCAGCACAATGCCCGCATGCGCATAAATGCGTGATGCCGGTACCGTTACTGAAGAACCACGATGGCCGATGACTGCACTGACAGCAGGGTTATCCGCAAATTGCTGCGCAATCGCCATGCCTTTTGTCGTAGAGGCTTCATCATCCATTTCCATCAGCTGGATTTTCTTTCCGCCCAGAACACCTTTCTGATTGATTTGCTCAAGCGCCAATTGAAGACCTTCATGGAATTGATCGTTCTGCTGCTCAAATGGCCATACCGCTCCAATGACCACCTCGCCAGACGAGCTGCTAAGCGCCCGCTCCCGAGCTTGATCCGGTTCGGAGGCCGAAGCGCATCCGCTTATCGTCAGCGCGATTCCGAGCAGTGCGATTTTCCATAACAGCCCCTTTCGGCGTGTTTCCCCAATAACATTCACTAGGCTATCTCCCTTCAAAACTAAACCTGACTAAACCTTTATACCTATCAAGTCCTACTGCCCTACATTATAAAATAGCCCAAAATGTTAAACCATCAATTCAAAGTCAAGATAACCTCAATTTCATTTAAAATCTGATTTATCCAATCGACATATTTTTGCGAACATGAGATACTTAAAACAGGATAATTTTGAGACTTTCGGCAGGGTATGCCGCTGCTAGAGAAGAGAAATCTACTCGCTCGCAACCAGCAAGCTATACAAGAGGAGAATGGCTATCTTATGTCTTCAAAGAATACGATTTTGATCGTGGATGACGATCATGAAATTAATGAATTGCTGACCATGTCTCTGAAAAGGGAAGGGTTTCATACGCTCTCTGCCTACAATGGGGTGGATGCCCTTAGAGCCGCGCAGGAGCATGCTCCTGATCTGGTGCTGCTCGATGTGCTGCTGCCAGGCATGGACGGTTTTCAAATTTGCAGCGAAATTCGCAAAACGAGCAATGTGCCGATTTTGTTCGTCAGCTGCAAGGATGAGGATATTGATAAAGTGCTGGGGCTTGGCCTTGGAGGGGATGACTTCATTTCGAAGCCGTTTAGCCCGATTGAGCTAATCGCCAGAGTTAAAGCACATATCCGAAGAAGCAATTTGCTGCATAAGCACGAAGAGGTATCCGATAAAACGTTAAAATTTGATCAATTGCTCATTGATCCTGCCACCCACCTTGTGCTCGTGGACAACAAGCCCGTTTCCCTATCGGCCAAGGAATTCAAGCTGCTGTTCCATCTCGCTAAAAATCCAAATCGGGTATACAAAAACGAACAGCTCTTCTCGCTGCTCTGGGATGATGTTCATATGGGAGATACGCATACCGTCATGGTACATATTTATAATTTGCGAAAAAAACTGGAGAAAAATCCAGCAAAGCCGCATTATATCCGCACCATTCGCGGCGTCGGCTATAAGTTCAACGACAAGCCTGCCGAAGCCAATGAGTAAATGGGATGGCATCGGTTCATTTTTATTCATCCCGCAGTATAAATTCCCTCTCATTTAATCTAAAAGCCCAATATTATTTCATTGTTGGATATGGTAGAATTCATAACATATAAGTGAAAGAAGCCATTTTCGTCTACTACACAGGGGGCTGCAATGAGCGTTTCCATTATTGTCTTTGCCGAGCGAATGAACAGGCTCCATTTTTGTATCCAAAGCATTCAATTGCATACAGCTTATCCTTATGAGCTGATTGTAATCAATGAGCTGGATGACCCTTCCGGACTTGAGCGATATAAGGGCATGCCGGGATTTCGCTGCTTAACTTGGCCTGGCTCACTCAGCGCTGCCGAAGGGTTCCAAATCGGAGCTTCCCTGGCTGAAGGCGAATTATTAGTATTTATGCATGATTATATCGCGGTGACCAGCCAGTGGCTGGCCGATCTTGCTGGGTGTCTGGAAGATAACCGCAGCCTTGCGGTTATTAGTCCTATGATGAATGACATAACCGGGGAGCAGCGGCTGGAATACGATTACTCTGATATCGCCTCGCTTTATACGCTGGCAAAAGGAAGACGTGCGCTTCGTTCACGCGGAATCCGCAAAGTGAACACGCTGGCGGGACCCTTGCTCGTCATACGCAAGAGCGCCTTCATCGAAATGCGCGGTTTTTATTTTCAGCCTGAACAGGGCAGCCTTGCTTTTTCAACTGTTGGCCTAGATGCCATTCCGGCTGGCTACGAGCTGGCTGTCGCCCAAGATTACACGGTCATTAATCTTCTCCCTACTGAACACGACGATCATAAACCACCTCAGACCCACCCTCCAATTCTCAATCGTCCCTTTACCGTAAGCCTATGCATGATTGTAAAAAATGAAGAGCAGACCCTTGCGCGCTGCTTGTCCAGCGTCAATGCTGCCGTCGATGAAATTATTATCGTCGATACAGGCTCAATCGATAAAACCAAAGCCATCGCTAGTGATTTTACCGATAGCATCTATGATTTTGCCTGGGTGAATGATTTTGCCAAGGCGCGTAATTATGCTTTCAGTAAGGCGAAGATGGACTACATTTTTTGGCTGGATGCTGACGATGTGCTGCTGCCTGAGGATACCCAGCTGCTGCTGCAAACCTTGTCCGAGCTGACTTCAGATGTGGATGCCGTGTCCATGCCGTATCATCTTTCGTTTGATGATGACGGCAATGTTTCCAGCAGCTTGCGCCGCAACCGTATCGTGAGAAGAGAACGAGGCTTCCAATGGATTGGACAAGTTCACGAATATTTGGCCGTACATGGAGAAATCCGTAAGTCTGATGCGGCCGTTACCCATCGACGCGAGCATTCCCAGTCCATGCGCAATCTGCTCATTTATGAGGAGCGGGAGCAGAGCGGGGAACGCTTTTCGGCACGCGATCTTTTTTATTATGGAAATGAGCTGAAAGATCACAAGCTGTGGGATCGCGCCATATCCCAGTACAAAAAGATGCTGGACCAAGGAGAAGGCTGGCAGGACGATAACATCGCTGCATGCGGAAACGCTGCGGATGCTTTTCATGCTTTGGGGAAGCTGGGCGAAGCACGAAAAATGGTGCTGCAATCCTTCACCTATGCCTCACCCAGACCGGAAAACTGCTGCCGCCTCGGTTTTTATCATATGGAGGAGGGTGACTATGCCGGGGCTATCTCGTGGTACAAGCAGGCGCTGCACATCCCTTCCTTCCTTCAAACCAATTCGCTTCAGGCACACGGCTGCCGGACTTGGGTGCCTCACTTGCAGCTATGCGTATGCTACGATCGTTTAAATATGCCGGAGCTAGCGCGGATGCATAACGAGGAGGCCGCTGTATTTGTTCCGAATCATGAAAGCGTATTGCGGAACAGGCTCTATTTTGCTGAACACTTAGTTAGTCATTAGCTTCCGTTGAATAACCAATTTACATATAAGCAGGACATTATACGAAAATGAGGGTGAGTTAAAATGAATGACCGTTTGTTGAAGAAGGAAATGCGCAAATACCGCAAAGCGGCGCAGCAGAGCAATTCATTACGTCAAAGCGCTTCCAAGGTTTTACTCGCTTTAGGAGCTGTAGGCTCCATGACTGGCACGGTATCGGGACTTGGCATTTCTGGTGTCCATGCAGCAGCAGCTGAGCCTTTCCGGTTCAGCGATGTCCCGCAAAGCTCATGGGCTTACCCGGCGGTCATGAAGCTAAGCGCGATGGGGATTATCAGCAATAATAAACAAAATTTATTTTATCCCAATGAAAAAATGACCTATGAGGAAGCGCTCATTATGACGCTCCGGCTTAAGGGTGTGGAAACGCCCCCGAAAAGCGCAGCGAAGTCTCCGCTTTCAGCCAGCCTATGGGCTCAGGATTGGATTGCTTTAGCTATTGAACAAGGTATTATTGTACCAGAGGAAGAGAAGGCGGCCTCCGAAACTTGGGGCAAAACGAATGTCTCCCGCGAGTGGTTGATGAAAGTGATTGTCCGGGCACTCGGCCAAGAAGCATCAGCCATTAAGCTTACAAGCAGCAAGCCCTCCTTTGTTGACGCTAAAAAAATATCTCCTGCCTATTTGGGTTATGTAAATGCCGCCATTAAACTTGGTGTTGCAAGTGGGTATGCAGATCGTACCTTCCGTCCGGAAATCAGCGTTACTCGACTGGAAATGGCTGCTATCGTAGCAAACGCCGAGCTTTATGCGAACCAGACCGATAAAGTCGTCCGCGGCATGCTCGTCCGTTTATCTGCGAACGATATCACTTTATTTTCCGACAGTGGCGAATCCATTCATTTTGAAATCAATGCAGGCACGGTTGTACAGGGCACGCAGCTTCAGCCCGGACAGATGATTGCGGTCGTCTATACGGGAGAAACTGCCTTCTATGTGGAACCGAGCGCCAGCCTGTCTTTCATCGAAAGACAAAATCAACAGGCGCAGCAGGATTGGCTGAAATCTATTTTTGAAGGCATTGTCGTTTTTGATGCCAGCCAAGCTGCTACTTATGAGAAATATCAAGTAGTTACTTATAGCGGCAGCACCTATGTGGTGGTGAAATCTCCACCCGCCGGGCTGCCGAACAACTCAGCTGATTATATGGTTCTTGCAGCCGCAGGAGCGAATGGCTCATCTGGAGGTGCAGGCGCGGCCGGTGCAACAGGTGCTACTGGGGTAACGGGTGCTACTGGCGTTACAGGGGCTATCGGAGCTACTGGAGCTCAGGGCGTTCAGGGTAATACTGGTGCTACAGGAGCTACTGGTGCTCAGGGCGTTCAGGGTAATACTGGTGCTACAGGAGCTACTGGTGCTCAAGGAGTTACTGGCGCCACTGGAGTTACTGGAGCTCAGGGCGTTCAGGGTAATACTGGTGCTACAGGAGCTACTGGTGCTCAAGGAGTTACTGGCGCCACTGGACCGACTGGTGCTCAGGGCATTCAAGGAGTTACTGGCGCTACCGGCGCTACAGGAGCTACAGGTTCTTAACGTTTTTATGTATCGTTTCAAGTGATATCGCGGTGTCGACTATAAAATGCGAAAAGACACTGCCTTGCTTGGCAGTGTCTTTTCGCATTTTTCTACTTAAAATTAATCGTTGATTAGCTCTGCTTGCAGCAGCATTCGATAAATCAGCACGGTCGTCTCAGCGCGTGTCAATAATTTTTTCGGCTGCAGCTTATTGCCATAGCCCTTTACAAGACCTTCCTTAATAGCAATCTGTATCGCTTCGCGCGCCCACTCCCCAATTTGATTAACGTCAGCGTATTCGGATAAATCCACTGTTGTATTGTCATTTATTGCAAGCGAAGCCCCTTCTGCCAGTCTCAGCGCACGAACGATGATGACAATAGCTTCTTGCCTCGATACCTGCTCGTTTGGCCTGAACGTTCCGTCTTTAAACCCGTCCATAATACCATAGGCCTTTACAGAAGCTACAGCGCCACTATACCAGCTCGACTCATTTACGTCGTGGAAGTCCGTATGATTTCCTACGTTCGGCAAACCTAATGCTCTTGCAAGCAATCCGGCTATTTCAGCACGGGTAATGGGAGCTTCCGGATTAAAATGGCTTTCATCCTGGCCATTAACAATCATTCTGCTGTTCATGCTGGAAATTTCTGCAGCAGCCCAATGTCCTTGAATGTCCACTAAATCGGATTTTTTGAGTGCGAGTGCATAGGTACTGTTCGTAAACCCTTGAATAATGGCAGCCTGTCGTCCATTCAGCTCCATAAACACCGTTGGTGCTGGATGTACGCCAAGCGTCTCATCCCACACTACTGCTGTTGAGGCCATTCCGGAATCATTCTTTGGCAAATAAATGATCCTCTCCACATAGCGATTGAAGCTGGAAAGCTCTTTTGGCCCGCTTGGGGTGATCAGTTCAATTTTAAACTGAAGGGGATTTCCCACGAGCTGAAAGCCGCCTTTTTCTGCCTCATGCTGTAAGCTGGCTATCGTTTTACTTTTATCAATTCCTATCATAATGCGAATATCAGTTGCACTGCTCCAACCGTATTCCTTGCTTGTCAGCTCGGCCATAGGCAAACGATACTGTCCGTACTTCGTCATCAATGTAACGCTCGAAGCCTTTTGGGAGAGCATGACCGCTGCATCAGCCGTAAGCTGCAAGCTGACTTGGTCCGCCTCATTTTCGATGAAAATAGAGATCGTCTGCTCTGGCGAAGAGGACAATGAACCCGTCGCCTTACTGATGGTAACAGCATCCAATTTGGCATTGATACGCTTTGCCCCGTTTGCTTCCATCTGGAGCGAAGCCGCACCCGCTATTTCTTTATCATTAATTCGAATTACAATCGACTTATCCGCTGCAGAAGCAGTCGTACTGGAGGTGCCGCCTGAATTGGAATTAGCGGCTGCTGCGCGGTTTACGTTGAGCTTATAGTTTTTAATCGTGCCATCCTGCGCCTCGATCCGAACCTCAAACGTATTGTTACCCGTAGCAAGCGAATATTCATCGGTTGCCGTGCCACTCGTCACCTGTGTACCGTTTACGTAAACTTCGGAATAGGCATTTGACGTGGTCAGTGTCATGTTCAAACCAGCTGTCGACTGACTCACATTGACAGTATAATCCGTAATGGCCGGATCAAAATTGAAGCTCACCGCGCCTTCAGCTCCCGCTAATTCCCATTCCGACAAATCCGCATTGCTGCTTAAAGGAACGATATTTTGAATGTTAATCGTAGCAACAGCAGCATTTCCTGTGGTATCCAGGGCGTAGACAGAATATACTCCGTTCGTCTGTACGGTAAATGGATCCGTTATTTCCGTGCCATCCGTTTCAAAATAGGAGACATTGCGACTTCCTTCCGCCCATTTTATCGAAGCGATGTGGTTGAATTCCCCTATAGCTGCTGCCGACGTATGAACAGTCACCGTTCCAAAAGTTGCTGCAGTTGGGTCTGCTTGCAGTGCAATAGTTGGAGGCTGATCATAGACGAATGATACCTCTACAGTTTGGTCCAGCGTAACTCCGCTCTCCTCTTCTTCGGCAAAATAAGTAACGTCCTCTGAGGCTGTATTACTCACCGCAAAGACAGCAATTCCATTTGAATCGGTCACTACAGCAGGCTGAGCAATTATGGAGTGCCCGCCACTTGCTTGAAGCCGCACCGTTTGCCCCACTATCGGATGGTTATGATCATCCAGCAGCTTCACGGAAATCAAGGCGCTGTTGCTGCCGTCTGCCCGAACCACTGCCGCACTTGCGGTGACGGTTGATTGGGAGGGGCTTACCTCCCCGGCGATGAACTCGATTTCTTCGCTCATCCGTATCGTCTGCCCATCCACAGTTGCGCTCACAATCGCTTGACCTAACGTATTCGGAGCAGTCAGCGTTGCTGTATACGTGCCGTCACCGTTATCCGTCACTGCACTAACAGTACCCAGCGTCGTAGCAATCGTTACCGTCGCTCCACCGGATGTCAAACTGTTCTCCCGTGCGTCGCTCAGACTTACATGAATCGTTGTCTGGCTTGCTCCGTCAGCGGTTAGGGACCCATCTGACACTTGAATTCTGCTAGTTAATACGGATGGAGCTCCTGGAACAAACGATACGGTTGCCGTATCGGCAAGCGCCAGACCGCCAACTTTGGCGCTCACAATAGCGGTGCTTGCTGTTGATGACGCAGTCAGCAGCGCCGTATACGTTCCGTCACTATTATCCGTAACGACACCTACGGTACCCCGCGTCGAAGCAATCGTAATCACTGCCCCTCCGCTCGTCAAGGTATTGCCCTGCGCATCCTTCAGCTTAACGCTTATCGTCGTCTGGCTCACGCCATCTGCGGTCAAGGATGCATCCGCCGCCTCCACAGTGCTCGTTGCCGTTGAAGCGGCACCGACTACAAACTGCACGATCGCTGTTGACGCTATCAACTGGCCTCCAACAGTTGCACTGACGGTCGCGCTGTCTATTGTTGCTGAAGCTGTCAATGTCGCCGAATAAGTTCCGTCTCCGTTATCGGTTACGGGGCTTACCGTCCCCTTAGTAGCAGCAATCGTTACCGCTGCTCCTCCGCTCGTCAAGATATTGCCCTGCGCATCCTTCAGCTTCACGCTGATCGTCGTCTGGCTCGTGCCATCGGCGGTCAAGGACGCATCCGCCACCTCCACTGTGCTCGTCGCCGTTGAAGCAGCTCCGGCCACAAACTGCACGCTCACTGTTGACGTGATCGATTGACCGCCAACGGTTGCGCTGACGGTCGCGGTACCTACCGTTGTCGAAGCTGTCAGTGTCGCTGAATAAGTTCCGTCTCCGTTATCGGTTACGGAGCCCACGTTCCCCCGCGTCGAAGCAATCGTTACCACTGCTCCTCCGCTCGTCAAAGCATTGCCCTGCGCGTCTTTCAGCTTCACGCTTATCGTTGTCTGGCTCACACCATCGGCAGTCAAGGTCGCATCTGCTGACTCCACAGTGCTTGTCGCCGTTGAAGCAGCTCCAGCCACAAACTGCACGCTCGCTGTTGACGTGATCGATTGACCGCCAACGGTTGCGCTGATGGTCGCGCTACCTACTGTCACAGGAGCAGTTAAACTTGCCGTATAGGTCCCATTTCCGTTATCCGTTACAGCGCTTACCGTTCCCTTCGATGCAGCAATCGTTACTGCTGCTCCTCCACTCGTCAAGGCATTGCCATACACATCTTTCAGCTTCACACTTATAGTCGTCTGGCTCGTACCATTAGCCGTTAGCGTTGCAACACTCGTTTCAACCGTGCTTTGCGACGCAGACGGCGCACCTGCCACAAACTGCACACTCGCTGTTGATGGTATTGCTTGACCGCCTACGGTCGCGCTCACGGTCGCACTGCCCGTTGTTGTCGGCGCAGTCAAAGTCGCCGAATACGTCCCGTCCCCATTATCCGTTACGGCGCTTACGGTTCCCTTCGTCGCCGTAATCGCAACCGTCTCCCCTCCCGTTGTCATTGCCGTTCCTTGCGCATCTTTCAACTGCACGCTCACGGTTGTCTGGCTTGTGCCGTCGGCAGCAAGGCTCGCCTGACCGCTTGAAACGGTGCTCAAGGCCGGAGAGAGCGAATAGTCTGGGACCATGTATGTTTTAAAAGAAAAATCACGGCTGCTGGCAATAGAATAACCTCTTGTATAAGTATCAGTAGAGCTGTTATACCATCCAAAACCCGAGCCGCCTGCATATTCCGTAGTAACAACCATTCGATACATCGTTTCCTTTGTTAAATAAATCGATGTCCCGGAAAAATCAACTGCGTTCCAGTCTGACCCCGTTGCTGCTAATTGTGCAGATCCAAGCGGGGTTGACAGGTTGCCTTCCTTATAGATGCTAATGATAAGAGCCCCAGGAGAACCAAAGGAACCAGAAAGATTTAAATGAATGGCATCAAGGTATCCCGTTACCGCTGGGGTAAAGGTTTGATAGCGCGGGTTCACAGCATCTACCCATATATTCCCATACACAACTAAACTCTCCTGATCCAATACTGCAGTTCCCGCCGCCTCAGCTAAGCGTACAGATGGCAGCTCCAGTAAAAGTACAACTGCAAGAAATACAGCAATCCATCGTTTATTCCATTTCCATGCTTTCATCATAATCCCCCAATAAATAAATTCATTCTAACTGTTAAAAAAAGTAATTCCGCCAACTACTAAAGCCACCGCAAAAAAAACAACGCTATACCACTTCGTAAACCTCCAACTCGTACCATCGCCATCCCACCATATTTTCGCTAAAATTACGATTCCCAAAATGATGGTGCTGACAAAAGCAATGAGGGCATCCGTCATCGTCTGTTCACCCCAGCCTCTCTCCATGTTCTATGTATGTACCAAATTAATGTAAAAAGCGCTATAACCCTATACCTCTTAAGGAGTATTTTCACTAAAATCGCCCGTAAACGGCGCACGATTCATTATAATAGAAGGAATGAAAGAGTAATTTGACGCCAGAGGTGTTAGGTAATGACAGGAATGCAGCCTTTCGATGATACAACCGGCCAATTGGAGCCAAGTCTAGCTCCCGCCGCGATGCCACTTAGACAATTTATGGGGGAAGGGAGGGGGATGCCTCCTGAGACTTTTCTGCCTTTGGCGAAAGCGCTTGTGGCAAGCATAGGGGAGCTCCATCAGCAGCATATGATACATCTTGATTTGCGGCCGGAGAGAATAACGATTTTTCCTGATAAAAATAGTGCTGCCGTTAATGATCGCGGATTTGCCGTACAGCGCACCGCCGACCGCTATGTTCGCCCGGCCGGACATTTGATCTCCGAACCGTCACTGGCCTACTGCTCGCCGGAAAACACCGGGCGCATGCAGCGGGCGGTCGACGAGCGAAGCGATCTTTATTCTCTGGGCGTCATTTTTTACGAAATGCTGGCAAACCGCCTGCCCTTCGTCGCAGACAATTCGCTTGAATGGGTGTATATGCATTTGGTACAGAGCCCTCCGCCAATAACGGATCAGCAGCAGGCTTGGCCTGATGGGCTGGAAGCAATTATTATGAAGCTGCTTGAAAAAAATCCAGACAAACGCTATCCCAATGCCTCCCTCCTGCTCGCTGATTTGGACAAAGTTGGCCACTCCCAGCCTGCTTTTATACTGGAGCCCGGCTTTCACGGCAGGGAGTATGAGCTTTCAATACTCACTCAGGCTTTCTATTCCGCCTGCTTCGGTTCCACAGAATTAGTCTATATTTCGGGTGAAGCCGGTATTGGCAAAACCGCCCTCATCGATGAAGTATTTCGCAAACAGCTGCAGGCACAGGATTTTTTCTACATAACAGGGAAGTTTGAGCAGCTTGCGAATGAAAGCCCCTATCATCCGATTATTCAGGCGTTTCGCGGACTTATTCGCCACTTGCTTGGTGAGCACAAGGATAAGTCTGAACAATGGAAGCTTCGGCTGCGGGAGGCACTGGGGGCAGGTGCCGGCGTCATTACCGCCATAATCCCTGAGGCTGCCCTGCTGCTGGGCGATGTGCCTGTGGCGGAGGAGCTGCCTGCCCATGAATCGCATAAACGCTTCATATACGTTTTCCGCAAATTTGTGCAGGCTTTAGCTTCAAAAGAGCAGCCCATTGTGCTGTTTATAGATGATTTGCAATGGGCAAATTTATCGTCGCTGCAGCTTATTCATGCTCTAGTCTGCGATCCAGAATGCCAGTACCTGCTCTTTGTATGCGCGTATCGCCATCTGGAAACCGATCGCAGCAAGCTGCCCGGATATGAGCCGGATGGGAGTATCTCGGAGCAAGCGGTCGTTCGCCATCTTCATCTGGCGCCGCTCGATATTGAGCCGATTCAGCAGTTTGTCATGGAGGCGCTGAACAGCCCAGCCGAGACAACCTTGTCTTTAACGGAGCTGCTTTATCATAAATCTGGCGGCAATCCCTTTCACTTCAAGCAAATTTTGCTTCGCATGCAGGATGACGGCAGTTTAAGGTATAACTACGATAAACGCAGCTGGCAATGGGATTGGGAGCAAATAATCGAGCAGGAGCCAAGCTTTGCCATTCATGATCTGATGGCGTATAGATTGAACAGACTGTCTTCCACGGCGCAGAAGCTGCTCCAAATCGCATCCTGTGTAGGAAGCACCTTTTCGCCGCATGTCATTGCACAGGTCGCCCGACAGAATATCGAGGCGCTGTCCACGGAATGGCCCGCTATTGAGGCAGAAGGAATCATCCTTCCCGTTCAAAAGCAGCAATATCGTTTTGCCCACGACAGTATTCAGAAGCTGATTTACAGCCAATTGGACGATTCAGCGAAGCAGGACCTGCATGTCCAAATCGGCCGTTTTTTGAACAGGCAGCACGAGGCTGCATCGGAAGCTGGGATCGAGGAGCATGCGTTTGATGCCGTCAATCATTTGAACAGGGGCGCAAAGCTCTTCTTAGACCCGGATGAAAGGCTTCAGCTCGTGAGGCTTAATTTAGAGGCAGGAACACGGGCCAAAGCCTCCTCCGCCTATGATGTCGCCTTAGGCTATTTTCACAAAGGGGTCGTGCTGCTGAACGAAGACGATTGGGAGGCGTCCTTTGAGCTTTGTTTTGACCTCTATGCCCAAAAAGCGGAATGTGAATATATGTGCGGCCATTACGAGCAATCCGGCGCCGACATCGATCTGCTGCTTAGCTATGCGCGCAATCCGGCTGAACGAAGCAGCGTGTTTATGATACGAATTATGCAATATATCAATCAGGGCAAATATTTAGAAGGCACTGCTCTCGGCCTGCAAAGCTTGAGGGAGCATCACATTATCATTGATCCTAATCCTGGAAGCCAAATGCTTATGATTGAAGGCTTGCGAATTGAAATGCTGCTGCGCAACCGCTATGACAAGCTTGCCCAGCTGAAGGAAATGACTGATGCGGACCGGATCGCAGCGATGAATTTGATTTTTGCGATGGTGCCCTCTACCTTCTTTACGAATAAAAAAGTATATTTTCTGCTCATATGCCGGGCGATCCAGCTATCGCTTAAACATGGGAACACACCTGTTTCTGCTGCTGCCTATTCGGCTTACGGCATGATTTTGGGCATTTCAATGGGGAAATTCAACAAGGGCTATGCCATTGGCAAGGTAGGCGTGGAGCTTTCCGAGCGATACAATATCTCTTCCGTTAAAAGCAAAACCTATACGATCTACGGCGGAGTATTGTGCCAATTTGCCGGCAAGGCTGGGGAAGGCGATTTTTATGTATCCCAAGCGATGCGTCTAGGTATGGACTCTGGCGATTATGTGTTTGCCAGCTATGCGATCGGAGCCCATATCAATGCCCTGTACGCAAGAGCGCCGCTAAGCGAATTAAATCGGAGAATAGCCGACTATATGGTTGTACTGGATACGACGAAGGATGAATTCGTACGGCAAAATTTTTACCTTTATCAGCAGTTTTTTCTCGCGCTGCAAGGCCGAACGAATGCGCCGGACTCCTTCAGCGGACCTGGCTTTGATGAAGAGCAATTTTTAACGCAAATTCGCCGTGAGGAGACGGCAGCTACTACCTTATTTCAATTCAGCTCTTACAAAACGCAGCTTTGCTGCCTTCTGGGGCGCTATGACGATGCGATTCAATGGGCCAGCCAAGCGAAGACGCATGAAGCCTACGCCACGCATTTGCCCCATTTGCCGGAATGCCTGTTTTATGAATCGCTAGCTATCATGGCGGCCTATCCCGATCTGCGCAAACACCCGGCTATGAGAAATAGCCTGCTGCGCAATCTTGGCCATTTGCGAAAATGGGCCCTATGGAGTCCGGATTTTTATCAGGCAAGATCCCACATTCTTTATGCAGAATATGCTCGCGTCTGCAATAAGCGAAGCGAGGCAGAGGAGCTTTATGACAAAGCGCTGCGCCAGGCCAGAGAGGTGAGCGATATTCAAGCGATCAGCCTAGCAGCCGAACTCGCAGCGAACTACTATATGGCTCAAGCTAAGATCAAGACGGCTTTATTTTATTTGCAGACCGCACACGACGGGTATATGCAGTGGGAAGTGTACGTAAAATCTAAGCATTTGGAGGAGCAGCTGCTTAGCTTGCGGCGGCAAGAGCAGACACAAGCAGATTCCGCTTCTGCACGAATGTCCTTATACGCCCTGCCTGCCGATACGGATAGGAGCCAGAAGGAGCAGCCAGCTGCTCCAGCCTACTTCCACAGCAACGAAACGCTGGCAACGGAAAGCCTTGATCTCGCCGCCATATTGCAAACCACGCAAGCGATAGCGAACCCGCTCGATATGGACGCCGTGCTTGCGGAAATCATGAGAACGATATTGAGGCACGCTGGCGCAAGCAAGGGAGCCTTGCTAACAGGCAGCCATGATGTCCTTTCTGTTCAGGTTTATGCCGCCTCGGAGGAGCAGACTGTCCCGGCCCCTTTTGAGCTGAAGGACAGCTCCCTGCTGCCAGAAGGCATTATCCGCTATGTGCTTCGTACACAGGAGAAGGTTCATTATGCCGGAGCCGAAGAAAGCTGGCTTATCCATAACCCTTATATGGGAAAGCATCGGCCCCAGTCGGTTATATGCATCCCCGTTGCTGTTCACGGCACCATGCTCGGCGTGCTTTATCTTGAAAATAAGCTGGCAAGCGGCGTGTTCACAGCTGAACGCATACCGGTATTGCTCGCTATAGCCTCTTACGGTCTACTAATGTGTGTTCTGCAAAGCTTGCCGGAGCAACCCGAGCTTCAGGCCAGCAAGGAAACCGATGATATGCAGCCGCCTCCCAGCTTGATTGCAGAGCCGCTTACGGAGCGCGAGCTCGAGGTGCTTGCCCTGCTTGCCTCAGGCTTATCCAATAAAGAGATTGCCGAGCATCTCATTATCGCCCTAAGCACGGTAAAGGTGCATGTAAAAAATATTTTTGCTAAACTCAAGGTCAATCGGCGCACAAAAGCAGTCGCTCAGGCGAAGGAGATGAGGCTGCTCAGCTAATGCTGTCAGCCCTATCCTACTTTTCGCAAATGTAATCGGCTCACCAAATGGAGGTATTCATGAACATGATCCCTACACCCCCACATTCATTTGGATCAAGTGCATATGTCACCACTGGCGATGGACGCAAGCTGCATTATATGGTCAAAGGAAGCGGCAAGGTGACGGTCGTTTTTGAATCAGGAATGGGATTTTCCCGTTCGACCTGGGGCCTCGTTCAACCAATCGTTGCCAAGCATGCCCGCGCCGTCGTTTATGACCGTGCGGGCAGCGGACGCAGCGATGCCGATACGGCTCCCCGCACGCTTCATAGACTCGCCGATGACCTCGGCATTTTGCTCGAAGCGCTTGGTCCCGGCCCCTTTATTCTCGTGGGCCACAGCTGGGGCGGCCCGATCGTTCGTGCCGCAGCAGCGGCAAATCCTTCACGCATACGCGGTATTGTATTGGTCGACCAGTCCGACGAAAATTGCGCGATGTACTTCGGCAAAGCTGTGGCTAAACGGTTTGCGATGAGCCGAGTGCTTTTTCCGCTATTGGCACGGCTCCGTCTATATCGCCTGCTTGGCAGCCGCCCCGGCAGCGTGCAGCCTGCCGATGTAGCAGCAGATCATCGCAAGGAGGATTTTACGATTGCGGCTGCGAGCACGCTGGCGGCTGAACTAACGCCATTTCTGGACGATTTGGCCTCGCTTCGCACCACGCCTCCAGCGCTTGGAGATTTGGAGGTTTGCGTCATTTCGGGAACGAAGCCGATACGCTCGGAACAAAAAATAAGAACGGCTATTATAGCTGCCCATCGCGATACCGCAGCTTCCTTGCCGGGCGGCAGATTTGTCGAAGCTCCCCATTCCGGCCATCTCGTCATGTTTACCGATCCAGCTATTATCATTGAAGAAATTTTGAAGATGAATGTGTAAATGAATTTGAATGGATTCATGCAGAAAAAGCCCTGCACCAGTGGAACTTCTTCCACATGGGGCAGGGCTTTTCGTGCTGAAGCCACGCTATTTTTTCAACAGCAAATATGCAAAATACGGTACGCCGATCAACGATACCATAATGCCAGCCGGGATACCATCAGGATCGACAATGTTGCGGCCAATCGTATCCGAGAGCAGCAGCAGCAACCCGCCGAGCAGCACAGCGACCGGAATAAACAGCTGATTGCGCGGACCAACCATCGTCTTTGCAATATGCGGAGCCATTAGCCCCACGAAAGCGATGCCGCCCGTCACAGATACCGCAGCAGCAGCAGAGGCTACGGCAGTGACAATCAGCATGAGACGCTCACGTTCAAGATTCAAGCCGACACCCCGCGCCGACTCCTCGTTCAAGCTGAGCAGATTGAGCCGCTGAGCTTTATACAGAGTGAATGGAATAAGCAGGATGAGCCAAGGAAGCAGCGCCCAAATAAACGGCCAATCCGTTCCCCATATGTTTCCTGCCAGCCACTTGGATATAAAATCGACCTTGGAGCGTTCCGCTGCGGAAATGATGACGATCATAATACCCGACAGCGCCAGAGAAAAACCGACGCCGACCAGCACCAGACGTATCGGATCAAGACCGCGGCTTCTGCTGTACGAGAAAGCATAGATTAATGCAGCCGTGAGCAATGCCCCGATAAAGGCAACTACCGGCAAAACATAAACAAACGATCCTACGCTCACCGGAACATATAGAAAGAAAATCGCAATGCCTACGCCTGCCCCGGAA
Source organism: Paenibacillus sp. JT22N7 (assembly GCF_059383875.1). NCBI lineage: Bacteria > Bacillati > Bacillota > Bacilli > Caryophanales > Paenibacillaceae > Paenibacillus > Paenibacillus sp. JT22N7. The sequence continues at coordinate 426,395 of NZ_JBXENY010000007.1, forward strand.
TTAATGCCGATAATGCCCGGGTCCGCCAATTCGTTGCGGGTTACGCTCTGCAAAATCGAACCGGATAAAGCGAGCGCCATTCCTGAAAGCAAGGTAATAAAGATGCGAGGCAGCCGTACCGAAAACAGCACAAACTCCTCTTTAAACGTGCCTTGCCCAAGCAAAACGGGAAGCAGCCGGTCAAAGGACAGAGATGCATAGCCTAAGCCCATGCTCACCACCGCAACCACAGCGATTAACCCTAAGCCGACAAGCAAAATCAAACGTTGTTTACGAGCTAGTGTACGTGGAATCATGAGAAAGCTTTGCCTCCTTTACGCACGACAATGAGGAAAAAAGGCAAGCCCACCATCGCCACAATCGCGGCCATTGGCGTCTCATAAGGCGCATTAATGGTGCGGGCAAGCGTATCGGCAAGCAGCATAAAGGATGCGCCTGTAAATACCGAAATCGGCATGATATACCGATAGTCGGTTCCAACAACCAAGCGAACGATATGGGGAATCATTAAGCCTACGAAAGCAATGTTCCCAACCAGCGCAACCGCTGCCCCCGTAAGCATAATGATAAGAACAAACAAAATCGCTTTGATTTGTACAAGCTTTTGCCCGAGTCCCACCGCCACATCATCGCTTAGGCTCAAAATTGTCAGCTGGCTCGAGAGCATAAGCGCTACCAGTATGCCGATCAAAATAACCGGAGCGATCGCTTGAAGCTGTCCCCAAGTCGTGCCAATCAAGCCGCCAGCCGTCCACATGGACACATCCTTGGATATTTTGAAGGCTAGGCTGATACCGCTTGAAATGGCGTAGAGAAAAGCTGAAATCGCCGCGCCCGCCAGCACAATCCGCATGGGAGACAGGCTCCCCCGGCGCATAGAGCTAAGGATGAGCACTAAAGCGGCCCCCAAAGCAGCGCCTAAAAAGCAGGCGATCATCATGCCGAAGTAACCTAGCCCTGGCAAAAATATAAAGGTCAGCGCCAGCCCCATGTTCGCGCCCGAGGTTAAACCCAGCAAGCCCGGATCAGCAAGCGGATTGCGGGTTATTCCTTGCATGATCGCGCCAGATACAGCAAAAGCCGCTCCAACCAAAATAGCAGCCAGCTCGCGCGGCACCCGAATTTCACGCAGGACGAGAAGGTTGTCGCCCTTGGAATCGGATGTCAGAGCGAGCCATAAGTCCTGCAAATGAATTTCCTTTGCTCCTAATAGAAGCGAAAGAATGAAGCAAACGACCAGCAGCAGTGTGCTGCCGGCCAGCTTCCAGGAAAACGAAATTGCGCCTTGTTTCTTTTTCAATTCAATCTCATCTTTTCTTCAAATGGGATAGGATTATTGGCCGAGAAAGCTTTGTTTGAAAAACGCAAGCTGATACTCCAAGCTCAATGGATCGTTGAAATAAAACCCTTTCGCATCGACCTCGAAGACGTGGTTGTTGACGACGGCAGGGACGCTTTTGTAAATTTCGGTATTTTGGAACGAATTGTCTTCATCCGCATTTTTACTAAAAATGACGTAATCGCCCATATAGTCCTTCAGAACTTCGGTCGACACGGCGAAATAACCGTCTGTTTTCGTGCCTTCCTTCACTTTTTCCGGCATGCCAAGACCAAGATCGCCATAAAGCAGCTCGGTGCCGCGGCCAAAATTGTAGCCGTAAACGTAAAGCTGCTTATTGAACGTTTCGATAACCGAAACCGTCACATTGTCGCCGACCTTCGCTCTAATTTCTTCGCCCGCTTTTTTCGTTCTTGCGGAAAAATCATCGACCCAGGCTTGCGCTTCTTTTTCTTTATTCAGCAATTTGCCGATTTCGAGCTGCTGCGTCAAATAATCGACCTTGTTGTACGTAAAAGTAACCGTAGGCGCGATTTGCTTGAATTTATCAATATTTTTAATGTCGGAAAGCCCGATAATCAGATCTGGCTGCAGCTCGATGATTTTCTCAACACTTTCGTCGGAAACGGCCTCCACATCCTTTAACCTCTCTTCAAAATTCGGGTTCGCCTTGGACATTTCATCCGCACCGACTAAAGGCACACCTAGAGCCATGACGTTGCCCGTCAAAAATCTCGTCAGCACGACGACGCGCTGCGGATTTGTCGGCACCTCGACTGGACCATTTTCAGATTGATATGTAAACGTTGCAGATTCCGCCTCTGCCGAAGGTGCAGCTGACGCGCTAGTATTGCCCGTATTGCTGCTGTTTCCCGCATTGCCAGCAGCTCCGGCATTGCCTGCTTGATTTCCGCCGCAAGCGCTAAGTGCAACCGCCATAAGAAGTAGAAGCGGAATAAAAAGCTTTTTCATAAGATGACTCTCTCCCTTTTTTAAAATATCAGAATGTATATAATTTTTTCTATCCTTTCTCTATATTTTTCTCGGACTGAAACGCGCTGCACCGCCAAAGGACGGCGACAGCCGTTTCACCTTGTGATTATGAAAATCATTCGCATTTGCTTTCATCATTATAGTGGTCACCTATGCGCCAAGCCATGCCTTTTTGTTCGAAAAATAGCTTGGACTATTGGCTGCCCGTAAATAAAGCTACCGCACGTCCAAGCTGCAGCCGAATCGAAATCGGGTTGTATGGCACCCATTCGTCCTTATCCAGCACATGTACTTTCTTTTGCTTCACTGCGGGAAGGCTGAGCCAATACGGCGACTCAAATGTTTTCTGCGCATGGAGCGTTGAGCCCTTCTCATCTGGAAACGCAATGACGACGATCCGGTCCCCCGCATATTCCGCAAGCTCCGCTGCCTCAATCGGCACAGAATGAAATTGCTCCCCCAGCTTGTCCATCTCCTCCGCAATCCGGGCAGGCGGCCGCAGGCCTAGTGATTGATACAGCACATATCCTACATTTCGCGCCCCATATATGAGCAGCCTCTCCGGCTTAATGACTAGTATGGTGATTGTCTCGCGCGCGGCGGGACTTTGCTCGATGAGAGCACGCGCCTCCTGCTCCTCCTGCTCAAACGTATGCAGCCACTGTTCGGCCACACTTACTCGCTGCACCACTTGGGCAATGAGCCGCAAATGCTCCTTCCACCCCATGTCCATCCATGAAATTTCCACGACAGGCGCTATCGCCCGCAGCTGCTCGGGCCTCAGCCCATACTGCTGCAAATGCTGCTTCGCGGCAATAATGAGCTCCACCTTCGCATCCAGCAATACCGATTTGACCTGTTCAGGCGAGCTCTCGGCATGGATGAAGCGCATCGTTTGTGGAGGCGGCATATCTGCGGTGCTCACAAATTCGCTGCTTACCGTAATCGTAACGGCAGGCTCCAGTCCAAGCAGCATTAAATGGCTGGCGTAAGGAAGGAGCAGCACGGCTACATGCTGCAAGGAGTCTCGGCTATACCCTGAAGGAGCAGCGCCCGTCTGCTGTTTGAAGCGTCGGCTCAAATAAAACTCATCATGGTAGCCTACCTTAAGCGCAATTTCCCTAAGCGTGCCCGAACCGTTAATTAGCAGCTCCTTGGCACGGTGGACGCGCAGCCGTGACAAATATTCATTAGGGGAAAAGCCGTTAAGCTGCTTAAACAAGGTCGAATAATGCGACGGACTTACACCAGCCATTGCCGCCAGCTGCTCCCGTGTTATTTTTTCATTAAAATGGTTTTCCATATATGCGATGCTTCGCTCCATAGATGGTTTGTCGCTCGTTGCATATTGGGCGTCCATCCGCTCCAGCAAGTACAGCAGTATTTGGTGAAAAAGAATTTGATTTTGCATATGACGCACCTCATGCGCAGGCAGTCTATGGACATACAGCTCCTCCATCTGCGAGACAATGGCTGGAGCATGAGGAATAAACAAGCTATTCAGGCCACCAGCTACCTCGCTTTTCCGTACGATGGCACCCGCGGCTAAAGTACGCTGCTGCTCGATTGTGCCAATGACCAGCTTATAGGCATGCAGCGGCTGCACCGCGCTAGTCACTAAAGACACATGGGTTTGCGCTGGTAGGACGATAACACTGCCTTCCGTCAGCTCATACGTCTGATCGTTCATTGTAAGCGTGCCTTTGCCGCTGGCAATCGCTAGGAGTGAGGCTGCATTCTCGTTTATTTTATATATGGGCATATTTGAAGTGCTGTACAGCGAATGAATGCTGGCAGCCGCATATAGAGGAAAATGAGACTCCGCCCACTCAAACTCAACATGAATCATCCTTACAGCCCCCGATGTGATCTATTTATGGACCTTCTATTATACTAACCACTATTATCCCGATTATATAAAAAAATAGCTATAGCCTTGAAAATTTATAAGCATAGTGAAAAAGAGATGCTGCTTCGCGCATATTTTATGCTTTTGCATACAAAAAAAACGCTCGGGACACCAAGCGTTACGAAATTGTAAAATATTGAGTTTATACGATATAAAATAGGAATAATCATACAGCTGCCCAAACGCTCACAGATCCAATAAAGCCTTTAAAATGATTCGACATAATTCGTCTTATTTCCTGCCCTGCTGGGCGTTTCGCTTCATTTAAAAAAGCAAAAAACACCTGCAAGTTACAGGTGCCTTTTGCCTAGTCGTTGTTATGAAACGTTTTAGTATCGTCCTAACCAATAAATCCCGCTGCTTGTAAAAATCTATTCAGCATCACTGCCGCCTGCGCTCTAGTTGCAAAGTCTTTAGGCGCGAAGGTTTGGTCGGCCATTCCGGTAATTATCCCTGCTTTAGCTGTCTCGGCAACTGCGGTCTCAGCCCACGGGGAGATCAGATCCTGATCGGCAAATGCAGCCTGCGCCCCGCTATCTACTGGCTCAGTTCCGTCTTTGGAGACAATCGTCAATGCTCTGGCAATCATAACCGCCATCTGTTCCCGGCTGATCTGCTCATTGGGCCCAAAGCGCTCAGTGGTTAGTCCTTGAACAAGTCCGGCTCTTACTGCTGCTTCTACCGAAGAAGCATACCATGCAGTCGGGGCTATATCCGTAAAACCTTTATACTCGGAGTCATGCTTTAAAGAGATTCCCATTCCGCGCACGAGTAAAGAAGCAAATTCAGCCCGCGTAATGCTGTCATTCGAAGCGAAACGCTCAGCGGAAATGCCATTAACAATGAACCTGGCAGCAAGCTGCTCAACCTCTGCTTTCGCCCAGTGTCCTTGCATGTCGGCAAAAGAAGGAGCGTCCTTCCTGATTACAGCATAGATGCTATGATGAGGAGTTCTCATGACGGCCTGCTTGCTGCCGTTGTTTCTTTCGCCCAATTGGGTTGGAATATATGAAACCTGTCTAGTCGCAGGATCATAATGCACGGCAAAAACCAAATCTCCCGCGGCTGCCTGATCAATTACAATGGCTTGAACCATATACGTTCCACCAAAATCGCTAATGTCAACCGTCTGCCCGTTCGCTACAGCCATTACTTTGAAATCAACGACGCTGCCTAGCAGACTGAACCCTTTGTCATTTCCAACCCGCACAAGCTCATTGCGCACAGTATCGCTGACTTGCTCCATCGTCGAATTGATTTTCAAATCGGATACGGAAACGCCAAGCCGCTTCGCCAGCTTCTCCAGATCAAGCACGCTAGCCTTAAGCTGCATGCTGGAGCCTTTTAATTCGACCTCGATTACGGCATTCGGGAAAGTCTTCCCAATAGCTGCAATCGATGAAGCTGGAAGCTGAACCTGAACGGCGCTTTCCTTATTGTCGATTCTAATTATAATAATCGGGTTCGCTGGGTCCTTGAACTGGCCAGCAGCCTGATTCAAAATACTTTCCGGGACCATCAGCTTTTGAACATTCGTTCCATCCGGTTTCTTCTCGGTTACCAGTACAGAAGGATCAACAATGACCACAACTCTGCCTGACGAATCCGTCACAATTTGATAGTTAGGCCGTACATTAGAAGAAGTCGAAGCTGGATTTGGTGACGGAATCGGTGTGGCCGTTGGGCTAGGACTTGGTGTAGCACTTGGTGTCGGTGTTGGGCTTGGCGTAGAATCGCCTACCGTTATCGTCAGCGTCTGAGCTGCTCCTCCACTAAACATAAATGTCAGGCTCGTTGTACCGACCGGCTGCGACATCATATATGCCTTCAGAATCGTTACTGTGCTGCCTGTTACAGTATAATCCGTTCCTAGAACGAGCGCCGCTGCGCCGTTAGCAACGCTGCTAAGCGTGTTGCCGTTCAGCGTCAGCCCCGTTGCCACGTCAACATTTGCCACTGCTCCCGTGTATTTATCAAAGCTGGCAGCCACAGGGCTGATGAGGCTGTCATTCGGTAGTGGAACAATGTTCGCAACCTCCATTTTTCTCACCGTTTCATTGCCTGCCAAATCCTTGGCGTAAACCGTATAGCTGCCATTGCTGGCCACATCAAAGCTTCCAGCAGCCAATAGGTCGGTTCCAGCACCCGCAAATGCGGCCGCACCATGATCGCCCGGAAGCCATTTCAAGCTGTGCAGCGAATTGCCAATACCATAGGTTGACGTGGTGACGTTCAGCGTTACCGGATCATTCGTCTGTGCGGTCGTTGATGGCGTTATAGAAATAACTGGCGCATCTGGCATCGTTACCTGAAAGGCCAAATTATTCGTTGATCTCGCTAAATAATAGTCATCACCTGCATAATGTACAGTGAAGGTATGAGTTCTCGGCTGCAGTGACGAAACCGTTAAGGTTGCCGTTCCGTTCGCAGCAAGTGAAGAGGAGCCCAGCAGCAAGCCCCCGTCCCTGAACTCAACGTTCCCAGTCGGAATGTCGAAATCACCAGTAAGGGAAGCGGTCAAAGTAATGGGCTGGAGATAGGTAGACGATGCTACCGACGTTTGCAGCGTTACCGCAGGCTGCAGAAATATTTTCACAGGCGTTGCTTGCGACCCGGTGCCATTTCCCCCATCACCAAGCATATATTCACTTCCCCACGACCATAATCGGCCATCTTGGTCAAGCCCATACGATACATCAAAACCGGCAGTTAGAGAGACAAATTGAAAAGACGTACCATTATCCGATACGGCTACTTTATGGGGAGCGGAATTTAATGTTGTGCCGTCTCCAAGCTGCCCGGCAGCATTCAATCCCCATGTCCACATATCACCGTTTTCATCGAGCGCCAGTACATGCTTGTTGCCTCCTGAAACTTGTGTGAACTTCACCGGGTTCCCGTTGTCTAGCACCGGATTTTTCTCTGGGAACCATCTATCGCTGGAGATTTGTCCATCACCAAGCTGCCCTTGATCATTTCCTCCCCAGGTCCATACGTTGCCGATGCTGTCGATGGAAAGCATCAGAAACGTACCCGTACCATAGCCTGCTCCGACTGCGATGGATTGAAATTCGGCTTCCAACGCGCCATCCATCACCCCTAATGGCGTGGGCATATACTGGCCATGGAAAATCTCCCAAATATGCTGCGTCGAATCGATTGCGATTCCGTTCTCCTCATTTCCCTCCAGCGTTTCAAAAACGACAGGGTCTCCGTTGCCGTCCGTCAATTCCCTTTTAGTAGGGACATAAGGATCAGGTGTCCACGTTCTGAAACCCCATATCCAAAGCGTTCCATTGCTATCCAACGCAAGCGAAGTAGTGCGCAGGGAGGCGATTTTCTTAAAGGTGACAGCTGTACCGCCGTCCATCACTTCAACCTTTGTCCAGACCATCGTACTCGCAGTCCCAGCGCCAAGTCCCAATTGGCCATCTCCATTATCTCCTGTCGACCACAGCTGCCCGCTCGTGTCCAAGGCAAGTGCGGAATTGAAGCCTGGCTTCACTTCCTTGAACGTCACAGTTGCGCCATTATCCATGACCGTAATCTTTTTCGGAGTATGCGAGGAAACGTTTGTCCCGTCTCCAAATTGACCAGATATGTTGCTGCCCCAAGCCCAGATTTGACCACTTGCATCCAGCGCCATTGTGGTGCCCAGTTGTGAAGCAACGGATGTAAACATCGTCCCCGCTGCAGATGCTTTTGGTGGCAGCAGCATCGGATATACAAATAGAATGACAACCATTATTGCAGCAAGCCATCTTTTCACAAAAATCCCCCTCAATTATATCGCTATACTGTATCGCTTAAAATAATGATAGATTCTGGCGCTTTAGGCACCATTACATTAAGCTAAATTATATTATTCTTAACAATTCTACCATAAAGTAATAGTAGGATTTATATTTTTTTATTCTATCCATTCCAATGTAAATACCGCGCTGTCGACTATTTTCTCCTAGTCTTCAACGCGGTCTAATTTCGCTTCGTTCCTCTTGTGCCAAACTCCTGAATATCAACTTCCACCACAATAGAAACAGGCATTCGACTAAAGCGATCCTCCCAGCCATCCTTCACCCGTTTCCATACCGCCGGCTTCTTAATGCTGAGGCGCTTGCCGAAACCCGCTACATCAACCTTGTACTGGCGCTGCGTCTTGGCGAGCGCTTTTTCCGCCATTTGCTTAATCATGACCGCCGTAGCCTTCTCTGCACGATTGATGAAATCAGCATCAAATGCGTCGCCAGGAAATGCCCAATCCTCCCGCAGCTTGCCCGTTGTCTTAATCTTCACCTGAAAAGAAATTTCGTCCCCCTGGACGATCGGCTGAATGCTGGACGTCATCTTCCGCACCTCATAACCAAGCATGGCGCCGCTGTCCGGCTCAATCCCCTCCACAATGCCATTAGAGTGATTGTTGCCAAGCAGCCAGTTCAGCCCCACCGTCTCGATTTCACTGAGAAAGCCGATCATCCGGGCTGTTGTCCCCCTAATGACTGCTGCGCTCGTGAGCTTCGCCCCTTCTGGCGAGTTGCCTGCGCCTTGAATGACAAAGCTGGACTGCCCGGTCAGATGCTCCGACATATTGCCAAGCGTTAGCGCCGGAGGAATACGCAGCGTCTTGCGATAATTGTCCGTTAGCTCGCGCAGCTCCAAAGCCGGGGTTTTCGTACTCTTCTGTTGTTGATAAATATCGCTCGCCTTTCCGTGAGAAATGACGACGCGGATGGAACGCCGTGTTTCGGTATTGCGCAGAAAAAAGTTAATGACATTTTTCAGATCAAGCTCCCGAGCCGCTTTCTCGCTAATAACAATGACTTGCAGATGCTCATAATTAGGTGGCCTTGCAGATCGGGTAGACAGCTCTCTAATGTTATCGAAGACGATTGGCCCAGCGCTGGACATGTTGACGTAATCCTTCTGCACCTTGCTGCTGGTGCTCTCCGAAAACTGGTTGGGCAGGGCAAATTGATGGGTCATGGCGATGATCGGCCTGGCCCCTTCCTCTTGTCCAGCTGGAAAATCAATGCCGACTCCAAGCGCAATGCCCGTTTCCTCAATTTCATTACGATCCCAGCAGCCCGTCAGCAGCAAAGGGATGACGAGCATGAGCAGCACAACAGACCTATTACGCGCGCTTATTTTTAGTTCCATGCCCCACCCTCCTCACCGCCGCCACTATAAAAAAAATAATGGGAATGGTGCCGAACATAAAAAACGAAGCATAACCGATATAGTCGCCAAGCTTAAACAGCTTGTTCAAATTGCTTGGCCAAATGGCAATCAAAAAAATACAAGGCAAAGACAAATAGGCGAATAGCTGAAATTTTTTGCCCGTTAGCTGTCCAAACCCCAAGCTTCCTCCATAATGGTACATCACGAAGGCTGTAAACATCGATATAACCCACAAGACGGTAAACAAAGATTCGAATCGCTCGAAAAAACCGCCGGGCAGCTCAATGTTCATTGCGACTGACATCGTTGGCCACGTTACGGTCTGCACCTCCTCCACCGTTAAGGAGCCAATCGCAACAGCAACAACCAGCGTATATAGCACCGCTGTCAAGCCGATTCCGGCGAAGGTTGCCTTGAGCGCCTTGCGGGCATCCGTCATGAAGGCCGTCACGAACAGCATCACTTCAAACCCGCTGTAGGATAAAATCGATGGCTCAATTCCTTTCAGCACCGGCGCAATGCCTTCCCCCAATACCGGGCGCAAATTGTCCAGCTCAAAGTCACCGAAGCTGAAAACGATAAAAGCAACCATAATCAGGACAATGATCGGCAAAAAAATCTCGATAAGCTGCGCGATCGCGTTGATTCCCGCTGTCGTCATATAAATGGCAACCCCCATAAACGTGAGCATGATAATGGCGATCGGCGTTTTATCCAGCAAATACATGCGCACAACCTCCCCCATGACACGCAGCAAGTAGCCAGCGGAAAAAATATAATACAGGCACATCATAGCCCCAACGCAGGAACCGATCCATTTTCCAATAATTTCCTGGCTATATTGATAATAGGTTCTGCCGGGAAAGCGCTGGCTAAGCTTTACAATAATGAAGCCGAACATCATAGCCAATATGCCGCTAAGCAGAACAGACAGCCATCCGTCGGGCGTTCCCGCACTCTTGCCAACGCTTTGCGGCAGCACGAGAATGCCTGTGCCGATCATTGCTTTCGCCGTCATCATCGCGGCTTGAGTAGCGGTAATCGATTCCTTGCTCCTATCCTTTGTCTTCATGCTGCATTCCCCTTGTCTCTATTTCTGCCGCTTATCGTCCTGAGGGCTGACCATGGCGGGACGCCGTTTCAACATATGGAGCGGAAAACGGAGGAAAAGGTCCTTCCACTGCGAAGGGCGCGCTGGCACAAACGGCGAGAGGTAAGGAACGCCGAAGCTTTTAAGCCTGGTCATATGAACGGTAATCAAAATATAAAACAAAATGACCCCATAAAGGCCCAGTACCGCAGCCGCCATCATCATGCCAAAGCGCAAAATGCGAATCGCCAGACCCGCCCCATACTGTGGAAAAGCAAACGAGGATATCGCCGTCAGCGCCACGACGATAACCATAATCGGACTGACAATTGCAGCTTGTACCGCGGCTTGACCAATGACAAGTCCTCCGACGATGCCAACCGCTTGTCCAATCGGCTTTGGCAGCCGCAGCCCCGCCTCGCGCAAAATTTCAAGCGTAATTTCCATAATGAGCGCTTCTACAATTGAGGGAAACGGCACGCCCTCTCTGCCTGCAGCAATCGATATGGCCAGCTTGGTTGGAATAAGTCCATGGTTATAGGAAATAAGAGCAATATACAGCGAAGGCAGGAACAGAGCGATAAAAGCTGCTCCATAACGCAGCAGCCGAATGAGCGAGGAAGGCAGCCAGCGCTCATAATAATCCTCTGGCGAGCTCATCATCATCGCAAACGTTACGGGCACAATGAGGGCAATAGGGGTTCCATCGATTAGAATAGCAACCCGGCCTTCCATTAAAGCACCCGCCACCCGGTCAGGCCGTTCGGTATTTTGCACCTGAGGAAATGGCGACATCACATTGTCTTCAACGAGCTGCTCGATATAACCGGATTCCAGCACCTCATCAATATCAATTTGCTTCAGCCTGCTTCTCGTTTCCTCCACCAACGCTTCATCTGTGAGCCCTTTCATGTACAGTAAAGCGATATCGGTCTGGGAGCGCCTGCCGATTTTGTACATGTCCATCGTGAAGCTCGGGTCTTTGATACGGCGGCGGAGCATGGCTGTATTGCTGCGCAACGTTTCGGTGAAGCCGTCCCGCGGGCCGCGCACGACCGCTTCCGAAACCGGCTCCTCAATCGAGCGGCGCTCCCAGCCATGAGTGTCAATGACGAGCGCCGTATCTGTCCCATCCAAAAGCAATACGGTGTTGCCAGACAATACCTCCATGACACAAGCATCAAGTTGATTTTGCGCCTTCACCTCGCCTGCCGAAATAATCGCCTCGGCTATCGTCGCCCTTCTGTCATATCCGGCAGCGTTTTTCTCCAGATGCAAAAGCGGCTTGAGCACTTGTTCATGAATCATCGGCTTGTCGACCAAGCCATCGATATAGATAAGCGCAGCCTGAAAGCCCAAACGGCCCATCATGAACGAGCGAATAACCACGTCTGGACTGTGCCCGATGCGCTTTCTCATTTCCTTCACATTATGGTGAAGCTCTTCGAACAGCTTCGTGTCATTCATCATGATGGTCCACCCCCTTATGCTGCAAATATCCGAGAATAATCGAAGTTAGCTTTACCCAATAAGTGGATTTTGATGCAAGTGAATGGAGCTAAGCACAGCCCCCTTTCTAAAAGCAAGAGCAGGCCAAATGTTATGTTATAATGAACCATCATATAAGATACACTTTCCAATCAAGCAGCAAATATAGATGAACGATTGCTTATGCTGATCGCCGCAGAAAAAAGGATTCAAGCGATCAAGGAATACCGGGAAGTAAGCGGTGTTGGCCTCAAGGAAGCCAAAAATTATGTGGATGATTTGGAGCGGAGGCAGCGTTGACCCGCTTTGAGTTGCCTCTTGTACTCCTCTTTTCCAATTTTGAATCTTTAGTGTCTATCCTATTTCACTACTCATAAAGTGATAGAATAGAGTATTCCTTTCAAAATATAAATGAGGAGCAAAACAAGTGCGGTCACATCCAATTTATTTTTTACGTATAGCCGGTTTGCTAGATGGTATTTCTTTATTAGTGTTGCTAGGCATCGCGATGCCCTTGAAATATATTTGGGGGTTCGATAAAGCCGTAACGATAGTAGGGAGCATTCACGGGGGGATATTCTGTTTATATGCAGCAGCTATCCTTTATGCTGCGGTTCGGGTGAAGTGGAGCCTGCTTTGGTCTGCCGCAGCTGCCATCGCCGCTTTTGTGCCATTCGGCAACTTTGTGCTGGACCGGAAGCTGAAGAAGGTGCAGGCCAATTATAGCTTACGGACTTTCAACTACGCGGTGCTCGTATACAGCATTGTGTTTTTTTCCTTTTTCGATTTATTTTCCCAGCTTCCGGTCATGAGTACGTTTGCAGCCTCTGTCGGCGCCAGCTCATTTATTGTAGGCTTTGTCATCGGGCTGTATTCGTTATCCAATACGCTCGGCAATATTTTATCGGGGATAATGACGGACCGGATCGGGCCCTTCAAGATTTTAATGGTGGGGCTGGTGCTATCCAGCAGCGCTCTGCTGCTCTATCATTTTGTAGAAGAACCGTTATTATTGATCATCGTCCGAATCATTCACGGTTTTGTTGCCGGATTAATTGTTCCCGCAGCATTTACCTTTTCGGCAAACACGACGATTAATGGCCAGCAAGGGAAAAAAGTCGCTTTCACCGGCACATTCGTTGGGCTGGCCGCCATTATCGGTCCTGCTTTCAGCGGCATTATGGCCAGCAAAACGTCCGTACCCTTCGTGTTCACCTGCGTCGCCGTGATGGGGTTTGCCCTTGCCATCTTATCGGCCATTTTTCTCAGCAAATATAAAATTGCCAAAAAAGAGAAGGACGACGCTGCCTCTTCGCCAGCAGGCTCGATTTTTAATGCGGGCGTGATCAAAGCGTATGGCGGTGCTTTCTTCTTAATGTTCTCCCAAGGCGTTATCGCTTATTTGCTGCCATTGCACGTGCAGTCTTTAGGATATGATTCGAGGTTAAGCGGCACTTTAATGAGCACGTTTGGCATTATTGCGGTACTCATCTTTGTCCTTCCGACCAATCGTATTTTTGACCGCGTTGCCCCAGCCAAAACGATGGCGCTCGGCATAGGCTTAATGGGATTAAGCCAGCTGCTCATTAGCCAATCGACGACGACTCTTACTCTATATGGCGTGCTCGGTTTATATGGGATCGGCTTTGCCTTCCTGTTTCCATCGATTAATACGATGCTGATTAATGCAACGCCAGCAGAGCTGCGCGGGAAAGCATACGGTTATTTTTATGCCTGTTTCTCCTTAGGGGTAGTTGTAGGCTCTTCCTTGTTAGGCTGGCTGCCCTTCAATACGCTTCAAGGGTTTATGTTTACTGGCGTTGTCCTGCTGCTGTTTGCCGCTTTTGTAGCGTTGAATGGGAACAAGGATCGTGCTATGAATTTTTAAAAATTTATCGATATTTAGCATATTACTCCATGCACATGATACCGATTTCATCTTGTGAATTTTCTAGGCCTAAGATCAGATTTTTTCTATTCAAAGCATTTAAATAAAAATACTTTGAATAGAGAAAAACCAATATCTTAAATTGATGTTTAATTACGAAGTACAAAAAAAGCTCTTTAGTTTCATCTATTACCTAATCACAATAAACTTCTTTTATCTTCCCGATTCAATGAGTATAATAAAAAAGAACTTCATTTTAGTAAATTATACTTAATATTGGAGGAATCATGTCAATTATTAAAGATAGATATTTGACCTTATCTCCCAGAAAAGATTACTTAGCTGACCCTGTCGTTTTAGCTCAGGCCTGGAAGAAATCTCAAAATTATATTAGAAGGCATAATTGGTATGCCGACGTACTGGAACTCGACCTTTCTACCATTAATCTGGAGAACAATTTAACATCATGGGCCAAAGAATTGGATAGTAACCAATATGAGCCAAGAGAATTATGGCTAGTCCCGGCACCTAAAACATCAACTTGGTTCTTCCCAGAAGAAGGTCCTACACATTGGAGACCAAAAGACAAAGAATTGGGTCGAGATCACGATGAAAATTTCATTCCCGAAGAAGACTTTAGCCTCAGACCACTAGCCCACATTGACATTAAAGACCAGTCCATTGCTACGGCTGCCATGCTCTGTTTGGCTGATGCAATGGAGACTTTACAAGGACCAACCGAGGGAAATGACTTTCTAGAAGCACAGATTAGAAAGGTATTTAGTTATGGAAACAGATTGCACTGCAGGTGGGAAATATTTAATGGAAAGCAAACCGCTAAATTCGGCTGGGGAAACTCCAAATGTTATCGAATGTATTATGATGACTACGAGCAATTTTTGAAGCGTCCTAAATTTATGTGCCAGTATTATAGTTCTAACGCACAACCAAATACTAAACAATATGTCGTTACACTTGATTTAAAAAAATTTTATGATCGTATTGATAAAAAAGCATTAGTTAATGAAGCTAAGTTTTTATATAAAGAATATATGAAAGTGTATGGAATAAACAGCCTTTTAAAGGATGACGCTTCCTTTTGGCAAACTCTGCACAAGGTCTTTGCATGGAAATGGAATACAGAGGACAACAACCACGCAATGAGAGTTTTCGATATTATAAATCTGCCCAATGGTATACCCCAGGGACTTGTTGCGGCAGGTTTTTTTGCCAATATATATATGCATCGTTTCGATCAAAAAGTTGGTGAGCTCTTACATGAGGAATTAGAATCTAATAGTTCTCTATTTCATTTTACAATTCACGATTATTGTAGGTATGTGGATGATATACGTTTAGTAGTTGAAACCAACGAGAATTGCCCTCCTGAATTTCTGCTTAAAGGAGTTCTTGAACATATCGATCTGTGTCTTTCCCAACATCTTTCCACAATTAGAGCTGATAAGAAACTGGAGCAGCTATGCATTAATGATCAAAAAACAAAAATTCAAAGCTATCAGGAGATTTCAAGTCAGAACGACTTATCAGCCCGTATGAAGATGATCCAAAATGTAATTAGTGGCACACCGGATATCGATTCTCTTCGACAAGTTATCGGTGACCTTGATGGTCTACTTCAGCTTTCAGAGCAGTTAAGTCACAAACCAAATGATTCAATAAACGGACTTGAACTATCAAGAATTGCCTTGCCTAACGTTGACGTTAACTCTGACACACTTAAACGCTTTGCAGCGAAACGTCTTGTCGATGCTCTAAGAATGCAAAAGGGAATAAGCATTCCAGAAGATACTGTTGTACAAAAGCCCCAGCATAATGGACAACAGAACGAAAAACTATTAGATCACGATTTTGAACTCTACGCCCGTAGATTGATTTCAAATTGGTCTAGAAATCCGGCTTTGTCCTCTCTACTTAAATTCGGATTGGATCTCTATCCGGATGCTTCGCTGCTTAAAATAATACTAAAAGCTCTAGATTCTAAAATGTTTAATATAGATTTTGACAATAAGAATGCCCATCGTCATAAACTTGCCATGGAGTATGTTGCTGCGGACCTTCTCTGCTCCTGTTCTGTATGGCTTGGATACCGAGAAAAGAAAACTTATCAATATATTCTAGATATTCAGACATTTAGGGAGACACTGGCTCAATTCGCTCGAAAAATACTTGATGAGGTTGCTCGTTTCCCTTGGTATCTTAGCCAACAGGCTGCTCTTTATTTGGCATCTCTGGATCAACCTTATTCACCAACAAAATTAATGAACCAAAAGGGACTAAACCATTACTATTTATTGCATCAATCCTTACTTTATGAATCAATTGCAAACACAGATCTACTTATTATCGAGAAACGTATGATTGTAGCATTAGTAGCACAACAACTTAAACCCAATTCCTCCCGTTTTGCACTTTGGGTTTCTGAGATCTATAATAAGTTATCCATGGAACAACAAATACGTGTTTTAAAACTGCTCGTTATGAATCGTCCGGACTTAGTTCAGGAAATTATGAAAATCACTAATATTGAAATAGAAATACATGTTGCTATCCCAGAACTCTCTTCTATTTATTACAGAAATTCTTTCGAAAATCAACATAACAAAAAACTTTTCACAACCTTGATCAATAAAAAGAGATATAATCTAGCATCCGTTATCACTAGTATAGATAATCCCTTTCAACAAGAAAATGCGCTCCTGCTTTTTATCGAAAAGTTAGTAAGTTCAGACTTTTACGATAGATTAAAATCTAAGCAAGGGTTATCAATTGAGGAAATTGAAATTACATTCAAACATTTGAATTCCATTCAGAATCCGAACCGATTAGATACGTTTGATCTTCGGTCTTCAAGTTCCTCTACACCCAAGATACCATTAGACCATTTATTTGAAACCTCTTGGATTAACGAAGAACATCGATGGCTTTACAACCTTGGCAGTATATTAAGATCGTGCATTACGGGGGAATATGATTTTACAACACATTCCTTTTTAATTAGGCAAGATAATAATGTTTCCTCTGGTTATAGAGGGTTAAAATCCACTTGGTTTACCCGACGATTAGGCATGTCCGTGTTTGCTGAGGGTATATTTACTGAACCGTTACCATTGTCTCCATGGATGAGCGAACTTCTTTTGAGTATGTTGCAGTGGCCTGGAATCCAATATTTTGAGAAATATCTTCAAGGGTTCAACACTGCTCCAAATCGTGAAGAACTCCTGAAAATTATTCGAAAGCGAATAATTGAACAAAAAGAAATATATGGTAATTTCTCCAATACACCTACTTATGTACTACCTGTAATCAATCGTAAACGAGAAGAAGACGCTCAGTTTCGAGTAGTTATTGTACAGTCCTTGCTGCCAAGCAGTAACGAATTTAATATGAAAGATCCTCTCTATTGGACGTCTGAATTTAAGAAAAAGCATCGTGCTCATACTTACGATGTTTGCAGCTTAGTAACTAAACATCTAGCTGCAACATCACAAGCCACTACAAACCAAAGAAAAGCGGCAAACACTGTCGATATGATAGTTTTCCCGGAACTTTCAGTACAAGCCGACGATATTGATTTATTACAAAGACTATCTCGGGAAACTCGCTCCAGCATTTTTGCGGGAATCTGCTTTCAAGAAAGAAATACTGATAAAGCACACATTAATCAGGCCGTATGGATTTTATACTCTGAAGAAAGCCCCAATGTTATTGTGTGGCAAGGAAAACAGCATATGACCGTTGAGGAGGATACGATGAATATACAAAGTCATCGACCTTATCAATTACTCGTAGAATTTAAAAAAGCAGGAGATCGTACTATTCGCGTAGCAGGTGCCATATGCTATGACGCTACTGATTTGACATTGGCTGCTGATCTTCGTGATATTTCAGATATGTTCGTCATTGCTGCAATGAATAAGGATATTGATACGTTTGATCATATGATTACATCTCTAAACTATCACATGTATCAACCAGTTGTTCTTGCTAATATTGGTGAGTATGGTGGCTCTGCCGCCTATGCGCCGTTTAAGGGACACGATAAACTGATTGCCCATGTACATGGTAGTAACCAACTTGCAATAAGCATGTTCGATATTGATCCTACATTATTTAAATCTAAAACCAAAAGCAAATCTAAATCTAGTAGGCAAGTAAAGACCTCGCCCGCGGGGTATAATCGACGATAATAAGTAATAAGAGCGTACAAACACAAAGAAACACGTTAATTTCAGCGTATTTCTTTGTGTTAAATATATTACATTCAGTTCACTTTAATTATCACAAACTAAATGAATATATTGCGATAGAAAAAACATTAAATCTATAAAAATCAAATTACTTTCATTAAACTGTCATTCCCGCCTACTGCACGGCAATGACCACATTGCCTTTTTTATGCCCTTGATCCACATAGCGATGCGCCTCAGCGATTTGCTCCAGCGGGTAGCTCCGGTCGATCACGCCTTTGAGCTCGCCGCGCTCAATCAGCTCCTTCAGAAACAGCAAATCCTCCACAAACACCTTCGCGACGCCCTGTCCCTCCACCGTTAAAAATGTCCCGTTCGGCGCCAGCGCCTTGCGGGCATGTGCTTTCGTGGTTTTGCCCACCGCATCTAAGATGATATCGTAACGCTCGCCTGTTTCCGCAAAATTATGCAGCGTATAATCAATAACATGATCTGCGCCGAGTGCCCCTACCCATTCCACATTAGAGGTGCTGCATACGCCCGTAACGTCTGCTCCAAAATGCTTGGCAAGCTGGACTGCGGCAGCGCCTACTGACCCGGAAGCTCCATAAATCAGCACCTTTTGGCCGCTTTGCAAAGGCCCCTTGCGAAAAAAATGCAGCGCCGTCGTTCCGCCGAATAGAACAGCAGCGGCTTCTTCATAAGAAATATTGGCTGGCTTATGCGTGACCAGGTCCTTTTCCGAGAGACAGACATATTCGGCGTAGGCGCCAAAACGCATGCCCGTGAACGCGTAAACGGAATCGCCTATGTTGAATTTTTTGACATCCTTGCCGACCGCTTCAACCTCTCCCGTTAGCTCCACGCCTAAAATCGGCTGTCTTGGTTTAGTTATTCCGAGGAAGAGCCGCATGGGGAGCCGATATAAAAATGGACTTTTAAAGCCGCGAACTCGGCAATCCCCGGATGTAACAGAGGTCGCATGCACCTTGATTAAAATTTCATCGTCCTGCGGAGCCGGCTTATTCACTTCTTTGACCTGTAAAACCTCCGGTGCTCCATACTTTGTGCAAAATACAGCTTTCATCGTTTTCGTTGCGTTCAACGGTTTCATATAGATATCCTCCTGCGTGCATTTATATGCCATAAGTATAGAGGCAGGGAAGAACAGCAAGTAGCTACTTAAGTATGGTTTTGAAAATGGCGCTGGCGACACGATTCCCTTATCGGTTTAGCCTGACTCCCCTTTTATTGACATCTATCATTCGATATAGTATGTTTTATTTAGTTAAGCACTTAACCATATTCCTTGAAGGTGATACTATGAAAGACTTGCAGCAATATGTACTCGATTTGCCGCTTCATAATTCGGTGTTTTTTTCAATGGTTGAAACAACGGCGAGGCTAGTCGAGGTATCGGAGAAATATTGGCAATCCAAAGGACTTAATGGAGCCAGGATGCGCCTTTTAGTTGAAATCATGAAAGCAGGGGGCACCATCCTTCCCTCCAAGCTTGCAGCCAAAATCGGCGTCACCAAATCGAATATCAGCCTGCTGCTCATACCAATGGAGAGTGATGGGTACATTCGCCGGGAGCCTCATCCCAAGGATGGCCGAAAATCCGTCATCTCGATAACCAATGAGGGGCAGAGCCTGCTGCTGCAATATTTGCCCGAGAACCGACAAGGGATTGCCGAAAAAATGCAAGCGCTGGAGGAGCATGAATTACATCAGCTTTTAGCTTTATTAACGAAGTTGAAACAGGGCTAAAGCTCTTTTTACCCATTTAGTTAAGGACTTAACTTTCTGTAGGAGAGGGTGGTATTTTTGTCAATCGTCATAACAGGAGCAAGCGGCAAGCTGGGGACTCTCATTTTAAATCAACTGCTCCACAAAGTTCCAATGAACCAGATCATTGCTTGCGTTCGATCTCGCGAAACGGCCAGGCCCTATGAGGAGCTGGGGATTACGGTACGTTACTGCGATTATGATCGCCCCGCTTCTCTTGAATCCGCCTTCGCAGGCGCATCCAAGCTGCTATTCATTTCGAGCTCCCATCCTGATGATTCGATTCGTATGCGCCAGCATACCCAAGTGATTGAAGCAGCCAAAAAATCAAAGGTCGAGCAGCTGCTCTATACCAGCTTTGCTTTTCCGGAAAAAGGCTCGATTCCGCTCCCTCACTTGCATTTAGCTACCGAGCATGCCATTCAAGCCACGGGTATCCCCTATACTTTTTTACGGAATGCCTTATATATCGATTTTATTGATACCCTTGATTTAAAGACGGCTATAGAACGCGGAGAATTGCGTGTGCCTCCCGGAGATTGGCTGTTTAATTCCATTCCTCGGCAAGATATTGCTCTAGCCGCTGCGGCCGTTCTTGCTGAACCCGGCCATTTGAACAAAACCTACGAGCTTACGGCATCCAGCCCATGGTCGTTCAGCGATTTGACTGCTGCGATGGCCGAGCTTGCCCGCAAGCCTATTTCCTTGCAGGAAGACGCCACCATTCAAAATTGGATATACGGCTTTCTCCGCAAAATCGATGCTTCATCCACCTCCAATGATTTGGAGCAGCTAATCGGTCGTCCGTCCACCTCATTAAAAGAAAGCATAAAACCATTTATCTCTTTATAGCTTTATAGCTTTATAGCTTTATAGCTTTATATGATCGCTGTATACAATCATTCCATTTTAGTAAGGAGCCATTTCTTTATGACGCATAGGTGGGAAGCTATATTTACCAAGCTGCAACAAATTTCGCCTATTCCTGAAGAGGAAGAGCAGGCCTTCAAGCGGTTAGTCGTGTACAAATCCATTGCAAAAAACAGCCATTTTATTCAAGAAGGAGAACAGGCAGACTCCATCGGTATATGCGTCAGCGGATTGTTTCGATTGTATTATACAACGCCTGACGGAGTGGAGTTCAATAAAAGCTTTTGCGCTAAAAATGATTTTATCGCGGCTTACAGCTCTTTGCTGGAGAACGTCCCTGCTTATTTTTCCATACAGGCGTTGATGGATAGCGAATTAATGATTATTCCGTATAAGGATTTTCAATCGTTGTATGACCGTCATATTTGTTGGGAACGGCTGGGGCGAGCTTTAATCGAGCAGTTATATGTAAAAAAAGAAAGGCGCGAGCGCGAGCTGCTTTTTCTGTCCGCTGAAGCAAGATACCGCATTTTTCTTGAGCAATACGCGTTAGAAGCCAAGCATGTTCCGCAGTATCATGTGGCCTCCTATCTGGGAATTACCCCTGTCGCCCTAAGCCGAATTCGCCGAAAATTAACCTAGGTTAATGAAAAGCTCCCCTCCTTGCTCTACAGTTGAGGAAAGAAAGGGGAGATTTTTTTGAAGCGATCCGGGCATACCATTCTCATTACCGGCGGGGCCTCAGGCATTGGGCTAGCTTTAGCTGAGCAATTCATCCGGCATAATAATCACGTCATCGTTGCCGGCAGGGATGAGCGCAAATTGCTAGAAATGAAAGCAACCTATGCGAGCATCACAACCTATGCTTGTCATATTGAGGTCGAAGAACAGCTGAATGCGCTTGTCGCGCAGCTGTACAATAACCATCCAGAGCTGGACGTTGTTATTAACAATGCCGGAATACAATATAACTATTCCTTATTGGAGGCGCAGCCTGCTTCTAAGCAAATAAAGGAAGAAATCGCGATCAATTTGACCGCACCTATTGTTCTTGCCTCCAAGCTGCTGCCGCTGCTTGCCCGCCAGCATGAAGCCGCAATTGTTAACGTTTCATCTGGTTTAGGCCTCGTTCCGAAAAAATCTGCTCCCGTTTATTGCGCGACGAAGGCGGGGTTGCATCTATTTTCCAAATCCCTCCGCTATCAGCTGGGAAAAACAAAATATCGCCAGATGAGTTAGCTTCGCAATTTATGGATTATTTTCAAAATAACCGCTTGGAGGTGCCGATTGGCAAAGTGAAATGGCTAAAGACTATCCAGCGCTGGTTCCCGTCGCTTGCCGAGCGCATATTGAAAAATAGTTAGCTGCTTTAGCGGCATTACCCCACACGATTTTATTTTTCATTAAAATATTCCTAACTCGCGGGCGCGTGCTACCGCTTCAGTTCGCCGCTTGACCTGCAGCTTGTCGAATATGTTGCGGTTATGGCCTTTGACTGAGCTTAGGGCGAGAAATAGCCGTTCGCTAATCTGACGGTTCGAGAGCCCTTGCTCAATCAACTGCAGCACCTCCAGCTCTCTTCCAGTTAATGGCTCAATAAGCGGCTCAGAGGCGTGTTTCAGCCGTGGCTTCAGCCGGTCTTTGCCTTCTGGACCTTCTGGACCATTTTGGCCTAATGGGCTTGCGTGACTTAGCTTGCCTATTTTCTCCTCGGCTTCACATGCAGCGAGCACCTGATTCCGATAGCTTGAGCCAGCTCCTCGGGCAACGATCTCTCGCAGCAGCTTGCGAATGGGCAGCCCTTCATCGACAAAAACGCGAATGAAGCCGCCGGGCTCAGCAAGCACCAGCGCTTCGGCCAACATAGCTGTGGCTTTGACCTTATCGCCATGTTCATACCAAGCGGCGGCTTGTGCCACACTTGCCTTGAGCCGTTCATACGGCAGCTCCTTCGCTTCCGCGTGCTCCCGCCACAGCTTTAAAATCGCAAGCGCAGCGGCTGGATTCCCTTGCGCTAATTCACACTTTGCCTCGCTGATCGCCAGCTCATTTTTTGCCGCAAGCTGGGCGGCCGCTTCGGTGCTGCCTTGGCGAAGCAGCACTAGCACCTGCACCTCTGCAATGGCCGGCATTTGCAAAGCATGCTGCTGCTGGCGTGCTGCATGCTCTGCCTTTGCCAGCAGTGCAGCCGCACCGCCGACGTCTCCTCTCGCCAGCAGCAGGCGTACAAGAAATACCTCGACCTCAATGGCATGGTCTGTATGCTCCAGCTGCTGCGTGAGTGGAAGGGCTATTTGGGCATACTGCTCAGCGGCATTCAGCTCATTCCATTGGTAATAAATGCGGGCTAAGCCCAAATAGGCTACGCCTGCTGCGGGCAGCGGCGGCTCTCCCGCCAATTCAAGCGCGTGACGATAAGTCCCTGCCGCCGTATCAAGCAAATTTTCCGCTTCTTGAATGCTTGCAAGGCCAATCGCCGCCATAAACGAAATGATGACATGCCCGATCCGCTTGCTGCTGGCCAATGCTTCGGCATAAGCCCTGCCCGCAGCGCCATATTCTCCCTGAAGCTGATACGCATAGCCGAGCGTCCACGTCGTAGCTGTGCGAACAGAGTGATTATCCGGATGCAAATAATCGAGCGCACGCCGCGAATGAGCCAAAATCATGTCTGGCTGGTGCTTGCTCACCGCAAGCGTGGCGCGAATCGATGCTGTATGACCGATCCAATCACGGGTGTTCGCATCTTGGCAGGCGTCCGCTTGCAAAAGCTGTTCAGCAGCTAGCAGCTTCTGTTCAACACCGCTTAATTGTCCCGTCATCAGCAGCGCCGAAGCATAGAGCACGAATAGGGAGGGACGTGCCGCAAACTCCTTTTCCGGCAGCGAATCCAGCCATTTCAGCGCAGGAGTGACCATCCCTCGAAAAATAAGGGAGACGCCATCTCCCTCCAGCAGTCTGGCAGCACCTTCAATGTCCTGAGCGGCTGCTGCATGGTGAAAGGCTTCCAGCACAAAGCCATTTAGCTCATACCACTTGCTCGCACGCCGATGCGATTCATTTACGCCCTCGCCTGCCGCATCCACAGATGAGCTCCCTTGCTGCTTCTGGGCAAGCCGCTGCCGCAGCAAATCGCCAAACAGATGATGATAGCGGTACCAGCGCCGCTCATTATCCAGCGGGACGATAAACAGATTAGCACGCTCCAAATATTCTAAAGTCGTTTGCCCATTTGCTTGGTAATCGCCTTTGGGATTGGTTTCGGATAATAAGCCCCATTCCCCGTTTTCTGGGCGAAGCACAGCATCGCAAAGCGGACCGCAAAAACGGTCGAGCATGGAGGTGCCCAATAAAAAATGCTGAATGGCTGCAGGCTGCTGCTGCAGCACTTCTTCAACCAAATAATCCAGCACAAACGGGTGGCTGCCCGTAAATGAGTGAATAAAGCTGGACGTATCCGCTTGCCCCTGCATGGAGAGTCCGGCGAGCTGCATTCCTGCAACCCAGCCTTCTGTGCGATTCTCCAGCATGGCTATATGTTCGGTCGTCAGGCTCAGACCCATCACCCGTTCAAAAAATTCGCTTGCCTCGGGCAGCGTAAAGCGCAAATCAGCAGCGCGCACCTCGGTTAGCTGGTCCCGCACACGCAGGCGGGCCACAGGCAAGTGATGAAGCTCACGGGTGACAATTACAAGATGCATGGGTGGCGGCAAGTGTTCAAGAAGAAGAGTGATAGCTTGATAAATCGACTTATTTTCTAATTTATGAAAATCATCAAGTACAACCAGGAATGGGTGAGTAATCGAGGCGATTTCGCTCAGCAGCGCCTTGACCAACGTTTCAATGGGCAGCGGCTGAGGAGCTTGGAGCAGCTTTAGCAGGCCAACGCCAAAATTCGGCGCGACCGTCATCAAAGCAGCGTGCAAATAAAGCATAAAAGTGAGCGGATCGTCGTCCCCTTCATCCAGTGAAAGCCAGCACGCGGGCCTTCCGCAGCTTCTGATCCAATCGCTGGCGAGCGTTGTTTTGCCAAAACCGGCAGAGGCCGAGATGACCGTCAGCTTGCGGTGCAAGCCTTCATTCAACCGTTCAATTAGACGGGGGCGCAGCACAGCGTTCGAGCGCGGCACCGGTATATATAGTTTTGTAGACAATATTGGGGTTATCATAGCTCAATTATAATAATCGCATTCCTGCATCGTCAATCCAATAGATGATAGATGTTTGCTGTGCCAAGCCCGTAAGCTGGTCCTGCCGGAACGCAACGCTCCTGTTATATTTTTTTCGAATCAAAACAAAGGGAAAGTCATATTTCACCTATTTATGCAGGTTTGCTACGATTGCAGCAAGATGTAAAGGAGGCTTAACAATGAACTATCGAAAATTAGGATCCAGCGGCCTAGTCGTAAGTGAATTGGCTTTAGGGAACTGGATTACTCATGGGGCACAAGTAGATAATGAGACGGCTAGCGCCTGTGTTCATGCTGCATGGGATGCGGGGATTACGACGTTCGACACAGCGGATGTTTATTCGGAGACGAGGGCAGAAGCGGTGCTCGGACAAGCTCTGAAAGGCATTCGCCGAGAAAGCATCGAGCTGTGCACCAAAGTGTATCATCCAACAGGAACGGGCCCTAACGACAGAGGTCTGTCTCGTAAACATATAATGGAGGCTTGCCATGCTTCTCTAAACCGCTTGCAGACGGATTACATCGATGTCTATTATGCCCATCGCTTTGATCCGGAAGTATCGCTCGAAGAAACCTTTCTTGCTTTTTCGGACTTGGTGCGCCAAGGCAAAGTGTTATATGTAGGCGTCAGCGAGTGGACAGCCGAGCAGATTAGCAAAGGTGCTGCACTTGCCAGGGAGCTGCGTGTTCCATTGGTGGCCAGCCAGCCCCAATATTCCATGTTATGGCGCGTGATTGAAGCGGAGGTCGTTCAAGCCAGCGAGCGGGAAGGCATCGGACAGGTCGTCTGGTCCCCTCTTGCCCAAGGCATTCTTACGGGGAAATATTCGCCGGGTAAGCCATTTCCGCAAGGGTCGCGTGCAGCGACGTCGGCGGGTGCTCCCTTTTTCGAGAAATTAGCAGGCCAATGGCTGCGCACTGAAGTTTTGCAGGCGGTATCCAAGCTCTCCACTACTGCACAAGAAGCTGGGCTGACATTGCCACAGCTTGCCATCGCTTGGGTGCTGCAAAATCCACAAGTATCGGCCGCAATTATTGGAGCTTCGAATCCTGGGCAAATTCAAGAAAACGTCAAAGCCGCAGGCATTCGACTTGCTCCTGATTTGCTCAAGCAAATCGATGTGATACTAGAGGGGCTAATTGAGCGCGACCCTTCAAAAACCGGTTGAACTTGTTCTGGTTACTGGCTATATAAGTTGAACTAGGAAAGCTCATTTTAATCATATTTGGCCATCAGCTCAGATAAGGTTCTTTTTATACAATCCAACAGCTCTGGCGAATTTTTAATCGTCACAACATGTCCCAAGCTGATGAAAAACTTTGCAAAAAACAGCAGGTCACCTCTCGGGATACTGCCCTCGAGCCAGCCGGTTCCATCGCTTCGAATATGAAGCTTGGGTTCCGGCCAAGGCTCTCCCTCGCACATCTGCACCCCCTCTTTCGTAAGTTCGGCATAAAGTGCCACAGCATCCTGCTCTATTACGCCCTTCGCTTGTCTATTTTCAAGGTGAACATGCCTAAAATCCCGCGGTTCTGCTGTTGAAGCAGCCACAGCAACCATTCGGTCACAGCGAAACAAACGGAAGTCATCGCTCTGGAAGCAATAGGCGAGGCAGTACCATAAACCGTTCCTTGTATAGATGCCAATCGGCTGTACCTCGCGGCTTGTTCGTTTTTCCGAGGACTCGTAATCAATGAGCAGCACTTGCTGCTGGATAGCTGCATCCAGCAGAATCGATAAATACGGGGATTGGGCCTGCCTCGCAGGAGATACAAAATCAACGCGGCTCTTCATTTGATCAATGCGGTCCCGGGTATCCTGCGCCATATAATGATAAAATTTTCGCAATGCCGAAGAAGCATCAGCTTCAAATGGAAGCGATGAATAGTGGCGAAGGGCATGAATGGAGAAAAAGATAGCGACGGCTTCCTCCTCGGAGAAGGCAATCGGCGGCAAAATTCTTTCCTTCAGCACACGGTAGCCGCCATGAGGCCCCACCTCCGAATATAACGGCACCCCTAATTCGCTCAATTCCTGCAAATCTCTTAATATCGTTCTTTGCGAGACGCCAAACTCTTGAGCAAGCTCCTTTACGGTAAACTTGCGTTTGTGATTGACAGCCATCATTAATTCCATAAGTCTTTTGGATTTAGACATCCTAACACTCCGATTATTTAATTATGACAATAGTTGTCACTATTATCTGTTATCGTTGATATGAAATCAAGTGGACTGCTATCCAAAAGAATACGAGGAGGATATAGCATGCAACATTTTCAGGACAAGGATACGGCGGCAAGAAAATATTTCAAATCGGGCAATCATACGCTCTCTTATCTCGACTTTGGCGGAGAGAGCCGCCATATACTGCTCACCTTGCATGGGCATATGAATGATGCTAGAACCTATTCGGAGCTGGCGTCCAAATGCACGGATTGGCGAGTTATTGGTTTAGACCAACGTGGACATGGCTGGAGTGAGCATCCTCAGGATAAGGATTATTCAAGGGAAAGCTATTTGGAGGATATTTTGAACCTGATTCGCATAGAGCTAGGCGGACAACCGGTCACCCTATTGGGCCATTCCTTAGGCGGAGTTAACGCTTATCAGTTTGCCGCACGCTACCCCGAGCTTGTCCATGCTGTTATTGTCGAGGACATCGGTGTCGAAATTAACGCCGACTTGTCCTTTGCCGAGACACTTCCCACGCGCTCCTCATCCCTGCAGGAACTGAGAAGATCACTTGAGCTTGCCGGCATTAAGGCAATTGATTACTTCTCAGAAAGTGTGTTTGAGGATGAAAGAGGTTGGGGATTCCGCTGCGATTTAAAAGGAATGCTCATTTCTCAGCAAAACTTAAATGGGGCTTGGTGGGACGACTGGCTAGCCTCCCGTTGTCCTATTTTGCTTATTCATGGCAAAAAAAGCTTCGTATTAAACGCAGACCAAGCCGAACTGATGGTATCTCGAAGACCAAATACAACACTTGAAGTTTTTGAAAAATGTGGCCACGGTGTCCATTCGGATGATCCGCATCGTTTTTATCAAGTAGTCAGCGAGTTCCTAGCCAAAGTGTTCTAAGCTTACGCTTCACTTACATGGATTCAGTTTCTATCGGGGCCACTTCTTCCATTGTCCGATGAAAGGCCGATAAGGCAGCCTTGTTCACGTCGGTTCTCCAAGCGGTATAGAGGGGAACTGGCGGGACACTTTCTTTAAAAGGACGATAGACGACGCCGCTGCGCTGAAAGACAGCTACAGAAGACGGAACGATAGAAACGCCTAAATTCGCAGCCACCAAATTGACGATTGTATACATCTGGGTCGCTTCCTGTACGACGTTTGGATAAATGCCGTGCTTCGCACAAAAGCCTGTAATGAGATCATGAAAAGAGGCGCCGAGCTTTCGCGGAAACAATATAAACGGCTCTGATTCTAAATCATGGATAGAAATTTCCGTAAGCTTCGCTAATGGATGCTCTTCAGGCAATACGGCAACAAGCGACTCGCTTGCTAGCGTACGATAGCTAATATGCTGAGCCGGTTCGATAAAACGCAGAAACCCGATATGAATCGTTCCGTCACGCAGTGCCAGCCATTGCTCAGCAGACGTCATTTCGCATAAAGTAAGCTTGATTCTCGGATATTGGTTCCTGAACGCTTTCAAAATATGTACCAAGCTCTCACCTGCCGCTGAATCCACAAAGCCAATGACCAGTTGTCCGATAATGCCTTGGCTGGTTAACTGAGTCGTTTTAATGGATTGCTCCAATTGGGCTAATATCATTTTGGATTCCTCTAAAAAAACGGCTCCCGCTGGCGTAAGCCGAACTTGCCTCTTGTCGCGTTCCAGCAGCTTTACGCCAATTCCCTCTTCCAGCTCCTTCATTTGCTGGCTTAGGGGCGGCTGCGTCATATTCAACTTTTGTGCGGCACGGCTGAAATGAAGCTCCTCCGCCACAGCAATAAAGTATTGCAGCTTACGAATATCCACTGGCTTTCCCTCCCCTGCTCTAACTCATCTATTAACCTATAAGTATAAGGACATTTCTGGCCCAATGCGAATCCCGAAAAAACTGTATCCATACAGTTTGCAGCATTCCACATTGTTCAGGCCGCGATTTCGGTTTATCCTTTAAATAACGGATTAAGGCTCGTGAGCCTATTCCCACCTTTCCAAGCTGCGCTGCGGCTTGAGAAATCTTTTGGAGGCGCGGACGATGAACGAACTGAACGCTTTATTTCGCAAAAAAGTAGGGATTCCAGAAAGCGAGGTTATTCCTTTCGATCGCTTAGCCTACGTGCTTGAGAGATTGGCAAAAACCGTACCTTTTGAAAATTTAAATATAATTAGAAAAAGCAGCGCTGTTATAACGAAAGAATATGTCATTCAAAAAATTCTAAAGGATCAAGAAGGCGGGCTTTGCTACGAAATAAATGCGCTGCTTTATCTTTTTTTGATCGAAAATGGATTTGACGCTGTTTTGACGCGCGGGGTTGTCTACAATCATGATACGCAAGCGTATTTCACGCTGGGAAGGACGCATTTAACGACTCTGCTTACTCATGAGGAGCAAACCTATCTTTTAGATTCGGGATTTGGAGGAAATTTGCCGTTAAAGCCTGTTCCTTTAACAGGTGAAACGATCACGTCGAGCAATGGCCAATTTCGCATAAAAAAAGAAGATAGCGAGCATGGAGACTACCTTCTTGAAATGAAGCTGAAGCATAAGGATACCGATTGGAAAGTCGGCTATGCCTTCGATTCTCAAAAGCAGCTGACTGACTTAACGGAATGTAATGCCATCCGCCATATTGTATACGAACATCCAGAATCCCGATTTAATAAGCATCCATTGATCACACAAATAACAGATGATGGAAGCGTAACTTTGACCGATACTTCTTTAACACAATGGAAGGACGGCGTTTTAACAAAAGAGCAGATCGATATGGGGGACTACGAAAGGCTGCTGAAGCAGCATTTTGGAATGTCGAGCAAAGGAAGCGGTTATGGCCCGAGCTTGGAGAAACGGTGATTGAGGAAAAATGATGGATTGTTCATTTGAAAGGCTCACGATATAATAATAGCATATAGGCCGTGAAGAACACGCCGCTTCCATACATTGAACATCCTGATTGAGTAATTGGGATGGTCTGTATGGAGGCGGCTTTTGTTTTTAATGCGGAGAGTTACAAATAGACAAATCTAATTCAAGCAAAAAGGAGGAAAAACACCATGCCGCGTTTTGAGCAGCAATATCTGGATTGGATGAAGGATAATCTTGAAAATGAAACCAACCCTCGCAGGCTGGAGCTTCTTCATAAAGGGCTCGGTCATGGTACGCAAGAGTTCCTTCGGCACGTGTGGTTTCCCGCTGTCGGTCATTTTAATCACTTGCATCCTGAGTGGGAGGTGCGTGATTTCAGCAATGGCTACCGTTATCTGGATCTTGCCTATATGCCCGGTGGTGCAAAAGGCGGAATAGAAATCCAAGGGTATGGCCCCCATGCTAGAGATCTTGATGTAAGACGCTTCAAGGATTTATGTCGCCGCCATTGCCTGCTGTCACTGGATGGGTGGACGTTTCTTCCCATTGCTTATCCTTCAATCGTAGATGAGCCAAAATAGTGCCAACAGCTCGTTCTAGCTTTTATCGGGAAATTTATTGCCTCCGACGTACCTTCGACATTATCCTGGCTTGAAGCTGAAACCGTTCGGTTTGCTCGCCGCCTTTTGCGTCCAATATCCCCTTTGGAGCTCGCCAGCCATCTTAGGGTAAGTGACCGACAGGCCAGACGTATCTTGCATGAACTAGTTAAGCTTCAAATAATGGACATAGCAAGCGGCCAACTGCGCGCCCGTACTTACAAGCTTCGCTTTTAATTAAAAAATAAGCAGGACGAGGTATCATCCTGAATTTGGCGGACTCAGGAGCCGCTATTTGTTAAAATCAACGGTTTATTAAGGTGCTCGCGGACTCAGGAGCAGTTAATAGCTGCAAATTGCTAGTATTTACTTGATTATTCAGGCAATAACGGCATTCCTGTCCGCATACGCGCCCAAATGAATAAAATCGCAGAAATAGCGGATCTACAGTCCTCGAACCAAAATCAGAATGATTCATTTTACCGTAGGAGGATTGTTATTCGAAACAACAACCTCTACCTCTACCTCTACCTGCACCTTGAGCATATTAGACAGTTGAGCATCGCTGAACCCAACAAGCCGCCTTTGGAAACCAATCTATCCATGTAGGATATTTCTCGAAAAGTAGGCAATGGGTTCTCTGCTGTTTATTCTATCGGTGCACTTCACAAGCAAACATATGATTCAACTTCTTCATCATTAACAATAAGGTAAAAAAACAGCATACAAAAAGCGTCAGTACAGCAGGTATTTCTACTTGTACCAACGCTTTTTCACTATATTGCTGCAGCAACACGCTGCACCCTAGACTCAATCTAAGGAATTCCACAGCCTGCGCGCCCGTTCGGCATACAGCAGCGATTCACGCCAGCGGTCGCTTAGCTCAGCCGTTGTCCTCTCGCCTGTACCCTCACCTGTGTGACGGGTCATCGCATAAGGCGGCGGCCCCAGCTCGCAGACGAATGGAAAGCTGTCCCCTGGCTGCGAACGCAGGAGCCATTGTTCCATCCCTTTGCGCCACCAGCGCTCAAAAAGCGGCAGCATCACCTTCGCCTCTTCATGCTCCATGCCGATTTGGATTTGCTCCCCATTCGAGATACGGGCATGAATACTGCTTGTATGCACGAGCAGTTGCTGGAGCAGCTCCTCGGCCTCAGGCCGAACGCTCCGCATTTCGCCAGCCAGCACATAATGGGAAAAATCAATCGTCAGATCCAGCTGCCCCAAATCTCGCACATAGCGGGCAGTCCGAATTAAATCCTGCGTAATCGTTCCCCGATGGGTCTCGACATAAACCGGAATACCCGCTTGACGGGACAGCTCCTTAATCGCGCCAAGTAAGCTTTCGGCTTCTATTCCCGTTACGAATGGCGTCATGACCTGTGCGTTAATGAAAGAAATGCCGCCAAAGCGCACCGCTTTTTCCAAAAAGCTTTCCATATCCGCTGCGCTTGCAGGATACGCATTAACACTCAGCTCAAGCTGATGCTGCGCCAGTAGCTCCTTCCACTCCGCTTCCTGCTCCTGATCTGGAATAAAACCATTAAGGCCGTCGAATCCGGCGCCTGCAATGCGCCTTATTTTCTCCGCTGTCGTATCGGCAGCAAAATCAGGCACCTGCTCCATGCCCCACCAGGACATCTGAACGCTGAGCTTCCGGTCAATGCGGGTAATTGGCTTCATATTCAATGCCGCACGGCCCCCCGTCCGGATTGTTCTCCCGATCGATCATGCTGCCATCCGCACGATACAGCGGGCGGTAAAAATGGCTAATATGCGTCGCAGATTCATTCGCATAATGGCATATAAAGGCGCGACGGAACCGATCCTTCGTTTTGTTGCGGTACGACCCATGAATAAGATTGCCGTTAAAAAATAATGTATCTCCCCGCTCCATCCTTGCTGGAACCGGCTTATTATCCTTCGGCGGTTTTACAAAATGCCTTGTAAATGACTCCGTCACATCCGCCTCCTCCGGGCAGGACAGCTCATAATCATGCGTCTTCGGCACGACGAGCATGCCGCCATTTTCCTCATCCGCCGCATCAATCGCCGTCCATGCCGCAATACAATTGCCCGGCTCCACCTTCAAATAAAAATTATCCTGATGCAGCGCCTGCCCCCGCGAGCCCGGCGGTTTATAGTAGAACATGCTTTGCGCGGCGATAGGCTCCTCTTCATATAAATCCCTCAACACATCCATCACCGGCTGGTGCAGCATATAGCGCTTTGCCGTCTCATTGAAGCGGTGGGGATGCATGACCCGAGGATAACGCTTCAGCGGATCGGTCACCTCCTCGCTCAGATCAGGCTCAAAATAACCGGGAACGCTCTGCTTGCTAATCTCTTCAAAGGTTGAATCGATTTCGGCAAGCTCCTGCTCGCTGAATAAATTTTTGACGATTACATACCCGTCACGACGGTATTGCTCCAGCTGTTCAGCCGTTAATGTCAGGGCACCAAATGTCATAAGGCCTCGCTCCTTTTTCACATAGCGGCACTGTGGCGTGCCTGATTTTTAAGGTTTAATGGGTGCTGCTTGATAAATCAAGTATAGGGCGAGAGCGCTATATGAAGGAATCAACAATCATACTGAAAACTACATCAATTATGCTATTTTAAAAATAACAGCGTATATGCCCTTTTTTTCCTCCGCTTCATTTGCGCTCTACTAGCTGGTTTTCAGAGCAATAGCCAAGACGACAGCAAAAAGGTAAACTAATTGTATTCTGCAAGGCTGTTTTGGAAAGGATGGAGCCGCCATGAAGCGAAACGATTGGGACAGACGCCAGAGCAAGGACGCTGCCGAGCAGTCCGTTATTTTTGCAGGCCATTTTTCGGAAAACGATCATTATCATACGGTGCGGCCACACGGCAGAAGCGACTGGCTTATGTTTTATACGCTGCAAGGCGAAGGCTTTGCACTGACCGCTGCTTCGCGCCAGCGCTGCTTGCCGGGCGAGCTGACGCTCATTCGGCCAGGCTGCATGCATGAATATGGAACAGCGGCGGGCAAAACGTGGCAGTTTGTGTGGGTTCATTTTCCCGATGTGATAGCTGAAACGGGTCTGCTCCCCGCCACCGATCTGATTTCCTGTCCAATTCGCCAGCCCTCAGCGGGCAAGCGAATTTATCGGGCTTTTCGGCGGATATTGACCGACTCGCTGGCAAGCAGCCTGTATGGCGAATCATTATGCGAAAATGCGCTGCGCGAAATTTTGCTGCTGCTGGCCCAGCAGATGAACAGTACGGCGGATGCCCGTATTGAAGAAGCGATGCATTTGCTCGCCGTTCATATGACTCAGCCGCTTTCTATTGGAGAGCTGGCTCATACGATTGGGCTTTCTCCGTCCAGATTGTCCCATCTATTCAAGGCTTCAACCGGCTATTCGATCATCGATATGCATAACCGGATGCGTGTTCGCCAAGCTGCCCTGCTGCTGGAGCATACGAAGCGGAGCGCTTCTGAAATCGCTTTTGACGTAGGCTACCAAAATTATAATCACTTTGCGGTGCAATTTAGCAAGGTTTATGGCATTTCCCCACGCGCTTACCGCAACTGGAAACAAACGCCTGATCATTTGGCACAACAATAAGTGGAAACCAAACTCTTAGAAATGGTAAAATAGGAACAGGGAAGGAGGTCAACTATGACCACGGAAAACGAAGTAAGCGAAGAGGAACAACAAAGCGAGAACCCACAAGAGCAAGAAGCGAAACAAATTATTTTGGCGGTATATGCTCGCACGCTCCAAATGCTTCAAGCCGAGTTTGAAACCTATCAGGTTGAGGGACAGATTACTAACAATCCCAACTACGGGCCCCTGTTTGCCTACCGCTTGAAAGAAGCGGATACCGATAAGGAATATGCTTGCGGCTTTTTCATTAATGAACTGCTTGAAAAGCATAAGGATGCTGAGAGGGCAAGCCAATGGCTCGCTTCCTTCTATATCGATATGATTGACAGCGGTATCAGCAAGCCGCTTCAGACACCTCCTCAGTCCGAAGACGAAGCCAAGAAGCTGATCGATGAATATATCGTGCCGCATTGCGCGAAGTCGGTTCGGGAAGAATTTAGTCCTGAGCAGGTTTATGTCGATTTGGACATGAATGAGCAAATTGGCCCGGTTATCGAAGCCGGATTCCCTGCAATTACAGATGGCAACAATGTATGTGCGATGCCTTTCGCCTACTTGCTCACGCTTCATTTAATGAATCGTGATCCAGCAGATCCGCTCGTTCATGGCCTGTACAAAATCCGTGAAGAGAACGGTTTGGAATAACAATTGACAATCGGCTCTGCCGACAATTATACTGTACATAAAAATAGTACAGTTCATCGTTCTCTTTTGGCAGCTTCATGCCGAATGGTGAACGCATTTGATCTGCGAAGAGGAGTGTCACCCTTGTCTAATTCCGAAAGTTCATTCAGCACGGTTATCCGCGAGCGCCGTTCGGTTCGCAAATACGATCCAACTGTTAAAATGACGCAGGAAGAAATTCACGATATTATCGCTGACGCGGTTCTTGCGCCATCCGGAAGCAACCTGCAGCCTTGGCGTTTTCTAGTTATTACGGATCAGGAAACGAAGCAAAAGCTGCTTCCTATTGCCTTCAACCAAGAGCAAATTGTAACTTCTTCTGCGGTCATTGCCGTTATGGCCGATTTGGAGTTTTATAAGCATGCCGAGCGCATCTATGAAAAATCAATTGAAGCTGGCTATATGACTCGTGAAGCTGCCGACAAGCTCAGAACAAATATGACAGGCTTCTATTCTAATGCTCCTGCTGAACGTCTGCTCTCCTCTGTACTCGTTGACGGCGGACTTGTGTCGATGCAGCTGATGCTGGCTGCGCGTGCCAAAGGCTTCGATACCGTACCGATGGCTGGTTACGACGTAGCGAAATTCCGTGAGCTGATGAATGTGCCTGACCAATATACGAATGTCATGCTGATTGCCCTTGGCAAAGCATCAGAGGCTGGTCACCCGACTACCCGTCTGGATGTTAATGACGTTACACATTGGAATCATTTCTAAATCAATTAGCAAAAGACCGTTTTCCACTAGAGCTGCCTAGCGACGCCTCTTATGGAAAATGGTTTTTTTTCAAATCGAGCGATTTCCTAATTCGAAAGGGGCTTAATGGAACATGGAATATACGAAACTAGGACGAACAGGCCTTGAAATATCACGGCTTGCGCTTGGCTGTATGACCTATGGGGCTCCTGATCGCGGGACGCATCCTTGGTCGTTAGGTGAGGATGCGAGCAGAACGTATATTAAGCAGGCGCTTGAGCTGGGCTTTAATTTTTTTGATACAGCAAACGTTTATTCAGATGGGACAAGCGAGGAAATCGTCGGCCGGGCGTTAAAAGATTTCGCGAGCCGCGACGACGTCGTAATCGCAACCAAGGTTCACGGCCGGATGCGCCCCGGCGCTAATGGCGCAGGCCTCTCGCGCAAAGCCATTATGGCGGAGGTTGATCACAGCTTGAGGCGGCTTGGCACCAACTATATCGATTTGTATCAAATCCATCGCTTTGACAATGGTACGCCGATTGAAGAAACGATGGAAGCGCTCCACGATATTGTAAAGGCCGGAAAAGCCCGCTATATCGGCGCGTCCTCCATGTATGCCTGGCAGTTTATGAAAATGCAGCAGGCTGCGGAGCGGAACGGCTGGACCCGCTTCGTCTCGATGCAAAACTATGTCAATCTGCTTTACCGCGAAGAGGAACGGGAAATGCTTCCCCTTTGCAAAGCGGACGGTATCGGTGTCATTCCTTGGAGCCCGCTTGCCCGCGGCCGCCTGACCCGTGATTGGGAGCAAGAGAGCGAACGCTCAAGGACAGATGAGTTCGGCAAAACCTTGTATGTCCAAACCGCAGAAGCCGATCGGAAAATCGTAGATAAAGTAGCTGAAATCGCTGGCAAACGTGAAATCCCTAGAGCGCAGGTCGCGCTTGCCTGGGTGCTGCAAAAAGACTCGATTACCGCTCCAATCGTCGGTGCAACGAAGCCCCATCATTTGACGGATGCTGTAGCTGCCCTGGATGTTAAATTAACAGCTGAGGAAATCGCCGCCTTGGAGGAGCCTTACGTTCCCCATCCCGTTATGGGCGGTCTAAGCTGACGTCAGCTTGGTTATTAGCTGCTCCATTCTTTATAGCCCCAGTTACCTTCTATGCAAAAATAGCCCAGCAAACGCCGCATGATGCGGGCAGTATGGCACTTTATCACGCCATATTGCTCCGCATCATGCGGCATTTCTGAGTTCAGGGGATAATGGCTGTTTTAAAATTAGTATCGAAATATCGTCGCCGTAGCTCTCGAACAATTATGCAGCTGTTTGCATTAAGCCAGTGCCTCCTTGACGAACTCGGACAATAACTTTTGTTCTTTATTAGAGAGATTCTGGATCATATTTACGAACTCCGACACCAGCTCCGTAATCTCTTTACCCAGCTCCTCTTGAACGGTTTGGATAACCGTACCCAGAACCGTTCCAACAAATACGAGCAGCCCGGAATGGTCATTCGGCGTTTTATTAACAAGCAGTCGAATGACACTCTCCGACTTGCCTCCAAGTTTCTTTAAATAGGCGAGCAGCAGCCCAATAATGTAGCCGCAAAATTCAATATGGGTCGCTTTGTTAGGAATGCCATCCAATATTTTTCTAAGCAGCTCATTGATGTTCATATGATTCTTGCCGCTGAGCAATTGCTTAATCGTACTTGCAGTTGCCTCCCAGTCTCCAGGATTAACTAAGTCAGAACGCTCCTGGTGAAAAAGCTCCGCCGCCTTGACTGTCGGTGCAAACACAACCTGTGACCTTCCTGTTTCTTTTTCATTTACCTCATAGCTGCGCGATACAAAACCCATCTTCTCTATTTCCTTCAGCATGTCATAGGCTGTCCATTTGCTTACGCCTAGGGCTTTTGCTAACGTCTCATAATGTATCGGTAATGAAGTGCTTTTATACAATTCCATGAGCTGGTCTAGAAATTGTAATCGGCGTTTCGTAAGCCCCATAAATCCACCCCTATTTTCAGCCAGCAGCTGGTTGCCTCTTGTCTGTCTACCTTTGGCTGGTTTGCGGCTTAATGTTAACATCCCCTCTCAGTTCCGTCAACAAGCGTTCCAAGGCAACAGCTTGCCGTTATTTGGATCATCCTGTTGTCAGAAACGCCCAGAACGGATAATCGCATAGATCAGCCAAATAAACATGGCCAAGGTAACACCGAAGCCGATTTCTATAATAGGCAGTCCCCAAAACAGCGTTTGGGAGTGGTTTAAGGCTGCACCGACAATTAAGCCAACCATCACTAAACTAAGCGCAAGCAAGACAATACTGAAAGACAGCTGGTTGCTGATCCGATCCATTTTTTTCATGAGCGTGTCGAGCTGAGGTGATTCCACTTCCATCCGTAGTTTTCCCTTCCGTACGACGAGAGAAAGCTGTTTCAAAGTGACCGGAATGTCGCTGATCAGCTTAAAATAATCTGGTGCTTCTTCCAGAAGCCCTCTCCATATCTCCCTTGGGTCCAATTGCTCTACAAATAGTTTTTTTCCGTATGGCTCAGCAATATCAAAAATTTTAATTTCCGGATCGAGCGCAACTGCCACCCCTTCCATCGTTAGCAAGGATTTTCCGAGCAGCGTTAATTCCGATGGAATCCGAATATGATGCCGGTTGGCAACCATAAATAAATCTCCAATAGCTGTTCCAAGGCTTATCTGATTGAGCGGCACCTGATAATACTTCTCCCTCATTTCATCCACATCGGCATATAATTTACTCTGATTCACCTCATCCGGAATAACTCCCATATACGAAATGGCTCGAATGACACCTTTAGAGCTTTGATTGCGCAGGGCGATTACAAGCGAAGCAAAATGCTTTTTTGTACCGGGAGATAGCCGCCCTACCATTCCAAAATCAATCAGGGCCAGTCGGCCGTCAGGAAGTGCCATGACATTGCCAGGATGCGGATCTCCATGGAAGAAGCCATCGACTAGAACCTGATGAAAAATCGCCGTTGCCAGCCGATCCGCAAGCCGTTTATTGTCTAATCCCATTCGTTTAAGCTGCTGCCGATCCGAAAGCTTCACTCCGTTTACATAGTCTGTCGTCATTACACGCTTCGTACAATATTCCCAATGCACCGAAGGTACAAAAATGTACGGCAGCTTCTTACTATAGGCAATAAATTTCTCTGCACTATGCGCCTCCATTGTATAGTCCATTTCCTGACGGAGCGCTTTGCTCAGTTCCTCAACAATCTCAATTAATCGATAGTGCTGGGCAAATTCAAAAGCACCTTCACCCAATTTAGCCACATCCGCTAATATATTCAAATCTGTTTCAACCAGCTTTTGAATGCCTGGACGCTGAACCTTAACGACAACCTCTGCTCCATCCCGCAGCGTAGCGCGATGAACTTGGCCAATAGAGGCCGCTGCAATCGGTGTAATGGAAAAGTTCAGAAACAAATTTTCAATCGTATCACCAAGCTCCGCTTCAATAATTTGGGTTACTTCCTCATATGGAAATGCAGACACATGGTCCTGCAAACGTTCCAATTCAACCAAAATATTTGCCGGAATTAAATCTGGCCGCGTGCTTGCAATTTGCCCCAGCTTAACAAAGGTTGGACCTAATTCCTCCAGCAATGTCCGAATGCGTTCGCCAACACTTCTAGTTTGTATCTCTTCCTGCTCCGGTTTGCGTATAAACCTCAATCTATCCCTGGCTCCGATACCATCTGATACGTATCCCAGCCCGTTTCGTGCTATCGCAGTAACAATTGTCCGATAACGCTGTAACTGCCTAATCCTTTTTCCATGCTGCAATCGTGTAGCCTCCTGTCAATCCGCGCTTTGCTCTTTCTGCTCAAGTGCATCCAACCGTTTTTCAATTCGCTCGATATCCTCGCGGGTAGCTATTTTCCCTTCACTTAAAATAGCTCTTACTCGTTCCTGCGCCATGGCTTCAATTTGCTCACGCAGCTCTTCTCCTTTTTGAACAAGTGTATGGGTTAAGGTTTTGGATTCTTCTTTACTAACCTGTCCTTTCTGCACCAATTCATCAATCGTTTTTTCCACCTGCTCCTTGCCGGTAACAGCGATCCCCATTGCCAGTGACATAGCTTTGCTTATTGTATCTTTCATCTTCAAACAGCTCCTTTGCTTTTATAGGTTATAAAATACACAAAAAACCAAAAAACTATACAAAAAAATAGGCAACCTGCCGCACAGGCCCAATTGCTTTTGCCACTTATAGTGAAACTATTTGCAGACGAGTTTTTTGGTTTTTTGTGTCTACAGATTACCATTAAAATAATAAATCGTCAAATCAATACCAGCTCCCCATGAAGCCAAGCTAACTGCCTTGCCATGGGCAACTGATACTATGAATGGCCATGCATGTACTAGGTCATGATTCAGTTTCGGGGTATGAGAGATATTATATGTGAGCTCTTAAAAAGTTATAAACAATATCCAGGATTTCTTTTGTCCAAAAACCTCTACCGTGTCCGGCGCCCTTTACTTTATAAAAAGTTACGTCATGTTGTGTTTCCTTTAACGCCTCATAGATCAAAACACTTTGGTTAAAGGGGACCGTATCGTCCTTGTCGCCATGCATAATCAAAAATGGAGGTAACATCTTATCCTTAGAAATATAAATGATAGGATTAGTCAATCGAGCTTTTTCCTTATTTTCCTGGATTGGAGCGCCGATAAGTGTAGATGCAGGCGATTCCGGCGCGTCATGGTCTGTATTGCTGGGATACTTGCTCATCTGCAACATATCAGAAGCACCATAAAAGTTGACCACAGCCTTTACCTCACTGGTCTGGTCTTGATAAAAATCCGTTTCAAATTCCTTTACACCTTCACTGATACCAACCATAGAGGCCAGAAGTCCTCCTGAAGAATCTCCCCATACAGCAACTCTTTCAATATCAACCTTATATTTTTCATGATTTGCTTTCAGATATCGGATAGCCGTCTTTACGTCCTGAATTTGGGCTGGAAATTTCGCTTCAAGAGAGTGCCTGTACTCCACACTGGCAACAACAAAGCCTATTAAGTTCGTTCCGCATCCGGATAAAAAGACATCCGAATACGGGATGATATAACATATAGAAGGACGCGTGGGCTTAAAACATAAGAGATAAGAGCCGCAAATGGTCCGCCGCGCCCTCCGATTCCTCACCGTCCTGTCGCCGCTAATTGCGCACCTACATTTTCACCGTGTTTTCACGGCGATTTAGGCGTCCGGAGCGTCCATTGGTGTTAGCGGAGCCTCGCGTAGTTAGGACGGCTAAGTCCACGGTAAAACTACGGTGAAAAGTATATGGCGTGATTTTGGCGGTGATGGAAGGCGAAAGGTCAGAACTGGGAATTACGTAGTATACAAATAGTGCAAACGATTATGAGGCGCGCCAATAGAGTGACTCCACTTGTGCGCGCTCTACGAACGCCTCCATACCGTCGATTAAGTCACGTCTGCCTGCACGTTTAAGTAGCGGGTAGAGTACAGATACGTGGCGAACGGGAACTCCGGAGACATTAAGCGGTTCTAACGATCCCCTCGCGTAATAAATGCGCAGCGAGTCCGTATGTGTGCGATATTTCTCGATCGTATTGCAACGCTTGTCACGTATTGTTTCGCGACTTAGCTTCGCATCAACCCATACTCGTCCGTTAACTACGAAGTCCGGCAAGCATCCGTTAAGGCGAAAGTCTTCGTTTACGGCTTCGCGTCCATATATAGCTACCAGGACTGCGAATAGCTTCCGCTCGAAGTTGAGTCCCATTCGTGCAGCTTTACCGCTATGTCCCCGGCTAACGAATCGGTCGTACGGCGTTTTGTACGCGGATAATAGCTGCTTGAATGTTCCGTACTTCCTTATAATGTGGTAACGTAAATGCGGGAATTGCTGCGCTAATCCTTCAGCGGAAATTCCATCGAACGGAAAGCGATCGCGATACATCTCATCAATTGCATCAGTCCATAGTGCATCTACAACCGATCTACTAATTCGGGCGAATTCCGTTTCAGATAAAGCGTACAAATCGCGTATAAACGCCGCCTGATGTTTATTTGTTACGACGTTGTAGTTATCCGTAATTTCATAGCATCGCGCTAACTCTAATTCCGTAGGAACGCCGTTAGGAGCGTAAATTCCATATTCAACAAGCCCTTGTCGATAGCTTCCGAATGTACGTACGAACCTTTTCCGGATAGCATCGTATTTCAACTCCGTATAATGCTGCCGAATTTTCGTAACGTCTATATCCGCGTCGATCATTTCATCGATTAACTGGAATAGCGCCTCTTTCTGCGTATTAGGCATACCGCAGCTACCTCCTTCGTTATTTCGTCTTATACCTACGTAGTCGTTCGCCGATTCACTTTCGCACACTTTCCGTAAAATAAAAAAAAATAAGCGGCCACTCCCCGTAAGGAATGACCGCTGTTTTGTATTTGTTATTGGAGCGAATAGTCGATCGTTGTCGTTGCTTTGAGCGCTACCCCGTCCGCAATAGAGAGGCGCAGACCACTTACGTCTTTCGGAGTTTCAAACACTACCGCGCGCTTACGTGTGAGGCCTGGATTTACCGTTTCGTATACGAGGTCTTCCGTTTCGCCTTTACGTATACGCCGTCATACGTCCCGTAGGTCTTACCGTCAGCATCCGATAGTTGGAACATACTTGCGCTAATGTCGCGCGGGTCGCTGTCGTTGTTAGTAATTGATACAGTTATAATAACGAACTGATCCTCCGTTGATTCTCCGCCAAATTCAGACGCCGTCTTCAGACCGCTAACCGTTACGTCGAATTTACCTACCGTTGCTTTTTCGCCGACACTCGGCAGCTTAGGCGTAGGAGCTGGCGTGCTAGATGCGGTCGCTTCACTCGGTGACGCGAACATTATAGACTGCGAGCTAGGGCTGGGACTTTCGGGCGTATGCCGTTGCTGGTAGACCGGTGCGGTTGATTTAGAAACAACCTCCGGCTTACTACCTTCGTTTAAATTTCCGTAAGATATCACAAATACAAACATACAAACAAATACGATAAACCCTTTTTGCCAGCGCGTGTATTTCGGTATGATTTTTGGAAAGATGAATGCGACTGCAAAAATAACACCTACAATAATTGATGCGAAAAATAACGCTCCAAGCATAATAGTCCCCCTGCGATTTCCTTTTTAGGTAATACGTATATTATCGCAGGACGTAGCTTTTCCAATTAAAACATTTTCTCGATCGGACTGAATTTACGGTGTTTATCATGCACCTCACGGCTGAATAAATTAACATAGGTACGTACTTGATCAAGGGTAGCATGTCCCACAGCTTGAAGCGCAAACACGTCTGCTCCGTTCTGTACGCTCATCTTCGCAAAAGTGTGACGGAATTGTGTGTGGGCTACATCGAACGTCTGTAAGGCCCGCTCTGCGTCCGTAGAATGCGACTTGTTCCTGCACCTGCCGCCTTGTTACCGGAGTGTTGTCTATTGTAACAAAGAGTGAATCATGCTCAAGTTGGCCTCGTAGCGCTACGTACTTCGAAAGTTGTTTCTTCATCAGCGCTTGAATAGGTACAAGCCGCTACTTGTTATTTTTACCGTTTACTAGTATGGTGCCGTCTTTCCAGCGGATATCACTCAACACTAAGTCCTCTAATTCCCTTAAGCGTATCCCCGTCTCCAAAAACAACATCATCACCGTAAGGTCGCGTACACCGACGAAGGTCTTCTGGTCTGGCTGCGCAAAGAGACGGTGTATTTGTTCGATTGAAAACGTCTTAATAATTGTATTCTTTTGATTCAGCAACTTTACGCGGGCCATCGGCGAACGTAGCAGATAGCTTTCTTTCACAAGGAAATTAAAAAGGGTCCGAATAGCTCTCAGCACACAGTTAATCGACGTCGCTTTCTGCTCTTCGTCAAGGAGGTATAGGATTACGTTCGTTTTAATTATCTCCTCCGTAACCTTATTCGGATCGGTAGACACTTTTTGTTCGTCGAGTATCCGTTTAAATTTGCCGAGTTCCTGGCGGTAAAACCCGATTGTATGCTTACTGATATTACGTATCTTCCCGTCGCGTAAAAATAAATCGACGGCGCTGTCCCAGTCGTCCACCGCGTATATAGGCGCATGATTCGGCAGCAAGTCCGTTTGATCTAACGCGTTCTTTCGTCTAGCCATTTCGTAATTCCTCCGTCGCGATATTCGTCGAGGGATACGCTGGAGTCTACGATAAATACGATTAAAGTCGTGTGCGTTGCGTCATATCACCGCGCTTTATTATCGCGCATTACTAAACGCAAAAACGCCGACTGCACATGCGCGCAATCAGCGTTTAAATCACCGTAAAACCTTCGTTTCTTATATGCCGGCGAGAGGACTCGAACCTCCACGGTTTCCCTCACGATTTTGAGTCGCGCGCGTCTGCCATTCCGCCACGCCGGCGTTTTAAAGAATAATGGCGTGCCCTAAGAGATTCGAACTCCTGGCCTTTTGATTCGTAGTCAAACGCTCTATCCAGCTGAGCTAAGGGCACACACTATGAAATTGTGGAGGCGCCACCCAGACTCGAACTGGGGGTAGAGCTTTTGCAGAGCTCTGCCTTACCACTTGGCTATGGCGCCATAAAGATGGAGCGGACGACGAGATTCGAACTCGCGACCC
The DNA here is from genome assembly GCF_059383875.1 of Paenibacillus sp. JT22N7. Lineage (NCBI taxonomy): Bacteria > Bacillati > Bacillota > Bacilli > Caryophanales > Paenibacillaceae > Paenibacillus > Paenibacillus sp. JT22N7. The sequence goes on from NZ_JBXENY010000007.1 coordinate 470,693, forward strand.
TCGCCTTGGCAAGGCGATGCTCTACCACTGAGCCACGTCCGCAAAAGAATGGCTGGGGATTCAGGGATCGAACCTGAGAATGACGGAGTCAAAGTCCGTTGCCTTACCGCTTGGCTAATCCCCAACAATTAAGTATTTTTTAGTTTGAACAATAATGGGGCGGACGAGGGGAATTGAACCCCCGAATGTCGGATCCACAAACCGATGCGTTAACCACTTCGCCACGACCGCCATATTATATTGTTCAGTTTTGATTGGCAGGGGCAGCAGGAATTGAACCCACACCAACGGTTTTGGAGACCGTTGTTCTACCCTTAAACTATGCCCCTAAGGTAAACTGGTGGAGGATGATGGATTCGAACCACCGAACCCGAAGGAACAGATTTACAGTCTGCCGCGTTTAGCCACTTCGCTAATCCTCCATGAATGGTGCCGTCGAGAGGACTTGAACCCCCAACCTACTGATTACAAGTCAGTTGCTCTACCAATTGAGCTACAACGGCATGGTACAAACTTTTGTTTACCAATCATCTTAATGGTGGCTCGGGACGGAATCGAACCGCCGACACGAGGATTTTCAGTCCTCTGCTCTACCGACTGAGCTACCGAGCCAGATGTTTTAAATGGCGGAGCTGACGAGATTCGAACTCGCGGTCTCCTGCGTGACAGGCAGGCATGTTAGGCCTCTACACCACAGCTCCACATCATATTCTCGGATCATTCCGAAGGTAAAGTTTGGTTGCGGGGGCAGGATTTGAACCTGCGGCCTTCGGGTTATGAGCCCGACGAGCTACCGGGCTGCTCCACCCCGCGTCATCGTAAAAGCAATATGGTGGAGGCTGAGGGGATCGAACCCCCGACCCTCTGCTTGTAAGGCAGATGCTCTCCCAGCTGAGCTAAGCCTCCGTGTTGATTAAGCGACTTTTATATCTTACCACTTTTTCGAGCATTTTGCAAGTGTTTTTTTAAAGTTTTTTTGGTGACCCGTAGGGGACTCGAACCCCTGTTACCTCCGTGAAAGGGAGGTGTCTTAACCACTTGACCAACGGGCCATGTTAAAATTCTACCAACATACTTTAAGTAAATATGGCAGAGAGGAAGGGATTCGAACCCTCGAGACCCGGTTAGAGCCTACACGATTTCCAATCGTGCTCCTTCGACCACTCGGACACCTCTCTATAATGGCTCCCCGAACAGGACTCGAACCTGTGACAACTCGATTAACAGTCGAGTGCTCTACCAACTGAGCTATCAGGGAATATAAAACGTTACTTACAAGGTATTGCTACCCTGAAAACTGGATGCGAAAGACAAAGTCTGAAACTTTAGCGTGTTATTAGGATAAGCCCTCGACCGATTAGTATTCGTCAGCTGCACGCATTGCTGCGCTTCCACCCCGAACCTATCAACCTCGTCGTCTTCAAGGGGT